>NZ_JBHWES010000018.1:0-168294 GCF_042734105.1 Streptomyces sp. NPDC059679 | reverse complement strand
GCGCCCTCTTTTTTTTTATTTCAGCCCGCGGGTCCCCGCGCCGCGGGCCCCCCACCCCCCCACCCCCGCGGCGGGCGCGGGTCCCTATACCCCCGGCGCCCCCCCGGCCGCCCGGCCCCATCCGGCGTTTCTCCAGGGCGGGCTCAGGCCCACTGGAAGGAGTCGAGGTGGGCGAACACGACGACATTGGCGGTGTAGTCGCGGACGGCGCGGTCGTACGAACCGCCGCAGGTGATCAGGCGCAGCTGCGCGTCGGGGGTCTGCCCGTACACCCGCTCGTCGGGGAAGTTCGCCTTGTTGAACGTCTCCACCGAGTCGACGACGAACGTCGCGACGATCCCGTCGGCGCGGGTGATGGTGACCCGGCTCCCGGTCTTGAGCGAGCTGAGCGGATAGAACACCGCCGGGCCCGTCTTGGTGTCCACATGCCCCGCCACAATGGCGTTGCCCCGCTCGCCCGGTGAGGGGCCACCGTTGAACCAGCCGGCCAGGTTGTTGTTGTCGGCGGGCGGCGGGATCAGCACCCCCGACCGGTCGAGCGTCAGCTCGGTGAACGGTGCGCTCACCCCGATGGAGGGGATGTCCAGATGCCTGGCGGGCGAGCGCGGCAGCGCGGGCCCGAGCCGGACCTCCTGAGGGGCGGCCGTCTGGGGGCGGGGGGTGAGCGTCGGTCCGGAGATCGCGGGCTTCTTCTGCGAGGGCTGTGTGGAGGCCGCGTCGACCGAGTTGTAGATCAGGAAGACGCCGATGAGGGCCGAAGCGGCGGCCCAGCGGATGACGCGGGTGTTGCTGTCGGCACCGCCCTGTTTGCCCATGGATTCTGCCTTTCTGGCCGGTGGAGAGCCCACCGGCAAAGAGCGTGGCGCTGCCGTGGCCAACCGCCACAAGCGGTGTCGGCCACGGCAGCGGGGCTACGAAAAGCGGTCAGCTCAGATCGCGGTCCCAGTGGGCTTGCGACGACGCAGGGCGTAGGCACCGGCGCCGAGGCCACCGAGGAGCAGAACCGAGCCGGCCGCCATGCCGCCACCGGTGGTGGCCATGCCGCCGCCACCGGTGTGGACACCACCGTGCGGCTTCTCGTGCTCGCGCTCCTTGCCGTACGAGCTGCTGCCGCCCCAGCCGTGCTCTTCCTTGCCCTTGCCTTCTTCCTTTTCCTTGCCGTAACCGCTGCCGTAGCCGCTGCCGTAGCTGCCCTTGCTGTAGTCGTCGTTGCCGTAGCCGGACTCTTCTTCCTTGCCCTTGCCGTAGCCCGACTCTTCTTCCTTGCCCTTACCGTAGCCGGACTCTTCTTCCTTGCCCTTGCCGAAGCCCGACTCCTCTTCCTTCTCCTTGCCGAGGTCGGACTCCTCCTTGCCCTTGCTCTCCTTCTCCTTCCAGGAGCCGCCGGAGCCGTAGTCCTCAGACTCCTGACCGCTGGAGTAGCCGCCGTGGCCGCCCGGGTCGGAGACGTCAGCGGCGAACGCGGCGGCAGGGGCGCCCAGAGTCAGGGATGCGGCAAGCGCCGTCCCGGCGATGAGTGCGCGAGTTGAACGCATGAGTCATTCCTTCCGGCACCTGCACGATTACTGACATTTGCCAGATAAAGGGATCGCGTAGGTGTCTCATCAACCGTCAGCGACGTGGGGCCCCGCTGCCACTTGGCGCGGCCCGCTTTCGGGCCGGTTGTAAGCCCTCCGAGTGGAGATCGCCGTGGTCTTCACTCGTTCGCCGCGCGAATGGGCTGACGATGAATCATCTTTTCGGCCCATCGTTTCGATCAGCCCCGTAGTGTGCGTCGCCGACCGGAACTCCGGGCGCGCCAGCACCCGCCGCAGAAACCCCAGCGTGGTCCGTACGCCCCCGCCACCGACCCGGAACTCGCCCAGCGCCCGGTCCATACGGGCCAGTGCCTGCTCGCGGTCCGGCGCCCAGGCGACGGTCTTCGCCAGCAGCGAGTCGTAGTCCGGGCCCACCCGCCAGCCCGGGAAGGCGTGCGTGTCCACCCGTACGAAGGGCCCCCCGGGCGGTACGAACTCCGTCAGCGAGCCGGGTGTGGGCGCGAAGCCGCGGTCCGGGTCCTCGGCGTTGACTCGGCACTCGATCGCCACGCCCCGCCGTACGACATCACTCTGACCGAACGTCAGGGGCTGCTCGGCCGCGATGAGGATCTGCTCCCGGACGATGTCGATCCCGGTCACCATCTCGGTGACCGGGTGCTCGACCTGGAGCCGGCAGTTGATCTCCATCAGATAGAACTCGTGGTCGGGGGTGAGCACGAACTCGAAGGTGCCCGCTCCCACATAGCCCACCGCCGCCGCGCCCCGCACCGCCGCCGCGCACATCGCGGTGCGCCGCTCCTGGGGCAGATTCGGCGCGGGGGCCTCCTCCACCATCTTCTGGTGGCGCCGCTGTACGGAGCAGTCGCGCTCGCCGAGGTGGACCACCTTGCCGTGCCGGTCCGCGAGCACCTGCACCTCCACATGGCGGGCATGCTCCACGAACCGCTCCATGTACAGGCGCTCATCGCCGAACACCGCGCGGGCGTGGGCCCGTGTCTCGTTGAACGAGGGCACCAGGGCGTCCGGCTCGCGGACCACCGCCATACCGCGGCCACCACCGCCCGCCACCGCCTTGAGGATCAGCGGATAGCCGATCCGCCCGGCGATGTCCTTGGCCTCGGCCGGCGTGGCCACCGCGCCCGTACTGCCCGGCAGCACCGGCAGCCCCGCCTCCGCCATCAGCGCGCGGGCCGCCGCCTTGTCGCCGAGCCGCTGCATCACCGAGGCCGGCGGGCCGATGAAGGTGATCCCCGAGTCCTCGCACACCTCCGCGAAGTCCGGGTCCTCGGACAGGAATCCGTACCCGGGGTGGATGGCCTGCGCCCCGGTGCGGTGCGCCGCCTCGATGACCGCCGGGACGCTGAGATAGCTGGCCTTCGACTGCGGCGGACCGATGTGCACGGCCTCGTCCGCGAGCCGGACCACGGCCGAGTCGCGGTCGGCGGTGGAGTACACCGCGACGGTGCGCATGCCGAGCTCGCGGCAGGCGCGCAGAACACGCAGCGCGATCTCGCCGCGGTTGGCGACGAGGACGGTGGAGAACACGCGGATCACACCGGCCCGGCGGCGGGGCCGGGCGCCACCGCGATCAGAGGCTGCTGATACTCCACGGGCTGCGCGTTGGGCACCAGGATCTCCACCACCCGCCCGGCGGCGTCCGATTCGATGGTGCTCATCATCTTCATGACTTCCAGCACACCGACCGGCTGCCCCGGCTTGACCATGTCCCCGACCCCGATGAACGGCGGGGCGCCCGGCTCGGGCGCGTGGTAGAAGGTGCCGACCGTCGACGCGCAGATGTACCGCAGCCCGGCCTCCGCCTGCCGGGTTCCGGCCTGCGGCCGCATCCCGTCCGCCACGGCCACCTGCGCATGCGGATGGGGATGCGCCTGCGCCTGCGGATGCTGCGGCGGAGCCGCTGCGGGCCCGGACGGCGGTGCGTGCTCGTGCTCGCGCTTGGGCTCGTGCTCGTGCCCGGCCGGATCCGGCCACTCCATCTCAACTGATGTCTGCCCGTGCCGCAGCGTGATCCGGCGCGGGTGCTTGTCCGCGGCCTTCGCCAGCTCCGTCACACTGCGGCACAGGGAATCCAGCGTGGCATGCGGGGGCAGCACGACCGCGCCCGGCCGGTGCCCGTTCTCGCGATGGTCCGTGATGTGGCTGTCCGCTGTCACGATGCACCTCTTTTGGTGTGTAGCCGTGCGCCGGCCGACCCGGCGGGGACCCCCGTGTCAAGACCGAAGCGGCGGAACCGCTCCGCCCGCGCCGCCAGCAGCCGGTCCGCCTCCCACGGCACCAGCTCGCCCAGCGCCTCGACGAGCGCGTCGCCGAGCAGGGCCGCGGCCTTCGCGGGATCGCGGTGGGCGCCGTCCGGCGGCTCCGGTACGACCCCGTCGACCACCCCGAGCCGCAACAACTCCCTCGGGTCCAGCCGCAGAGCCGCCGCGGCGGCCCGGGCCGCCTCGGGGTTCTTCCACAAGATGGCGGCGCAGCCCTCCGGACTGATGACCGAGTAGATACCGCCCGCGCTGATCAGCACCCGGTCGGCGAGCGCCAGCGCGAGCGCGCCACCACTGCCCCCCTCGCCGACCACCGCGGCCACCACGGGCACCGGCAGCCGCGCCATCAGCCGCAGATTCTGCGCGATCGCCAGCGCCTGACCGCTGCGCTCCGCGTCCGGGCCGGGGTTGGCCCCCGGCGTGTCCACCAACGTCACCACCGGCAGTCCGAGCTTCGCCGCCATCCGCATCAGCCGCGCGGACTTGCGATAGCCACTGGGCGCGGGCATCCCGAACCGGTGCGCCTGCCGCTCCGCCAGGCTCGCCCCGCCCTTGTGCTGCCCGATGACCATCACGGGCAGCCCGCCGATCCGCCCCGGACCGCCGACCACGGCGGGGCAGTCCTCGGCGAGCCGGTCGCCGTGCAACTCGTGGAAGTCGTCGACGATATGGCCGATGTAGTCCATCACGGTCGGCCGATCAGGATGCCGAGCCCCCCGCACCCCCTCCCAAGCGTCCCGCTCCGCCACCTCCCCGACCTCCCGCATGACCGCGCTCCGCGCGGCCCTGGCGCGGGCTGCACCGGCCGCGTCCGGCCCGCCGCCCGGGGTGGCGTCCGCCTCCGCCTGTGTGGTGGCGGCGCCCGCCCGGCCGTTCGGGGCGGTGTGCGGCCCGTCGACCGCCGCGTCGGCGGGGCCGTGGGCTGTCGTGTTCGGGTGGTTCGCGGCGGTCGCGTGCGACCCGGCGCCGGGGACGGCGTGCGGTTGCCCGCGCTCGGCGGCCCGCCGCTCGCCGCGCGGGCCGGTTTCCGCTTCCCCGTCCAGGGCGGGGAGTTCCGCCTCCGCGCCGCTCGGGTGGCGTGCCGCCGCGCTGAGGGGGGCGGCGGGGGCTTGCGGCCCGTCGTCAGGTACCGCGTGGGGTTGCCCGTACGCGGTGGCCTGCCGCTCGCCGCGCGGGGCGGCGTGCTCCGCCCCCGCCTGTGCGTTGGCGAGGCTGTGGGCCGCCGTGCCTGGGTGGGTGGTGGCGGCCGTGTCCGGCCCGCCACTTGGCGCGGCGGGCCTCCGGTCCGCCCGTGCGTCCGCCCCCGCGCCGACGGCGCCGTGAGCCGCCGCGCCCGGGTGGCCGGCGGAGGCGTCCGGCTGCCCGGCCGGCGCGTCGTACCGCGCCGCGTCCGGTCCCCCGTACGCGGTGGCGTGCCGGCCGCCGGCCGAGGCGGGGTTCGGCCTCCCAGCCGGTGCGTCCGCCGGCCCGCCGTCCGGGTGGCGGGCCGCCGCGCTCAGGGGGGCGGCGGGCGCCTCCGGCCCGCCGTACGGGGGCGCGGCGTGGCGCGCCCCCGCCGCAGCCCCGCCGGAGGCGCCCCGCGCTGGGGTCCCGGCCGCCGGGCCCCCGGGCCCCGACACGCCGGATCCACCCAAGGCCAACAGCCGGGCCAGGGTGGGGCGGAGGGCGGAGCGGGGGATGATGTCGTCGACCATGCCGTGTTCCATCAGGAACTCGGCGGTCTGGAAACCCTCCGGCAGCCGCTCCCGGGTCGTCTGCTCGATGACCCTGGGCCCGGCGAAGCCGAGCCGCGCGCCGGGTTCGGCGAGGATGACGTCGGCGAGGGTGGCGTAGGACGCCGCCACGCCTCCGTACGTCGGGTCGGTGATGAGCGAGACCGTCAGGATCCCGGCCTCGTCGAGTTCGGCCATCGCCTGCGCGGTCTTGGCCATCTGCATCAGGGCCAGCGCGCCCTCCTGCATCCGGGCCCCGCCGGAGGCGGTGATCAGCAGCAGCGGGACGCGCCGGGCGAGGCTGGTCCGGGCCGCTTCGCAGATCAGCGCGCCCACGCCGCAGCCCAGGCTGCCGCCGAGGAACCGGAAGTCCATGGCCGCCACGACCACGGGCCGGTCGTCGATCCGGCCCACGGCGCAGATCACCGCCTCCTTGAGGCCCGTCTTCGCCCGCGCGTCCGCCAGCCGCTCCGCGTACGGCCGGGTGTCGGCGAACTCCAGCGGATCGTGCAGCGGCTGCACCTCGCCGATCGGCGCCGCGGAGTCGGCGTCGAGCAGTTGGTCCAGCCGCTGCCGCGCGGTCAGCGGGCTGTGCCAGCCGCAGTCCGGGCATACGCGCAGGGTGCGCGCGAACCTCTTGCCGTAGATCAGGTCGGCGCAGCGCTCGCAGCGCACCCAGTCCGCGACCACAGTGGTGCTCCCTTCCGGTCCCTTCCGGCCCCTTCCGGCCTTGTCCAGGCGTGCCTTGCTCAGGCGCGGTCGCGCTCCCAGCGGTAGAACTCATGCGCCATGGCGTCCTTGGGCTCGCGCCACGTCTCCGGGTCGTACGCCTGCACGAACGGCTGGAGCCGGGCGCTGACGTCACGGAACTCGGGGTGCTTGGCGTACCGGGCGACCTGGTCGGCCGGCGGCTGCTCGGCCTCGATCAGATGCAGATACACATCGCCGAACTGGAACAGGCTGCGCCCGGTGACCCCGATCAGTCCGGGCAGTTCGCCCCGGTCGGAGTGGGCGAAGACCTTGGCGATATCGGGCCCCGCGTCCCGGTTCATCTTGGCGACGATCATGGTGCGGTACATCGTCAGGCCTCCACCGTGGCGCGGGCGCGCTGCTCGATCTTCTCCCGGATGAGCTCCATCTGGATCTTGGAGTTGCGGTTGATGAGGTCCGTCATCCCGGCGTCGTCGATCGGCGCGTCGGGTCTCATCTCGAAGTCCTGGGTCCAGCGCATCCGGGTGCCCTTGGGCATCTCGTCGTACTCCCAGCGGATGTTCATGAAGGCGAACGGGCCGGTCTCGACCCGGCGCGCCCATACGGTGTGCACATCGCGGGCGGTCTCGCGCTCGGACACCCAGCTCCAGACCTTGCCGTTCTCGTCGGGGTGCATGGTCAGCCGGAAGGTGGTGGTGTCACCCTCCCGCCGCAGCACCTCGACCGAGGCGTACTCGCTGAACAGGTCGGGCCAGTTCTCGATGTCGTTGGTCATGTCCCACACCAGGTCCATCGGTGCCGCGATGGTGATCTCGTTGTCGGTGTGCCCGGGCATCTCATGCTCCTGCGGTGATTGAGGCGTTGATGACGTCGATGAAGTCATTGGGGGTCTTGCAGCTCTCGGCACCCGGTTCGATCGGGGTGCCGTAGTGGTTCTCCAGCTCGCCGACGATGGCGAGCAGACCGAGCGAGTCGAGCCCGAACTCGGTGAAGGTCATCTCCGGCGACCCCGCGAGGGCGGCCGGGTCGACGGTCAGGCCGGCGCACTTCTTCATGAGCGCGGCCAACTCCTGGTGGGTGAATTGACGGGACATCACATATCTCCTTCCGGGCCGCGGAGCACGAGCGCCGCGTTGTAGCCCATGAGCCCCCGGCTGAGCACCAGCGCACACCGCGGCTCGGCGGGCCGGGGACTGCGGGTGACCAGGTCGAGCTCATGGCAGACGTCGGTGACATACGGCGTGGGCGGCACCATGCGGTGCTCCATGGCGAGCACCGCGGCCGCCACGTCCAGCGTGGGGGCCGCGCAGTGAGCCCGGCCGAAGCCGGTCTTGGGCGCGGTCACCGGGACGCGGGTGCCGTGCGGGCCCAGGGCGTCGGCGATCGCCAGCGCCTCGGCCCGGTCCGCCTCCGGCACGCCGAGCGCGTCCGCGAACACCACATCGATCTCCTCGGGCGCGCACCGCGCGTCGTCCAGCGCCACGCGGATCGCGCGGGCCAGCCCCTCCCGGGACTCCTCCCACCGGGACGCCCCGGTGAAGGTCGCCCCGTAGCCGCTGATGAACCCGCGGATCGGCACCCCGCGGCGCCGGGCCGCCCCCTCCTCCTCCACGACGAACATGGCCCCGCCCTCGCCGGGTACGAAGCCGCATGCGTCGGTGGTGAACGGCAGATACGCCCGGCCCGCCTCACGGGCCCGGCTCAGCTCCCGCCACCCCAGCTGGCACACCATCGAGTACGGGGCGAGCCCCGCCTCGGTGGCGCCCGCGACGATCGCGTCCGCCCCGTGTCGGATCGACCGCCGTGCGTGCGCCAGCGCGTCCAGTCCGCCGGCCTCGTCGTCCGCCACCACACCACACGGCCCCTTGAAGCCGCCGCGGATGGAGACCTGGCCGGTGCTGGCCGCGTAGAACCAGGCGATGGACTGGAACGGGCCCACATGGCGCGGGCCCTTGCCGTACAGCTGCTGCAGCTCGCGCTGTCCGAACTCGCCGCCCCCGGAACCGGCCGCGGTGACCACGCCCACGGCGAACGGCGACAGGTCGTCGACCGGCAGCCGCGAGTCCTCCAGCGCGAGGTCGGCCGCGGCCAGCGCGATATGGGTGAAGCGGTCGGTCTGGACCAGCAGCCGCTCCTCGATCATCGTGGCCGGGTCGAAGCCACGGATCTGGCCGGCGACCCGCACCGGGAAGTTCTCGCTGCCCTCGCGGGTGAGCCGGTCCAGGAAGCTGATCCCTTCCCGGGTGGCCTTCCAGAAGGCGTCGGTGCCCACGCCGTTGGGCGCGATGACCCCGAGCCCGGTCACCACCGCCCCCCGGGCACTCACGCGCCTCCACCCCGCTCAGTCTTGGCGCGCTTCCACGCGCGGGCTTCCTTCGTCACTGCTCGCTCCTTCGTCGCTGCGCGGCTCCTCAGTCCAGCCCGCACAGCCCGCCAAGACACGCTCATCTCGGACCCCCCGCCCGGCTCAGTACCACCGCGGACTGGAAGCCGCCGAACCCGCTGCCGACCGACAGCACATTGCGCAGCGGCAGGGCGCGCGCGGTGCGCGGGACATAGTCCAGGTCGCACTCGGGGTCCGGGGTCTCGTAGTTCGCGGTCGGCGGGACCACGCCGTGGGCCAGCGCCAGGGCGCAGGCGGCGAGCTCGATCGCGCCGATCGCCCCCAGCGAATGCCCCACCATCGACTTGATCGAGCTCATCGGCGTCTTGTACGCGTGGGCGCCCAGCGACCGCTTCACCGCGGCCGTCTCGTGCCGGTCGTTCTGCTTGGTGCCGGAGCCGTGCGCGTTGACGTAGTCGATCTCGGTGCCGTCGATGCGGGCGTGGCCGAGCGCATGGTTGATCGCCTCGGACATCTCCAGGCCCTCCTGGGTCAGACCGGTCATGTGGTAGGCGTTGCCGTAGGTGGCGAACCCCTTGAACTCGCAGTACGCATGGGCCCTCCGGGCCCGGGCGTGCTCCAGCTCCTCCAGGACCAGCACGGCCGCGCCCTCGCCGAGGACGAAGCCGTCGCGGTGGGCGTCGAACGGCCGGGAGGCGTGGGCCGGGTCGTCGTTGTTCGTCGAGGTCGCCTTGATGGAGTCGAAGCAGGCCACGGTGAGCGGGGTGACCGGGGTGTCCGCCGCCCCCGCCACGCACACATCGGCCCGGTTCTCCTCGATCGTCTGGAAGGCGTACCCGATCGCGTCAAGACCCGACGTACAGCCCGTCGACACGGTCTGCACCGGCCCGTGGGCGCCCGCCAGCTCCGCCACGCCGGAGGCCAGCGCGCTCGGCGAGAAGGCGTGGTGCAGATACGGGCCCGCCCGCCGATGGTCCACGTCCCAGCGCGCGCCGGACTCGCTGACCTTGACGTAGTCCTGCTCCAGCCGGGTGGAGGCGGCCACCGCCGAACCCATCGACACGCCTATCCGCCACGGGTCCTCGGCTCCGGACCCGTCGGGCTCGATCCCCGCGTCCCGCATCGCCTCGGTGGCGGCCACCAGCGCGAACTGCACATACCGGTCCGAGCGTTCGATCTGCTCGGCCGTCAGCCCGCAGGCCACGGGGTCGAAGTCGCACTCGGCGGCGATCCGCGAGCGGAACCTCGCGGCATCGAACAGCGTGATGCCGCGGGTCGCCGTGCGGCCCGCGGTGAGCATGTCCCAGAAGGCCGGGACGCCCACGCCCCCGGGAGCGACGACACCGAGCCCGGTGACCACCACCCGTCGGGTCACGACGCCGCCTCGGCGGGTTCGGCGGTCTCGGTGTCCACATGGCCCAGCTCCGGGCGCGGGGCCAGCGGGCCGAGGTGGAAGACCATCCGGGCCTCGGTGTCGCCCACGTTGCGGAACCGGTGGCGCATGTTGATGGGGATCAGAAGCCCCTGGTCGGCACGGAGCGGATGCGCCGTATCGTCCAGGTCCACTTCCAGCTCACCGCACACCACGTACACGAACTCCTCGGAGTACGGGTGGTAGTGCTCGGTGACGCGCTCGCCGGGCTGCACGACGGCCATGCCCATGAAACCGCTCGTGGCGCCCACCGTGGTCGGGGTGAGCATGGCGCGCACATCGCCGCCGCGACGGCGGTTGGGGGCGACCGCGGACAGGTCGACGATGAGGTGGGACTGCGTGGTCATAATGGCCTCCAGAAGGCGGCGCGGCCGCCGCGCACGACGGAGAGTGGGTGGGGGTTGGCAAGTACGGGCTTGGGAGGGGGAGTGTCAGTAATCCGCCGCGCGGCGGTCGGTGACCGGTTCCATGTCGCAGTCGGTGAGGAAGCGCCGCAGCCCGGCCTCGCTCGACAGATCGATCTTCTTCTTGCCGCCCGCCCCGGCGTCGAGCAGCCGGGCGTCGAGGAGCCGGCCCAGCACCGCGGCCGCGCGCTGCCCGCTGACCCCGGCCGCCACCGCGAGATCACGGTCGAGCGGTGCGTCCATGTCCACCATGCGCACGACGATGTCGTCGCGCTGGAAGACCGTGCTGCTCACGATCGTGGGCTGCCCCTCGCCGCCGTCGGACGTCATCGCCGCCTTCGGCCTGGTCACCGCCAGGTCGTCCTGACGGGCCAGCAGACTGGCCACCGCCGGGCCGCAGCCCTCCTTGACCGGGTAGAGCAGCATGTGGCGCCGGAGATTCGGCGGGCGGCTGGGGTCCGCCGTCAGGTGGTGCACCACGGGCAGCGCCGCCCGCATGAAGAAGTCCCGCGCGGCCTCCGGGTCGTCCAGGTCGCGGTCCTCCTCCAGATGCGGGTTGATGGCCTCCTCGACCGCACGGACCTCAGGCTGCCTGGCCACGTGGCGCAGCGCCGCCACCAGATCGCCCTTGACCTCGACCGCCCGTACGACACGGTTGCCGCTCATGAACAGCGAGGTGCGGCACAGCCGGGTGTTCTCGTCCACGCGGGCCTCGGGCGCAGCGTAGTCGGCCAGGATCTTGGCCACGCTCTGCTCGCTGCCGGGCTTGACGGTGAAGGTCAGGGCGTGCCGCACCAGTCCGTCGCCGACCCGCGGGGCCAGCTGTACGCGGGGCGCGGCGCGGCGGCCGGCCGCCTCCTTGGCCGAGAAGGTCTCCCGCAGCACGCTGAACCGCAGCGACCGGGTGTCCTCCACACATCCGTGGAGGGGCTTGACCATCTCGCGGTGCTCGGGGCTCTCCACCCAGCTCAGAAACGGCGGAGCGCTCTCCCACTCGCTGGTGATCAGCCACTGCGAGGGGTTCTCGATCGACTGGCACAACTGGTCGCTGATGTGGCCCGGGACCGCGGCCACCTGCTGGGACAACTGCTCGTAGGCATGCAGGAAACGCTCTTCGGCGCCCGCGTGGACCGACACCAGCAACACCACACGCAGCCGGGCGTCGGTGAGCGTGGAAGGCCGAGGCGGGGGCTCGGTCGTCGTCGCGGACTTCGCGGGCCGCGAAGTCTTGGGCAGGGTGCTCATAGGTTCGACTCCTCCTCCGGGGGCGTCCTTCGCCGGACGCGGCGCCCGTTAGTCGATCGTGGAGCGCTCCCACGGATGCCGCGAGATATGTGAGCCATCCGGGCGAAGGGGCTCGCCAGACACCTGACCAGGGCCAAAACCCCGGGAATAGCAGCGAGATGAATCCCCATGTCGATGAGCGTGTGCCAGTACTCGTCGTGGGCGGATCCCTGGTGGGACTGTCCGCCTCACTTTTCCTGGGCCGTCTGGGCGTCGGACACCTGCTCGTGGAGAAACACGCGAGCACCTCCACGCACCCGCGCGGGCGCGGAAACAACCTCCGCACCATGGAGTTGTTCCGGACCGCGGGAGTGGAGTCCGCGATCCGCGAAGCCGCGTCCGTCCTGGCCGGCAACCATGGCATCCTGCAGGCCGAATCCCTCACCGGAGTGGACCACCACTGGCTCTTCCGGGAGATCGACCCGGGCGGCGCCATGCGCGGGCTCAGCCCCTCCGGATGGTGTCTGTGCAGCCAGAACGACCTTGAACCGGTCCTGCTGCGGACCGCCCAGGAGCTGGGCGGCGAGCTGCGCTTCTCCACCGAACTGATCTCCTTCGAGCAGGACGCCGACGGGGTGACCGCCGTCGTCCAGCACCGGGAGTCCGGGCGTACATCCGTGGTGCGCGCCGACTACCTCATCGCCGCCGACGGCCCCCGCAGCTCCGTACGCAGACGCCTGGGCATCGGCCAGACCGGCCGCGGCGAGTTGTTCCACAACGTCAGCATCACCTTCCGCGCCAAGCGGCTCGCCGATGTCGTGGGCGACCGCCGCTTCATCGCCTGCTATCTGACCAACCCGGCCGCCGATGGGGCGCTGCTCCCGGTGGACAACGCCGAACAGTGGGTCTTCCACGCCCCCTGGCACCCCGAGACCGGCGAGACCCTGGAGGACTTCACCGACGAGCGGTGCGCCGAACACATCCGCAAGGCCACCGGCGTCCTCGACATGGAGGTCGAAATCACCGGCAAGGCCCCCTGGCACGCCGCCGAACGGGTGGCTGAGCGCTACCGCGACGGCCGGATCTTCCTCGCCGGCGACTCCGCCCATGAAATGTCCCCCACCGGCGCCTTCGGCTCCAACACCGGCATCCAGGACGCACACAACCTCGCCTGGAAACTCGCCGCCGTCCTCGGCGGCTGGGCCGGCCCCGGGCTGCTGGACACCTACGGCGTCGAACGCCAGCCGGTCGCCGTGGCCACCAGCGCCCGCGCCGCCGCGCGCTCCGCCGAACACAACCACCCCGGCTACACCCCGCCGCCGTCCACCGGCGGCCCGCAGCGCGATGTGCTCGCGGTGGCCATGGGCTACCGCTACGCCTCCGACGCGGTCCTCGGCGCCGACCCCGCCACCCCCGCCGTCCCCGACCGCTTCACCGCGGGCGGCGAACCCGGCAGCCGAGCCCCCCATCTGTGGGTCGACCGCGACGGCCTCCGGCTGTCCACCCTCGACCTGTACGAGCGCACCTGCGTCCTGCTCACCGGCCCCGAAGGCGCCGCCTGGCACGGCGCCGCGCTACGCGTCGCCGACCGCCTCGACATCCCCCTCGCCGCCTACCGCCTCGGCCTCGACCCCACCCACGACCTGACCCCCGACCCCGGCACCGACTGGACCGAACTCCACGGCACCACCCCCCAGGGCGCGGTCCTCGTCCGCCCCGACGGCTTCATCGCCTGGCGCGCCGAGGGCGCCGAACGCGAACCGGAGCGGGTCCTGGCCGACGTCCTCCAATCCGTCCTCTGCCGCTGATCCCGGGCCCCGGACCCCGGACCCCGCCCACCGAGTGCCCGAGCCGGCCCGGCCGACCGCGCCGCGACGTCGCGGCGGCCGGGCCCGGGGCCCGGTCACGGGGTGGCGCGGGCGTGGAAGGAAAAGGTCAGCCCGTCGCCTCGCCGTGTGCCTCGCGGCGGGCGCGGGTGCGGCGCCAGAGGGTGGGGGCGGTGCTGAGGAGGACGGTCAGGACGATCGCGGCGGCCACGCCCTCCCAGGGCCTGGCGAAGAGCGACCCGCCCAGGATGCCGATGAGGGCGTAGGCCCCGGACCAGGCCAGGACCGCCGGGGCGTCGCCGCGGGCGAAGCGGCGCATCGGCATACGGGAGAGGAGGCAGGCGAGCATCACCGGGATGCGTCCGGCGGGGAGGAGACGGGAGAGCACCAGCACCGCGACCCCGTGCTCGTCGAGGCGGGTGCGGGCCTGGGCCAGGCGTTCGGGGGCGGCGCGGCCTTCGAGCTGGGCGAGCCAGCGGGAGCCGTTCTTCGAGCCGAGGCCACGGCGGCCGAGCCAGTACAGGGCGATGTCCCCGAGGAAGGCCGCGAAGGAGGCCACACAGAAGACGACGAGCAGCGAGAGGGGCGGCACGCTCTGATGGATCGCCACCACCGCCGCCGAGCTGACCACCGCGCCCGTCGGCACCACCGGCACCAGCGACCCCAGCACCACCAGCAGGAACAGCGAGGGGTAGCCGACCGCCTGCTGAGTCGACTCGGGCGGCACGCCGCGCGCGAGCTCGCCGATGCCGTCGAGTATCTGGCCGGTCATCCGGTGGTCTCCAGGTGTACGCATTCGCCGTGCCGCAGCGCATGCACCACCGCGTCGGGGGCCAGCCGTCCGGCGTGCCGGACGAAGTCGTCGCCGGGGGAGTGGAATTCGTGCGGCCGGATCCCGTCGAGGCCGATCGGCCAGTACGTGCCGTAGTGCACGGGCACCGCGCTGCGCGCGCCAAGACGGGCGAGCGCCTGGGCGGCCCGGTGGGCGTCGAGATGGCCGTGGCCGAGGTAGGGGCCCCAGCCGCCGACCGGCAGCAGCGCCACGTCGCAGTCGCCGACTGCCCGTGCCATGCCGTCGAAAAGACCGGTGTCGCCCGCGAAGTACGTCGTGGACTCGCCCCGCAGGACGTAGCCGAGCGCGGGCACCCGGCTCGGCCCGTACGGCAGCCGTCTGCCGTCGTGCGCGGCCGGTACGGCCCGGATCCGGACCTCGCCCACCGCGATCTCCTCGCCCGGCCGCACCTCCGTGACCCGCAGCTCCCGCGCCCGGGCCACCCGCCGCAGCCCCGGCACGGCCCGCCCGGCGCCGCGCGGCACCACCAGCCGGGTGCCGGGACGCAGCCGCATCAGCGAGGGGAGGTGGAGGTGGTCGGCGTGCAGATGGGAGACCACCGCGACATCGGCGACCTCGGCGGCGGGCGGCGGCACAGGCCCCCGGCGGCGCCGCAGATGCGCCAGCCGCCGTACGAACAACGGGTCGGTCAGCACGCGCACGCCGGAGTCCCGCACGGTGGTGGTGGCATGCCCCCACCAGGTGATCTCCACCGACACTCGGACCCTCCCTCATGGCGCCGCCCGGACCGCGCCGCCCGGACCGGCGGACGGCGTGGACGGTTACGTCCGCGTCGATCCTCTCACCGCGCCCGGCGTCGGTGGACGGCCCCCGCCCGTTCACCCCGCCCGTTCGCCGCCGCCCGCTCACCGCCGCCCGCTCACCGCCGCCCGCTCACCGCAGGGCGCTCAGCCGCTGAGCGCGAACGCCAGCACGACCGCCAGCACCAGCAGCGCCCCCCACCACAGCAGCAGCCGTCCCCGGCGGCTGCCGGCGGCCGGGGGCGGCGGAGGAGGGGGGTCGGGCTTCGCCGGCCGTCTGGCGCGCACCCGGAACGGGGGCGAGACGGACCACTGGGCCCGTTCCACCGCTGCGTTCGCCGGGAAGCTGAGGGCCTTGGACCGGACGGGGGCCAGGTCGTACCGGTCCGTCTGCCAGAACCGTTGGAAGGCGGGGACGTTGTGCTCATGGGCGGTCCGCAGCGCCCCCTGCGGCACCCACGGGCGCGGTCCGCCGTCGGACGCGACCGCCGGGAGGGTGCGCAGCACCCCTTCGATCAGATAGATCGGGCGGGAGTGCGCGTCGTACAGCGCGCCCCGCTCTTCCCCCGCCTCGACCGGATCGGGGCGTATCACCCGGAACACCAGGGCGAGGTCGTCCGCGTCGGACCGCTCGATGACCCGGAACCGCAGCTGCCCCTCCGGGGTGGGCTTCCCGCCGGCCGCGTCCAGCAGCACCGGCTCCAGCCCGTCAGCCGCGCCGCCGGGCAGACCGGGCACCACGACCGTACGGAAGGGGGTGCGGCGCCCTCGGCTGATCAGGAAGGGCCACCACTCGACACTCTCCACGGGACCACCCACGCCTCAGGCCAATATGGAGTCCGGCTCGGCCCGCTCGAACTCGCCCAGCCGGCCGACCAGGCGGTGAACGGTGTGGTGCACGGCGGACTTCTCGTCCTTGACGGATTTTACGCGGCGCCCGCGCCAGGACCGCTGGAGTCTTTTGGCCCTGCGGACCTCTCGCGGCGACCGGGAGGCCAGCTGGCCGAGCGCCCCCAGCGCGGCGTCCAGGAAGCCCGCCAGCACGGCGGGGCTGACGGTGATCCCGGACTTCATCAGCTGCGCCTGCAACTGGGGTGACAGGCCCGCCGCGAGGAGCTTCCTGACGCGCCCGGGGGAGCCGGCCTGGTCCCCCGAGTCCTGGCCGGGATTCTGGTTCTCGCCCGCCTCCTGGTCCTGCTGTGGGTCCTGGCCGGCCGCCCGCCTGGCCTCGCTGATCCGCAGCGCTTCGTACGCGCGTACGCACAGATCCGGCAGCACCGAGACGAGCGGGATCTCCACGTTCATGGGCTTGGGGTTCGTCCGGTCCAGCTTGCGCACCTTGCCCTCGCTGTCGAGCACCGCGAACCCCCGGCCGACGGCGCTCACCGGGATGAGCCGGATCCGGCCGGGCGGCACCGGGAATCTTCGGGTCTTCCCGGGCGCGCGGCTGGCGACGAGCCGGCTGAAGGTGGGCTCCCGCATCAGGCGCTGCCTGACGTCGGCCAGCGTGAAGTTCTGCTCCACCAGGTCCCATTTGGTCACCACGAAATGGATGGGCCCCGGGAAGCCCTGCATCAGGGAGAACATCGGCGCCAGATCGTCCCGGAGGAAGTCCTCCGCGCCCCGGTTCCCGAACAGCAGGCCGCGGATCTTGACCCCGTCCAGCAGCCCGAGCAGCGCGTCGGCCGTCTCAAGGCGCTCCTCGAACCAGTCCTGGACCTGCGACCCTTCGCCGACAGGGTGGGTCAGATGCTCCCCGGCGTAGTCGATGTACTCGATCTGCATCGTCTCGAACACCCCGAACCGGGTCCACATCCGGCAGGTGAACGTCCACTCGGGGGTCTCCGTACGGTCGGTGGGCGCCGGCCAGTCGCCAGAGCTCGCGACCTCGGAGTACACCTCGGTGAGCTTCCGCTCCTGGTCGCGGGGGAGCCGCACATGGAATCCCAGCTCCGGGTCCTGTGTGCGCAGCCGCTCCTGGAGCGCCGCCAGATACACGGTCTTGCCGGAGCCGGACGGTCCCAGCGCCACCACGTTGAACTTCTCCACGCTCATATCCCCCCGGCGCCCCGACAACAGCCATGCCGGTGGGACGGTACCGCTGGAACGGCCGATACCGGTTCATGGATGCGACGATTCATTCGAAAGGGTGTTGACAGCGCCGCCGCTCCCCGTCAGATATTCCGTGGCCCGGCGCCCGGCCCGTACGCCACCATGGCGTACGTGTCCCCGCATCTGGAACTCCACCGCCGCGCGGTGGTCGCCGACGCCCATAACGACCTGCTGATCGCGGTCACCGCCCGCCCGCCGCACCGCTGGGCCTCCTTCTTCCGCGACCAGTGGCTGCCCCAGCTGCGCGAGGGCGGGGTGGATCTCCAGGTGCTGCCGGTCTTCATCGAGGACCAGTTCCGCCCCGAGGGCGCGCTGCGCGAGACGCTGCGGATGATCGAGTGCGCGCACACCCTGGCCGAGGGCAACGCGGACGAGGTACGGCTGTGCCTGGACGGGGACGACATCGACCGCGCCCTGGACGAGGGCAGGATCGCGCTGGTCCTGGCGCTGGAGAGCGCCCCAGGGCTGGACGCGAACGTGGAGCTGATCCCGACCCTGCACCGGCTCGGGGTGCGCATGGCGTCCATCGCTCACTGGGGCCGTACCGCCCTGGCCGACGGCAGCGGCGAGGACGCCACCGGCAGCCGGCTCACCGAGGCGGGGGTGGCGGCGCTGGCGGAGATGGAGCGCCTGGGGATCCTCTTCGACGTGTCCCATCTGGGCGCCTCGGGCGTCGCCCATGTGCTGGAGCTGGCCACCCGGCCCGTGCTGGCCACGCACTCCTCCGCCCGCGCCCTGCTCGACCACCACCGCAACCTCACCGACGAGCAGATCCGCGGCCTTGTCGCGACCGGTGGCATGGTGTGTGTGAACTTCCTCGGCGAGTTCGTGGCCACCGACCCCGCCGAGCGCACGGTGGACCGGCTGGCCGATCACATCCTGCATATCGTCGAGGTCGCGGGCGTGGACCGGGTGGGTCTTGGGCCCGACTTCATCAAGGAGGTCAGCGCGGACACCAGCCCGCCGTGCTGCGAGGACCTGGAGTACGCCGAGCTGGTGGTGCCGGGCCTCGAAGGCCCCCGCGGGCTGCCGCTGGTGACGGAGGCGCTGGTCCGCAGGGGCCTGCCCGAGGGCGACATCCTCAAGATCCTCGGCGGAAACGTCCTGGAGCTGTTCCGCAAGGAGCTCGGCCGACCCGCGTGAGCCGTCACCGCTCCGGCGCGGATCCCGTCTTCAGGTGTACGACGTTGGACCCCTTGCCGTAGGTGAAGGCCCGCACCCGGTACGCGGCTCGCTTCTCGTTCGGGAGGGTGATCAGGCCGAAGGAGTTGATGTTCCGGTCCAGGACGGCCACCGGCCGGAAGCGGTCGCCGCCCTGTGGCCGGTCCTCCAGCAGATAGCCCTGCTCGTCGGAGGCGTGGTCGGTCCAGGTGAACCGGATGCCGTTGGCGTGCATGACGGTCGCCTTCAGCCCGGTGGGGGCGGCCGCCCGCGCCGTGGCGGCGTCTTTGACGGAGCCGGTGTGCACGGCCGTTTGGCGCAGTGTCCGGGGCGGCGCCCACTCGTGGTCGCTCTTCTGCTCCTTCGCCGTGAAGTCCCCCTTGGGCAGGCGCACCTCGACCGGCCGCGAGGCGGGCCCGTAGTAGGGGCGGACGCGGTAGTAGAAGGGCGTCTGGGGCATCAGATCGGGGTGTCGGTACGAGGTCTGGCCGAGCGGGACGTACTCCAGGATCGTGTACGGCCCCTCGGGTTCGGTCGCGAACTCCACGATCCGCCCGGCGGCCCCCGGCTCCGTGCCCGTCCACCTCAGGGTGATGTCCACCGGCGAGGTCAGGGTGGCGGTGAGCCGGGGGCCGGTGGCGGTGAGCTTGGTGCCGGTGGCGGAGGAAGGGGCCGGTTCGGCGGAGCGGGTGGCCGGCTGCGGCGACGAGCAGCCGGCCAGGGCGGCGGCGACGAGGACCGCCGCCGCCAGGGCTCTGCGCGCGCCGCTCACTTGCGCCAGAACTTGACGTTGCTCCACACCACCGTGGCCGGGCCGTTGCCACTGCTGGTGCGGTAGGCGCCGAACTTGTCGTAGAAGCTGCCGCCGGGGCTGTCGACGGTGTGCTTCAGCGATCCGTTGATGTAGGTGCGGTGTTCCTTGCCCACCTGGTGCACGGTGTTCACCCGCACCGTCGCGCCGACGGTCCCCGCGTTCGAGAGGGTGTCCCCGCCGTGCACGGCGTACAGCCGCCCGCCGCGCTCGACGGCCAGCATGAAGTACGGGCCCGCACTGCCGTCCGTGTCGTTGAACGTCTGCTTCAGGCTGATCCGGGTGCCGCCCATGCTGGTGACCTTGAAGTACCCCTCGAACTGGTGGGTGCCACCGGTGTAGGTGTCATACCGCCGCTCGGCGCGCTGGTCCCCGCTCGCCGTCGAGCAGGTGAGCTTGAAGGTCAGATCGTCGACCTGACCGCAGCCCCGCTCCTGCACCTTGAATCCGGGGGACTCCGAGGTCCAGCCGCCGGGCTCGACCTCGGCGTGGGCGGCGGTCGGAGCCGTCAGCAGCAGTCCGCAGGCGGCCGAGATCGCGGCGATCGCGCGGTGTTTCACGGACATGTCTCGCGCTCCTCTACTTGACCCAATAGTGGATGTTGCGGAAGCGGGCCTCGGCCCGGCCACTGCCGTGGTGGTACACGCCGTTCTTGAAGTGGCGCGTCGCGGACCCTCGGTCGGCGACGGTCAGGACCAGCTGGTCGTCGGCGTAGACCTGGATCTTTCCGGCGTCCGCGTCGTGCGCGACCTTCAGGTTCCACCACTTGTTGTAGACACCGGACTTGATGACCTGGTCCGTGTAGCGCTTGACGGTGCCGCCGTTCTCGCTGGACACCCGCAGCATGATGTCGGTCGCGGGGGTGCCGGAGGGGTGCTTGACCCGCAGGATCTGCATGAAGTCCGCGCCGTTGGTGCCGGACGGGATGTACACATCGGCGTCCCACATGTGCTTGCCCGAGGTGTACTCCTGATTCCAGCGCATCTCGGTGCGCGGATCGGTCGAGCTGCCCTCCTCCAGGGGCTCGTCCGTGGAGTACACCCACATGGTGTGCGTCTTGGTGCCCGAGTCGTAGCGGTAGCGCTCGCTGAGGTCGAGGTTCCAGGGCTTGTGCATGGCGTAGGTGAAGGACTTCTGCTGCCAGCCGTCCGTCGGCGCGGCTGCGGTCGCCGGTGCCGCCGACGCCAGGCCGGCCGGCGCCGCCATGAGCGCGGCGACGGCGACGGCCATGGCCACTCGGGTGCGTAACGCGGGCATTGATCATCACCTCCAGTCGATAACGGGTCGATTGATCATGGTCTAGACCAAGAGTCACGGTAGGCCCGCGCGCATGGCGTGTCCATATCAATGAACGAGATTCTTATAGAGAAACGCCACGGCCGGGCCCGAGGTCCGCTGTGACAGGCTGGGGGCCGGTCCGCGAGTGCCGAGCGGGCGTGGATACGCGAGGTGAGTACGGCGTGCAGATGCCCCGTTGGAAGTCCGTGGGCGCGGCCCTGCTGCGGGTGCTCGCGGTGTGGGCCGTGTCCACGCTCACCATGCTGGCCCTCGCGGGCATCCTGCCCGACTTCCGGCTGCAGTCCGCCGACGGGGACAGCACCACCCGGATCGCGATCACCGCGGCGAGCGGCGCCGGGGCCTTCGGCCTGCTCAGCGCGCTGGTGTGGCCGCTGCTGGTGCGGGCCCTGCTGCTGGTGCCCGCGTTTGTGCTCGGGCTGCTGGTGTTCGTGCTCAACGGCTCGCTGCTGCTGGTCGCGTTGAACCTGATACCGGACGGGCGTGGCGCCGCTGAGCCGGAGACCGCCGTGGTGGTCGCGGCCGTGATGTCCGCCGCGTCCTCGGCGACCAGCACCTTCCTGACCGTACGGGACGACGGCGCCTACGGCCGGCGGCTGGCGCGGCTGGCAGACCGCAGACAGGGCAGACGGCGCAGACAGGGCGGGACGGACGGGCCGCCGCAGCCGCCCGGAACGGTGTTTCTGCAGATCGACGGCGTGGGACACGATGTGCTGCGGGACGCGGTGCGGCCCCGTGGCAACCGGCCGCCGATCATGGAGACCGTCGCCGGCTGGGTGGACACCACCCATACGCTCACCCCCTGGCGCACCGACTGGTCCAGCCAGACCGGCGCCAGCCAGCTCGGCATTCTGCACGGCTCCACCGAGGACGTGCCCGCCTTCCGCTGGTACGAGAAGGAAGCCCGGCAGGTCATCGTCAGCAACCGGCCGACCAGCGCGGCCGAACTGCAGCGCCGGGCCGCGGCTCGCACCGGGGACGAGGGGCTGCTCACCGTCGACGGGGCCAGCCGCGGCAACCTGTTCACCGGCGGTGCCGAGGAACTGGCCCTGGTGCTCTCGGTGGCCGCCCGGCGTGGCCGCCACAACCGCTCCCGCAGCGGCTACTTCGCGTACTTCAGGGACCCCGCGAACGCCACCCGCACCGCCGGCTCCTTCCTCGCCGAGATCTTCCGCGAGCTCGGCCAGTCGGCGCGCGCCAGACTGCGCCGCGAGACGCCGCGGGTGGGGCGGGGCGGGCTGTATCCGTTCATCCGCGCCTTCGCCACCGTCGTGGAGCGGGATGTCGTGGTCGCCGCGGTGATGGGGGACATCCTGTCCGGGCGCACCGCGATCTACGCCGATCTGGTGGCGTACGACGAGGTCGCCCACCACTCCGGGCCGCGCAGCCGCGACACCCACCAAGTACTGCGCCGCCTCGACCGCAGCGTCGCGCTGATCGCCGAGGTCGTCGAGCACGCACCGCGCGACTACCGCATCGTGCTGCTCTCCGACCACGGGCAGAGCCCCGGCGCGACCTTCGCCGACGCCTACGGCCTCACCCTGGAGGACCTGGTGCGGGCCGGCTGCGCACTGCCCGTGCCCCGGCAGGCCGGGCGCGCCGGGGGGCACCGCCCAGCGCTGGCCGGGGGAGGGGCCGAGGCGCGCGAGGCGGCGCGCGCCGCGCTGCGCAGGCCCGAGCGGGACGGCGACGGGCACGGCCCGTCCGACCCGGTGGTGCTCGCCTCCGGCAACCTGGGTCTTGTCTCCTTCCCCGATGTGCCGGGCCGGATGAGCCGCGAGGAGATCGACCGCCGCCACCCCGCGCTGCTGCGCACCCTCGCCGACCACCCCGGTGTGGGCTTCCTGCTCGTACGGTCCGAGCGGCACGGCGCGGTGGTGCTGGGCGCGGACGGCGCCGAGCACCACCTCGACACCGGCCGGGTCGTGGGGCGCAGCCCCCTCAAGGTCTTCGGGGACGGCGCCGTGGCCGCCGTACGGCGCACCGCGCGCTTCGCGAACGCCCCCGACATCATGGTCAATTCCGCCTACGACCCGGCGACCGGCGAGGTGCACGCCTTCGAGGGGCAGATCGGCTCGCACGGCGGGCTCGGCGGGGCGCAGAGCCACCCCTTTCTGCTGTGGCCCATCGAGCTCAGCCCGCCCATCCGGCCGGGGGAGCAGCTGGTGGGGGCCGAGCGGGTGCACGCGGTGCTGCGGCGCTGGCTGCGGGAGGCGGACGGACCGCAGGTTCCGGAGACCCCACCGGCCCCGCAGGTCCCAGAGGTTCCGGAGAGCGAGGAATCACGGTTGCTCGGCGATGTCACCGCAGCATCTCCGGCGGCCCCGCCACCCCTGCCGGACAAAACGCGGTGATTTGGTGCACCATGCATGATTCCCCGACCATGGCGGAATGCACGACCCGCACCACGCCCGCCGCTTCGGCCTGCCCACGGCGACCGCGCTCGTCATGGGCAACATCATCGGCGGCGGCATCTTTCTGCTGCCCGCCTCCGTCGCCCCGTACGGCACCGTCAGCCTGCTCGCCTTCGTCGTCCTGACCGTCGGCGCGGTCGCGCTCGCGCTGGTCTTCGGGCGGCTGGCGGAGCGCGATCCGCGCACCGGCGGGCCGTACGTCTACGCGCGCGCGGCGTTCGGCGACTTCGCGGGGTTCCTGTCCGCCTGGTCGTACTGGACCATGACCTGGGTCAGCAACGCGGCGCTTGCGGTGGCGGCCGTCGGCTATGTCCATGTGCTCGTCCCCGGCCATGAGTCCAAGGGCGTCGACCTGGCCGTGGCGCTGCTCGCGCTGTGGCTGCCCGCGCTCGCGAACCTGGCGGGCACGCGGTGGGTCGGTGTGGTGCAGATCGTCTCCACGGTGCTCAAGTTCGTGCCGCTGCTCTTCGTCGCCGTAGCCGGGCTCTTCTTCTTCGACCCGGACAACCTCGGCCCGTTCCACTCCGGCGGCGGCAGCGCGGTCGGCGGGCTGTCGGCGGCGGCCGCGATCCTGCTCTACAGCTATGTGGGCGTCGAATCGGCGTCGATGAGCGCGGGCGAGGTGCGCGACCCGGAGCGCAACGTCGGGCGGGCCAGTGTGCTTGGCACCGTCGGCGCCGCCGCGGTCTATCTCGTCGGCACCCTGTCGGTCTTCGGCACCGTCGCCCACCGGGACCTGGTGAACTCCACGGCGCCCTTCTCCGACGCCGTGAACGCCATGTTCGGCGGCTCCTGGGGTGGCACCCTCATCGCGCTGGCCGCCGTGGTGTCCATCGTCGGCGCGCTCAACGGCTGGATCCTGATGAGCGCCCAGGCGCCGTACGCGGCCGCCCGCGACGGGCTCTTCCCCGCCGCGTTCGCCGCCAAGCGGCGCGGTGTGCCGACCTTCGGCGTGCTCGTCGGCACCGTCCTCGCCTCGCTGCTCACCGTCCTGAACTACACCTCAGGCTCGGGCGGGGTCTTCGAGTCCCTGGTCCTGATCACCACCTTCTCGGCGACCGTCCCGTATCTGCTGGCTGCCGGCGCCCAGGTCCACTTCCTGCTGTCGGGGCGCCGGGACGAGGTGCGCGCCGGCCGCTTCGTCCGGGACCTGGTGCTCGCGCTGCTCGGCTTCGGCTTCTCCTTCTGGCTGGTCGCGGGCGCCGGATACGCCGCGGTGTACCAGGGCACGCTCTTCCTCTTCGCCGGTGTGCTGGTCTACATCCTGATGGCCGCCCGCCGCGCCGCCACCCGAGCCGGCACGGCCGCGGAGACGGTTCCCGCGGACGGCGCGCGCCCGGCCGTCTGACCCGCCGCCCGACCCGCCGCGCGACCCGCCGCCCGACCCGGGCAGCGCGGCGGCCAGCGGCACCCCGGCCGCGGCGACGGCCGCCAGGACCACCAGCGTGGTGGCCGTCGTGGTGAGGGCCATCAGCATGGTCGCCGCGGCGACGCCCAGCGCCGGGCCGACGTTCAGGGCGGTCTGCTGAAGCCCGCCGGCCACCCCGGCGTGGTCCACATGCGCGTGGCGCACGATCACGGCCGTCGCGGTGACCATCACCGCGCCGAACCCGGCGCCGATCGCAAGGAAGCAGCCGCCGATCGCCACGGCCGTGGACTCCTCGTCGAGCCGGGAGAACAGCAGCACGCCGAGGGCGAGCAGCGCCATCCCCGCCACGGCTGTCCGCCGGGGTCCGTACCGGCGCAGCAGTACGGCGCAGACGGGCGCGCCCAGCACCATCATCGCGGGCAGCGGCAGCGCCCTCAGCCCGCTCTGCAGCGGGTCGAGCGCGAGCACGTCCTGGAGGAAGTACGTGCCGAGGAACAGCGCCCCGAACACCGCGGCCGACGCCGCCACCAGGACGCCGAGCGCCGGGGCGACGGCCGCCGAGCGCAGCAGGCCCGGCGGCAGCAGGGGGTGCGCGGTGCGCCGCGCGTGCCGGGCGAACGCGCCGCCTGCCGCTGCCGTGGCGAGGACCCCGACCGCGGTCGCCGCCGTCCAGCCGCTCTCCGGCAGCGCGACGAGCGTGTACACCACGGACGCCAGGGCGAGCGCGAGGAGGAGGGCACCGGGCAGATCGAGCGGGAGGTCGGCGGTCCGCTTGGGCTCCGGGATCCGGACGACGAGCGCCAGGACACCGAGCAGCAGCGCGGGCGCCACGGTGAGGAAGAAGACGGAGCGCCAGCCCAGCCGGTCCGTCAGCGCCCCGCCGATCAGCGGACCGGCCGCGGCCGCCAGCCCGATGGCGCTGGTGCGCAGCGCGATGGGCATGCCGATCCGGTCCGGCGGGTACGCGGCCCGCAGCATCCCGAGCGTGGCCGGTTGCAGCAGCGCGCCGAACACCCCTTGGGCGACGCGCAGACCGATCACCCAGCCCACCCCCGGCGCCAGGCCGATGCCCGCCGACGCGGCGGCGAAGCCCAGGGTGCCGAGGGCGAACAGCCGCTGATGGCCGTAGCGGTCACCCAGGCGGCCGGCGAACACCAACAGGCCCGCCACCGCGATGAGATAGCCGGTGCTGGTCCACTGCACCGCGGCGAACGAGGCGTGCAGATCCCGGCGCATATCGGGCTGCGCGATGGTCAGCACGGTGCCGTCCAGGGCGACGATCGCGGCCCCGGCGACGCCGGCGACCAGCGTGAGCATCCGCTGGTACGAGGACCTCATCGCCGCTCCGGCCCGAGGTGCGCCTCCAGCGCGGCGCGCAGCAGCGGTTCGACGTCGTCGGTGCCCGTCGCGAGCTGAAGGCTGCCCCACCCCCACAGCTGGGCGATGCCGTGCAGATTGGCCCACAGCGCGCCCGCGACGACCTGGGGCGGGGCATCGACCGCGGGCCGTGCCCGGGCGACCAGGTCGACCAGCACCTCGAAGAGCGGCAGGCTGGTCCCGCGCAGCCCGAGGTGGTCGCTCTCCAGCAGGTCATGGCGGAACATCAGCTCGAACATGCCGCGGTTGGTCAGGGCGAAGTCGAGGTAGACCCGCCCCAGCGCCATCAGTTGGGCGCGCGGCTCCACCCGTCCGTCCCCGACCGCCTCGGCGACCCCGGCGGCCAGCTCGGCGAAGCCCTGGCGCGCGATCGCGGACAGCAGCGCCAGGTGGGTGGGGAAGTAGCGGCGCGGGGCTCCATGGGAGACCCCGGCCCGGCGGGCGATCTCCCGGAGGGACAGGGACTGCATCCCTTCCCTGGTCACCAGATCCACGCCGACCTCGATCAGACGGGACCGCAGCCCCGTGTCGTGCTCGCTCATAGACACTGTCTACCAGGTCGGGTAGACAGTGTCTACTCGGGCCATTCAGGGGCCTGTTGGGCGAGAATGATGCGCCAACGCTTCTGTGACGACATGTAACGACGTGAGGCCGACATGACCGAGCAGCACCCTCCGACGCCCCCTCAGCCCGCGGGCGTCCCGCCCCAGCCCGCGGGCATCCCACCTCAGCCCGGACAGCACCCCGCCGCGCACCCGCCCGCGCCCCCGCGGCAGGGCCGGATCTCGCTGCGCCACCCGCTGGTCACCGGCGCGATCGGCCTCGTGGTCGGCCTCGCCGCGGTCGGCATACCCGTACTGCTCTCGGACGACGACGGCGGCGGCTTCGGCGGCGGGGGCGGCGACGCCAAGCTCAGCGCTCCGGCGAAGCTCGACGGGCTCAGACCCTTCGCTGAGATCCAGAGCGAGTCAGGCGTCCCCAAGGCCAAGGACATGGCGGACGCCATCACCGAGGAGGACCGCAAGAGCGGTGAGCGGCTGTCCGAGGCGTACGGCGGTGCCGCCGCCGTGGTGAAGCGGTACGCCGACGACGGCGTCCTGACGACCGCCACGCTGGTCGCGGTCCGCAGCCGGTCCCCGAAGCCGTACGTCCCCGACCAGGACCCGAAACGACTCGGTCTGGAAAAGCCACAGGACGAGCTCAAGACGATCGGCGACGTGTCCTGCGTGCTCTACAACGAGCCCACCGCGGCCGGTTCCGAGCCCAGGAAGGAGTCCGTGCACGTCACCTACTGCCAGCGCACCGGCGACGGGCTCACCGTCCAGGTCCGCACGGGCGGCAGCGGATTGGCCAACCAGCCCGACAAGGTCGCGTCCCTGGTCGAAAAGGCCTGGTCGGCGCTCTCCTGAGCCGGGCCGTCCCGAGCCGGGCCATCGTCATTACCTGGCGGGTAATCGACCGGGCGAGCCGTCGGCGGCATGGTTGGGGCATCGGGTTCCGGGCCGGCGCACTCCGGCTCGGAACCCGGCCTCACCAGCACTTTTCATCATGAGGAGAGCCCTGCCATGACCGCGCAGACCCAGTACGAGACCGCCGTCGCCCGCTACTTCGAGGCGTGGAACGCGACCGACGCCGAGGCCCGCTCCAAGGCCGTCGCCGCCGCCTGGACCGAGGACGGCGGCTACACCGACCCGCTCGCCGCCGTCAGCGGCCACGACCAGCTGGCGGCGGTCATCGCCGGGGCCCAGGAGCAGTTCCCCGGCTTTGTCTTCCAGCACACCGGGACCGTCGACGGCCACCACGACACCGCCCGCTTCACCTGGGAGCTGGTCTCGACGGCCGACGGCTCGGCGCCGGTCGCCGGGTTCGATGTGATCACGCTGGCCGAGGACGGCCGGATCCGCTCCGTCCTGGGCTTCCTGGACCGCATCCCGGCGGCGCCTACGGCATGAGCCGCCGCAGGGTCTGCGCCGTCTCCGGGTCGGCCGGGAGAAGGGTCTCGATCGCCAGCTCGGAGACGGTGACGTCCATGGGGGTGTTGAAGGTCGCGATCGTGGACACGAAGGACAGCACATGTCCGGCGTGCTCGATCACCATCGGCAGCGCGAAGGGCGCGTGGTCCCCGCCCGTGGCCGCCCGCTCCTGGCCCCCCGCGCCCAGCGGATAGGCGCTGACCTCGTCGTACAGCTTGCGCAGCGGCGAGGACCGCATCAGCGCCAGCTGCCGCTCCATCTGCTCCAGCAGATGGCCCCGCCACTCGCGCAGATTGAGGATGCGCGGGGCCAGGCCGTCCGGGTGCAAGGTGATGCGCATCGCGTTCATGGGTGGCCGCAGGAGGTGGTCCGCGACCCCTTCCAGCAGCATCGCCATCCCCTGGTTCGCCGCCACCACCTGGTACATGCCGTCGACGACGATGGCCGGGTACGGGTCGTAACCCGTCAGCAGCCGCTCCATCCCCTCGCGCAGCGGGCCCATCGACGGGTCGTCCACAGAGGTCTCCGGGTAGTGCGGCGCGTAACCGGCCGCGATCAGCAGGGCGTTGCGCTCCCGTACGGGTACGTCGAGGTGTTCCGCGAGGCGCAGCACCATCTCCTGGCTGGGCCTGGCCCGTCCGGTCTCGATGAAGCTGATGTGGCGGGCGGAGGAGTCGGCGCGCAGTGCGAGCTCGAGCTGGCTGATCCGCCGCCGGTCCCGCCATTCGCGCAGCAGAGCGCCCACCCCCGGGGCAATCACGGCAGTCGTCATGCCCCGACGGTAACCGAACACGCGTCTGCGCCTCGTGCGCGGCCCGCACGGTGCGTGGGAAGGTGGGGGCAGTCGCGACGAAAGGGGCGCCCCATGGCAGTCCAGCCGCTGTCGAACGAGGAGATCGAGCGGGGTCTGGAGGACCTTCCCGGCTGGTCGCTGCGGGACGACCGGCTGGTGCGCGGGTACTCCTTCCCCGGACATCTGGCCGCGGCCCGTCTGGTGGCCGAGGTCGCCGAGGCGCAGGAGGAGCTGGGGCACCACTCCGACCTCACGCTCGGCTACAACAAGGTCGGCGTCTCGGTGAACACGCACAGTGTCGGCGGCAAGGTGACCGAGTTGGACCTCCGGCTCGCCCACCGCATCGAGGGCATCGCCCGAGGACAGGGTGTGTCCTAGAACACCGCTTTTTGACAAGGATGTTGGTCTGATCTGATCACTTCGTTAGCCTCCCGGCAGCCCCCCGATACGCCGCTCCGAGGAAGACGACGCAGTGACGAACCCTCAGGACCCCCAGAACCCCCAGGACGCGCAGGTCCCTCAGGCCGCGCGCAGCGCACCGGATACCCCGCCCCCGGGCTGCCCCGCCCACGCCGCGCGGCTGTACGGACCGGACTTCCGGCGGGAGCCGGCCGAGACGTACCGGCGGATACGACGCGAGGGACAGGTCACCCGCGTCCTGCTCGAAGGCGACGTCCCCGTGTGGTTCGTCGTCGGCTACCGCGAGACCCGCCAGGTGCTGAACAACATCGAGACCTACGGCCGCGACCCGCGCCGCTGGAACGGCTGGGACAGCGTGCCGCCGGACTGGTCCCTCATGCCGTGGGTGCGGTACACCCCGATGATGCCCTTCACGGAGGGGGAGGAGCACCTGCGGCGCGCGGCGGCCGTCAGCGAGGTCCTGGCCACGCTCGACCCCTTCGTGCTGCGCGGGCACTGCGAGCGCTTCGCCGATCAGCTGATCGACAAGTTCGCCGTGACCGGCCGGGCGGATCTGGTGTACGACTACATCTACTCGGTGCCCACCCTCGTCATGGGCGAGGTGTTCGGCCTGGCCGAGGACGAGGACGGACTGGCGGTCCTGGCGGAGGGGCTGACCTCCTCGTTCGTCTCCGGCGAGGACGCCATGGCCGCTCAGCAGCGGGCCGCCGCGTATGTGGCGGGGCTGGTCAAGGCCAAGCGCGAGGCGCCGGGCCCCGACCTCACCTCGCGGTTCATCCAGAGCACTCCGAACCTCACCGAGGAGCAGCACATCGCGGACGTGATGATGCTGATGGGCGCGGCGCTGCCGCTCACCTCGTACTGGATCGGCAACACGCTGCGGCTGCTGCTCACCGACGAGCGCTTCGCCACGACCCTCACGGGCAACCGCCGCAGCATCGGCGAGGCCATGAACGAGGTGCTGTGGGTGGACGCCCCGCTCCAGAACCTGATCGGGCGGTACGCCACCCGCGACACCGTCCTCGGCGGTCAGCGCATCCGCACCGGCGACCTCGTCGTCCTCGGCCTGGCCGCCGCCAACGCCGACCCGCTGCTGTGGCCGAACGGCCACGTCGGCCACGCCGGGAACCACTCCCATGTCGCCTTCAGCGCCGGCGAGTACGGATGCCCGGTGGGCGGCCCCGAGACGGCCAGGATCATCGCGGAGACGACGATCGAGGTGTTGCTGGACCGCGTTCCGGACCTGGTGCTCGCGGTGGCCCCCGAGGAGCTGAGGTGGGTGGACTCCGTCTGGTACCGCTATCTGGAGTCGCTGCCCATCACCTTCACCCCCACCGGGGTCACGGGGGGCTGATACCGCCCCGGGGCAGGTGGCGGCCCGCCTTGCCGAACCGGCAACAATGTTTGTCGATCGGGCGGGGCGGGGGCAGGCTCTGCGGCATGAGCGGACACCAGCACACCCACGCTGACCCCACCCATTCCCACACCCACGGCGGCCCCGCCCATGCCGATGACGCGCACCCGGACTGGGCCGCCTTCGGGGAACTCCTCGACCTGAGCGCGGATGTTCACACCCCCGCCGTCGAGCAGACCGCCGAGTGGCTGCGCGGGCTCCTCAGGCTCGATGGGGGACATGTACAGCGCGCGCTCGACATCGGCAGCGGGCCCGGCGGCGCCGCGTGCGTGTTCGCCCGTGCCTTCCCCGACGCCGAGGTGGTGGCCGTGGACGGCAGCCCGGAGCTGCTGGCGCGGGCCCGCGAACGCGCCGCGCGGCTCGGGGTCGCCGACCGCGTACGGACCCACCTGGCCGAACTGCCCGAGGGGCTGGCCGAGGTGGGGGACGCGGAGCTGATCTGGTCCAGCAAGGCGGTGCACCACCTGGGGGACCAGCAGGGCGCGCTCGACCGGCTCGCCGCCGCGCTGCGCCCCGGCGGGGTGCTGGCCGTGGCCGAGGGCGGGCTGTCGCCGCGCGCGCTGCCCCGCGACATCGGCATCGGCCGCCCCGGCCTGCTGACTCGGCTCGACGCGCTGCAGGAGGAGGCGTTCGCCGAGATGCGGACCGGGCTGCCCTACGCCAAGGAGACGACCGAGGACTGGCCGGCCATGCTCGCGGCGGCCGGGCTGACCGGGGCCCGCAGCCGCAGCTTCCTGACCGACCTGCCCGCACCGCTCGACGCCCCGGCCCGCCGTCTGCTGCACGCCGACCTGACCCGTCTGTCCGACCATCTGGCCGACCGCCTCGACGCGACGGACCGCGCCACGCTCGACCGGCTGCTCGACCCGGACGACGAGGCGGGCGTGCTCCTCCGGCCGGATGTGTTCTGGCTGAGCGCGCAGACCGTCCACGCGGCGGTCAAACCGCGGTGATCAGGTCCCGGTGAGCCGGTCGTGGGCAGTCCCGGTGACCCGGGGCCTGCCCACGGCGCGTCAGGTCCCTCAGCCGGTGGTGAGGGTGAGGCCGTACGCCTCGAGGATCGGGTTCACCGGCTGGAAGTACGTGGTGCCGCCGGCCGTGCAGTCGCCGGAGCCGCCCGAGGTGACGCCCTGGGCCTGGCTGCCGGAGATGTACGAGCCGCCGGAGTCGCCCGGCTCGGCGCATACGGTCGTCCGGGACAGCCCGCTGACCATGCCCTCGGAGTACCGCACACTGGTGTCGAGCTGTTCGACCGTGCCGCAGTGCCAGCCGGTCGTCGAGCCGGAGCGGCAGACCGAGGAGCCCACCGGCGCCTCCTGGGAGCCGGCGACCGTGACGACGGAGCCGCCGGGGCCGAGCACCACGGGCTTGGGCGTCCAGGTGCTGTTGACCGCCACCCAGGCGTAGTCGTTGCCGGGGAAGCGCGACGCCTGGAAGGTGCCCTGGGCGGCCTTGTTGACGCCGGTGGTGGTGGCGCCCGCCTCGCCGCAGTGGCCCGCGGTGACAAAGCCGCCCTGGGAGCCCTTCGCCACCGAGAACCCGATCGAGCAGCGCGCGGTGCCGTTGATGTAGTACGCCTCGCCGCCGCGTACGTCGTCCAGCGGTTTCGGCTGCTCGGCGGACTCCACGATCCGGACCATGCCGCGGTCCACGCCGCTGGCAGTGACGAAGGCCGAGGCCTGGTCGGGGTCGGCCGACTGCACCACCACGCTGTTGCTCTTCACATCCACGTACCAGACGGCGGCGGCCGCGGCCGCCGGCGCGCTGTGCTCGGCGGCGCGGTCCAGGGTGCCCTTCGCGGCGGTGAGGTCGTCGAGGCTGTGGCTGACCGTCACGGGCTTGGCGCCGGCCGCGGTGATCATGCCGTGCCGACCCTGGTCGGTCGTGGCGACGGTGAGCTCGGCGGTCTTGCCGGTCACCCACGCTCCGCCGAACGCGGTCCCCAGGCTTTTGCGGAGGGCGGGGGTGGCCGTACCGGCCCGGTACTCGTTGCTGATCCGCGCCCTCGCCTCGTCGGCCGTGAGGCCGAGGTCGCGCCGCATCGCGTCCAGCATCTCGGCGGGGACCCCCGTGGGGGCCTCGGCGGTGGGGCCGGGCTCCGCCGCGGCGGATGTCACGAGGGCGGGTACGGCGGTCAGGGAGAGAGCGGCGATGGCGATGGCACAACCAGCGGTGAGGGCAGGTCTGTGTCTGCGGAGCATCGGGTGTCTCCTCGTGTCGTGGGGGCTTGCGCCAACGTAAGCCGCCCCGACACACGCCGCCCACCTGCCGGCTCTCCCCGGTTGCGCCCGGCGGCAACACCCGGCACGACCGCCCGTGGGCCCGCTCCCAAGCCCGTCGCCGGAGGCGGCCCGGCGCCCGGTTGTTGACGGCCTGGGCACGAGGACGCCACCCGAACAGCCGCCGCCAATCCAGCGGTTGCGCGAGCCGGCGGTTACGCGAGTGCCCCCGCCCGGTGGGGAGGGCGGGGGCACTCGGCAGGCCGGGCAGGGCTCGGCATCACACCAGGTTGAAGGTGTCCGGGTCCGGGCCCAGACGGTTGCCGGAGTCCATCGCGTCGATCGTCGCGAGGTCCTGGGCGTCCAGCTCGAAGTCGAACACGTCGATGTTCTCCGCGATGCGGGACGGCGTGACCGACTTGGGGATCACCACATTGCCCAGGTCCAGGTGCCAGCGGAGCACCACCTGGGCCGGGGACTTGCCGTGCTTCCCGGCGATGGCCTTGAGCCGGTCGTCCTCCAGCAGGCCCTTGCCCTGGCCGAGCGGGGACCACGCCTCGGTCACGATGTTGTGCCGGGCGTTGAAGGCGCGCAGCTCCGACTGCTGGAACTGCGGGTGCAGCTCGACCTGGTCGATGACCGGGGCGATCTCGGTCTCCGAGAGCAGGCGCTGGATATGGGCGGGGTGGAAGTTCGAGAGGCCGACGGCCTTGGCGCGGCCCTCGGCGGCGATCTTCTCGAACGCCTTCCACGTGTCCACGTACTTGTCGACCCCCGGCACCGGCCAGTGGATCAGATACAGGTCCACATACTCGAGGCCGAGCTTGGACAGCGAGGCGTCGAAGGCGCGCAGGGCGGAGTCATAGCCCTGCTCGGCGTTCCAGAGCTTGGTGGTCACGAACAGCTCGTCGCGCGGGATGCCCGACGCGGCGATGGCCCTTCCCGTGCCCTCCTCGTTGCCGTAGATCGCGGCGGTGTCGATGCTGCGGTAGCCGGCGTCGAGCGCCGTACGGACCGCGATTGCCGCCTCGTCGTCCGGGACCTGCCAGACGCCGAAACCGAGCTGGGGCATCTGGACGCCGTTGCTGAGGGATATGAAGGGGACCTTGCTCACGAGCGGTCGATCCTTACGTCGAATGCGGGAACGTACAAGGGAACGGTTAAGGGGAGTGTCGTATTCCCGTTCGACCGCTCCGTACGTTGCTTCCCGGCACGCCCCCGCACCACACCCCCGGGCCGTCGGTGATCCGGCCCGCGGCGACCGCTTCGGCCACCGCGGACCAGAACGCGCGGTCCTCACCCCGTGGCGAGCAGCAGCGGCTCGGGGAGCTCCGCCCGGAATCGCCGCCGCATATGCCCTTCGCGCACCGTCGCGCCCACCTCGACGGCGGCATGGCTGACCGTGGCGCGCGGCGCGCGCACCACCATGGCCAGCCGGTAGGTACCGCTGATGCTCGCCGTGGGGGTGCGGCGGATCTCCCAGCCCGGGTCGGACCTGAGCTCGCGCCGCGCCTCCAGACAGACCCGTGCGCCCCGCGCGGCTCGATCCTGCCCGACGAACCCCAGCCGCGGGCCGAGGTGGGCCGGACCGGTGGTCCGGACCGCGCCGCTGAGCTGCAGCGGGAGCATGGACCAGGCCACCGGCTGGAAGGCGGCGCGGCGATTTCCGGCCGGTTCGGCCGAGAGGGTCAGAGCAAGATTGACCGTATGTAGTTGAGGACTGGCTGCTTCTTGTGCGCAGCTGACCGAAAGATGCACCAAGTGGTAGGCCGCGCTGTGTGCCTCATCGGCCTTGTTGGCCTCCGATTCCACAAATGCCTTGAGCTCCGGAACCCGGCCCACGAGTTCCTTCGTCACCGGCACGGACAGCGGCCCGCCCAGCGTGACCTGCCCGGCCAGGGCGGCGGCCGTGGCGGGCCGCCGTGGGACATGGCCCGAAGGCCCGGAGATTTCCTCGGATACCAGTGCCAGCTCGCGCTCGGGAAGTTCGGGGAGAATGATGTCGATCATTTCCGTGCCCCCTTTGCGGCTCAGGATTGGTAGAGCGCCTCGATTTCGACGGCATACGCCTGCTCGATCGCCTTCCGCTTCAATTTCAGCGAAGGCGTCAGGAGACCATGCTCCTCCGAGAACTGAGCTGCAAGTATTCGGAACGTACGAATCGACTCGGCTTGGGAGACCAGTGTGTTGGCCGCGACCACCGCCCGCCGGATCTCCAGCTCCAGCTCCGGCTCGCGGACCAGCTCCTGCGCGGGCAGCTCCGGCCGACCGCGCATCGTCAGCCAGTGTGCGACGGCCTCGGCGTCCAGCGTGATCAGCGCCGCCACATACGGCCGGTCGTTGCCGACCACGATGCACTGGGCGACCAGCGGATGCGCCCTGATCCGCTCCTCCAGGACCACCGGCGACACGCTCTTGCCGCTGGAGGTCACCAGGATCTCCTTCTTCCGCCCGGTGATCGTCAGATAGCCGTCGTCGTCCAGGGTGCCCAGGTCACCGGTGGCCAGCCAGCCGTCCCGCAGCACCGCGTCGGTCGCCTTGGGGTCGCTGAGATAGCCCTCGAAGACCTGATCGCCCGACAGCAGGACCTCGCCGTCGTCCTCGATGTACACGGCGGTGCCCGGCAGCGGAACGCCCACCGTGCCGAAGCGGGTCCGGTCGGGCGGGTTGGCGACGGCCGCCGCGGTGGTCTCGGTGAGCCCGTACCCCTCGAAGATCGTGACGCCCGCGCCCGCGAAGAAGAGCCCGAGGCGGCGCTCCATGGCCGAGCCGCCCGAGAAGGCGTGCCGGACCCGGCCGCCCATCGCCGCCCGCACCTTGCTGTAGACGACCTTGTCGAAGAACTGGTGCTGCATGCGCAGCGAGGCGCCGGGCCCGGGCCCGATGCCAAAGGCCCTGGCCTCCTGCGCCTCCGCGTACCGCACCGCGACGTCCACGGCCTTGTCGAACGGGCCCAGCCGCCCCTCCGCCTCGGCCTTTCTGCGGGCCGCGGCGAAGACCTTCTCGAAGATGTACGGCACGGCCAGGAAGAACGTCGGCCGGAACGACTGCAGATCGGGCAGCAGCGCGGCCGCGGTCAGGTTCGGCTGGTGCGCCAGTTTCACCCGGCCGCGGATCGCGGCGACCTCCACCATCCGCCCGAAGACATGCGCGAGCGGCAGAAACAGCAGCGTCGCGGCCTCGTCGCCGCGCTTGGAGTGGAAGACCTCCTCGTACAGGGCGACCACGGTGTCGCATTCGGCCATCAGATTGGCGTGGGTGATGACACAGCCCTTGGGGCGGCCGGTGGTGCCCGAGGTGTAGACGATGGTCGCGGGGTTCTCGGGCTGCAGCGCCTTGCGGTGGCGGTGCACCACGTCGTCGTCCATCGACGCCCCGGCCGCGGTCAGCTCGTCCACCGCGCCCGCGTCCAGCTGCCACAGCCTGGTCAGCATCGGCAGCCGCCCGACCACCGAGCCGATCGTCATGGCGTGGTCCTCGTGCTCCACGACACAGGCGGAGACGTCCGCGTCATGCAGCATCCAGAAGACCTGCTCGGCGGAGGAGGTGGGATACATCGGCACGCTCTGCGCCCCGATGGACCACAGCGCGAAGTCGAACAGCGTCCACTCGTAGCGGGTACGGGACATGATGGCGACGCGGTCGCCGAAGCGCACGCCCTGGGCCAGCAGCCCCTTGGCGAGGCCCATCACCTGGTCACGGAACTCGCCCGAGGACACATCGAGCCACTCGCCGTCCGCCGTTTTGCGGCCGAGCGCCACCCGGTCCGGATCCGCGTCCGCATGGTCGAACACGGGATCCGCCAGGCCTCCGGTCTGCGGAGGGCTCGTCAGTGGGGGGACGGTGAACTCGCGCAATGACTAGCTCCTTGAAGCGCTCCGCACAGCGCCGTGACCGTATCTGATCTGGGGCTATCAGCCCGTTGTGCGGCTCATGTGTGACGTCTTTCTCCACCGAATCTCTCCCATCAGGGCACAGCTCGGGGCGCGGGTCAATGCATCACGCACGGGTTGGTGCGCTGGTCAGGGCACGGGCCCGGCCAGGATCGCGGCGGCCAGCCGGTCGGCCGCGGCCCGGGCCGCGGAGTCCCGCTGCCGCCTCCCGTGCAGCAGTACGAACTCCACCGGGCCGAGCTCGGGCAGCCCGGCCCGGTCCGGGATGCCCGTCAGGCCGGGCGGGATCAGGCCGCGGGTATGCGCCATGACGCCCAGGCCCGCGCGCGCCGCGGCGACCAGCCCGTTGAGACTGCCGCTCGTGCACACGATCCGCCAGGGCCTGCCGTGCCGCTCCAGCACCTCCAGCGCGCGGGCCCGGGTGAGGCCCGGCGGCGGGAAGACGATCAGCGGCAGGGGGCGGTCGGGGTCAAGACGCAGCCGCTCGGAGCCGATCCACACCAGCTTGTCCCGCCACACCAGCCGGCCCCCCGGCCGCTCCTCGGACCGCTTGGCCAGCACCAGATCCAGCTTCCCCGCCGCCAGCCGCTCGTGCAGCGTGCCCGACAGCTCCACGGTCAGCTCCAGGTCCACCTCGGGGTGGTCGCGGCGGAACCCCTCCAGAATCTCGGGGAGCCGGGACAGTACGAAGTCCTCCGACGCGCCGAAGCGCAGCCGCCCGCGCAGCCGGGTGCCCTGGAACCAGCTCGCCGCCCGCTCGTTCGCCTCCAGGATCGTCCGGGCGAAGCCCAGCATCGCCTCGCCGTCCTCGGTCAGCTCCACCCCGTGGGTGTCGCGGGTGAACAGCGGCCGGCCGACCTCGTCCTCGAGCTTGCGCACATGCTGGCTGACGGTGGACTGGCGCAGACCGAGGCGGTGGCCGGCCTGGGTGAAGCTCAGCGTCTGGGCGACCATGAGGAACGTGCGCAGCTGGGACGGGTCGTACACACCGCAAGTGTAGGCGGGGGTCATCGCGGTTCGCGATGACAGTCAGAGCGGTCAGTGGGATTCCCGATAGCGGTGATCAAGAGCATGGTGGAGAGGGCATCCGTTCGTGCCGCCCGGGACGCGGAGCGAGCCGAGCGAGCCGAGAGAGCTGAGAAAGAGAGCGCATGCACCGCCGTAAGATCACCCTCCCGTCCTGGCTCCCTCTCGACTGGTTCATCCTCGCCCTGATCGGCACCGTCGTCCTCGCCGCGCTGCTTCCCGCCGACGGCCGCGCCGCGACCGTCGCCGACGGGGCGACCACCGTCGCGGTCGCCTTTCTCTTCTTCCTGTACGGCGCGCGTCTTTCCACCCGCGAGGCGCTGGACGGAATGCGCCACTGGCGGCTCCATCTGACCGTGCTGGCCTGCACCTTCGTCATCTTCCCGGTGCTGGGCACGGCAGCCCGCGGCCTGGTGCCGTATGTGCTGACGCATCCGCTCTACACCGGGCTGCTCTTTCTCTGCCTGGTGCCCTCCACCATCCAGTCCTCGATCGCCTTCACCTCGATCGCCCGGGGCAATGTCCCGGCCGCCATCTGCGCGGGCTCCTTCTCCAGTCTGATCGGCATCGTCATCACCCCGCTGCTGGCCGCGCTGCTGCTGGGCAACGGGGGCGGCGGATTCTCGGCGGACTCGATGCTGAAGATCGCCCTGCAGCTGCTGGCGCCGTTCCTCGCCGGGCAGCTGCTGCGCCCCTGGGTCGGCGGCTTCGTCGCCCGCCACCGCAAGGTCCTCGGCTACGCCGATCGCGGCTCGATCCTCCTGGTCGTCTACGCCGCGTTCAGCGAGGGCATGGTCCGCGGCATCTGGCACCAGGTCACGCTGGGACGGCTGGGCGCGCTGCTGGCCGTGGAGGCGGTGCTGCTCGCGGTGATGCTCACGCTCACCTGGCACGGCTCCCGGCGGCTGGGCTTCAACCGCGAGGACCGGATCGCGATTGTCTTCGCCGGGTCGAAGAAGAGCCTGGCGTCCGGGCTGCCCATGGCGAGCGTGCTGTTCGGGGCGCAGGCGAGCCTGGCGGTGCTGCCGCTGATGCTCTTCCACCAGATGCAGCTGATGGTCTGCGCGGTGCTGGCCCGGCGCTTCGCCAGGTCGGCTCCGGAGCCGATGGCCCCGGAGCCGGCCTCCGCGACGGCGAAGCCGCAGGAGGCCCAGCCGCAAGAGAGTCAACCGCAAGAGACTCAGGCGCGGGAGGCGGCTCAGGCGCCGGTCGGCGCCTGAGCCTCAGGGACTAGTCGTCGGCGGGGCGGACGCGGTCCAAGGGAAGCCGTACGAGCTCGGCGCGATCCTTGCCGTGCCCGTCGGCCGGCGTGGCGTTGAACTCGCGGACCTGCCGCAACTCGGTGTCCGACAGCGCACGCGCCCACACCCGTAGCTCGTCCAGATCGCCCGTCAGATGCGAGCGGCTGTCGACGGCCTCGCCGACATGGATGCCGAACGGCGAGGTGCGGGTGACCGGCCCGGGCACATCGGCGGTGGAGAACGCCGTGCCCCCGTCCACGGTCAGGGTCAGTCGGCCCCCGGCGCGGGTCAGCGCCGCGTGGTGCCACTGCCCGTCGTTGTATGCGGAGTCGGTGCTCACCGAGGCGCTGGTGAAGGTGGCGGGGCCGCTGACCGTGGTGATCAGCGCCCGTACCCGGCCGCTGGACGGCTCACCGCGCAGCCACACCTGCGGCTGCTTGTTCCCGATGCCACCCATCCACAGGAACGGCTGCTGGCCCGAGGTTGCGGTGTAGCGGAACCACAGGCTCACCGTGAAGTCGCGGGTGCCCAGCGGCAGCGAGGGCCGGAAGGGGATGTGCACGGCGTCGTCCGTACCGTCGAACGACAGCCCCCGTTCGAACCGCCCCTCTGCCAGGGCCGGGCCGCCGAGCACGGTGGCCGGGCGGGCGTCGGGCGCCCGGTCGGAGGTGGTCGGATCGGGGCCGCGGCGCGGGCCGAGCCAGTCCTCGGTGAAGCGGGCGAAGCGGATCTCGTCGCGGGCGTCGACCGCGCCGCCCTCGTACATCAGCCCCACCTCGTCATGCGAGATGGCGACCATGTCCGAGTAGCCGGACCAGTCGGTGGTCACGACCTTGCCGCGGTCGACGCTGTCCCAGCTGCGGCCCTCGTTCCAGGAGGAGCGGATCATCATGGTGCGGCGCCGGTCGGGGTCGGCGGGTGCGGCGAACAGCAGACGGCTGTAGTCGTCCCGGTCCTCGCTGCGCAGCCGGAGGATCGAGCCCTGCACCTGCGGTGTGTACAGGTCGGGGATGGTGCGGAACGGCCCGGTGAAGCTCTCCCCGCCGTCCTTGCTGACGGCGAAGTCGCGGTGGCCGAGGTCCGTGCCGTCCTGTTCGCGCCCGTTGACGTAGACCGAGCCGTCCTCGCGCTCCACCAGCGTCATCTCGGAGGGCTTCTGGCGGAAGGTGCCGTCCGAGCCGATGGGCCAGCTGTCCACCGCGCCGATGCGCCAGGTGTCGCCGCCGTCGTCGCTGTAGGCCAGCGCCGCGTGGTTGGCGGTGATCCGGGTGCCGTCGTGGGTCTCGGTGTTGACGGTGAAGAGCAGCCGTCCCCGGTGCCGGCCGTGCTGCAGCTGGATGCCGTGCACGGGCCCGGTGGCGTACCAGGAGTTCCACGAGGCGGGCAGCAGCGAATCGCTCAGATCGCGCGGGGTGGACCAGGTCGCGCCGTCGTCGTCGCTGTACTGGAGGTGCGGGGTCCGGTCACAGGGCACATCACAGCTCTGCGCGTCGTCACGCCCGGTGTTGTACGTACTGGCGAGCACGATGCGGCCGGTGCGCTGGTCCACGATGGGCGCCGGGTTGCCGTGGGTGTCGCCCGCGCCCTCGTTGATCACCTGGAGCGGTCCCCAGGTGCGGCCGCCGTCCGTGGAGCGCTTGAGTACCAGGTCGATATCGCCGGCGTCGCCGCAGTTGTCCGTCCGTCCCTCGGCGAAGGCCAGCAGGGTGCCGTCCTTCGACTTCACAATGGCCGGGATCCGGAAGCACGAGTATCCGCTGTCCTGGGAAGACTTGAAGAGGACTTGCTGCTCGAAGTCGGTACGGGCCGCGGAAGCGGACGACTCCGCTTCCGCGGCCCGTACCGGAATCGGGATCAGGGCCAGCGCCGCGGCGGCGAGGAGAGCCGACGCGCGGCGCCGCCATGGTCTGGACCGCTCATGTGTAGCGCGAAGATCTGACGCCATCGTCACCGACCTGCCCTTTCAGCGGCATCTGGACATCACGACATCAAGACATCCCACGTGTGATCGAGTGCTGCCGGAGCAGTGTCCCGTCTCGCCCCCGCGCCGGACAAGGACCCTGCGTCAGATCGTGTGCGGGCCAAGCGGGTTGGGCCGCTCAGCCCGCAGTTGCCAGACCGGCCGTGATCACCGTGTCAAGCAGCGAACGCGAGGTCTCCAGCTCCTCGATGGCCGACGTCATCCGCGCCCGCTCGTCCTGCAGCTGTGCGATCAGCTCGGTGCAGGTGGGCACCAGGCCCTCGCCGTCGTCCCGCAGACACGGCAGGATCTGCGAGATCGTCGCGGTCGACAGCCCGGCGGCGAGCAGCGAGCGGATGCGGTGGACCACGGTCACATCGGCCTCGCCGTAGACGCGGTAGCCGCTGGGCAGGCGCTCCGGCTGGAGCAGGCCCTGCTGCTCGTAGTAGCGCAGCAGCCGCTCGTTCACCCCGGTGCGCCGGGCCAGTTCACCGATGCGCATGCCATGTCCCCTCGTCGCACCGCCGCCGGACGTCGCCCAGCAGGCTTCTCATGGATGTCAGAGTTTACCCGGCGCGCCCGCACAGAGCGTGATCTATCAGCCCCTTCACCGCCCGGTCGGCCTGTTCCTGCCGCCCCGTTCGGGACTCGTCGAAGCTGTTGGTCGACACCGTCACCGCTCGGCGGCCGTCGGTGGTGACGCCGTTCTCGCTGGAGTAGCCGAGGGCGTTGCCGCCGTGGTGCCAGTAGAAGCCGCCGCAGCTCAGCGGGGTCGTCTCCAGGCCGAGACCGGCGCGGCGCCCCGGCTCGTCGGGTATCGGGACGGTCCGCCGCATCTCGGTGAGCTCGGCGGGGCGCAGCAGCCGCCCGGTGAGGAGCGCGCCGAAGAAGCGGTTGACGTCCATCGGGGTGGTGACCAGATCGCCGGACGCGTCGGCCGCCGTGGAGTTGAAGACCGTGGTGTCGACGCGGCGCCCGTCCTCCGCGTAGGTGTGGTACCCGTGTGCGTACGGCGCGGGCAGATACGGGTGGTCGCCCGGCAGGGACGTCCCGGTCAGCCCCAGCGGGCGGATGACCCGGTCGCGGACCTCCGAGCGCCAGGGGTGTCCGGTGACCCTCTCGATGATCATTCCTATGACGACATAGTTGGTGTTGGAGTAGCGGTATGCCGCCCCGGGCTCGGAATTCGGGGGATGGCCCACCGCGGCGGCCACCAGCTCCCCGGCGGTGTAGTGGCGGAAGCGGTTCTCGTAGTAGCCCCGGGCGGAGTAGCCCGCGGGGAACACTTCGGGGATGCTCGTATAGCCGCGCAGCCCACTGGTGTGCTGGAGCAGCTGCCGGACCGTGATGCGGCGGCCGTCGTTGCCGTGGCCGCTGACGACGCCGGGCAGCCACTTGTCGACCGTGTCGTCCAGCGCCAGCCGCCCCTCGCCGACCAGTTGGAGCGCGACGGTGGCGACAAAGGTCTTCACCGTGCTGCCCGCGCGGTAGTGGGCGTCGGTGCGCATGGGGGCGCCGGTGCGCAGCTCGGCCTCTCCCGCCCGGGCCGTGGCGGTGCCGGACGGGGTGTCCAGTACGGCCGCCACCCCGATCGCCCCGGCCTGGTGGACCGCCGCCGTGTCGCGCCGTAACACCTCCGCGCTGCCCCTTTCCGCGGAGCCGCCCCTCCCCGGGGAGCTGCCCTTCCCCGGCGCGGGGGCCGACGCCACCAGAGCGGCGACGGCTGCCAGGGCGGCCAGGGACGCGGCCACACGCCGCCTCACCGCGCTCACCGGCGCACCACCTCACCGCACATCACCCGGTCCAGAAGCGCCTGTACGGCCTTCTCGGCCCTGAGCAACCGCTCGTCGTCCGAGGTGGTCCCGCTGGCGCTGATCACCACCGAGCGCCGTCCGTCCGCGCTGAACGCCGTCCTCACCGTGCCGCCTTCGAGGTCGCCGCCGTGGCCCCAGCGGTACCCGCCGCAGGTCAGCGGCTGCCGCATCAGCCCGAGCCCGTACCGCAGTCCGGGGAACGCCATCTCGAAGTCGGGGCCCACGGGGACCGTACGACGCATCTCGGCGAGCTGCGCGGCGGGCAGGAGGCGACCGCCGAACAGGGCCGTGAAGAACCGGTCCAGGTCCCGCTGGCTGGTCACCAGCGACCCGGCGGCATCGGCCCACGAGATATTCCGAACCGTGGTGTCGGTCCACCGGTCGGAGCCGGGGAAGCGGTGGTAGTTATGGGCGTACGGCTGCTTCAGATACGGGTCGTCGCCGGGCTCGTAGGTGTCCTCCAGCCCCAGCGGCCGGACGATGCGGTCGCGCACCTCATCGGCCCAGGGCCGCCCGGTGGCCTTCTTGATGATCAGGCCGGCGAGCATGTAGTTGGGGTTCGAGTAGTTCCACTTCGGTTCCGGGTCGTCCGGGTCGGCGGGCGGGAAGTCGGGGCTGTGCCGCATCGCCCCGGCGATGCTCTGCTCCGGATCGAAGTGGTAGAGCTTCGTCCGCTCGAAGTCCTCTGCCGTGTCCCCCAGGTCTTCCTCCAGGCCGTAGTTGTAGATGCCGCTGGTGTGCTGGAGCAGATTCCGGATGGTGATGCGGCTGCCGTCGTTGCCATGGCCCGACACCAGGCCCGGCAGCCAGCTGTCGACGGTGTCGTCCAGCGACAGCCGTCCCTCTGCGGCCAGTTGCAGCACGACCGTGGCCGCGAAGGTCTTGGTGACGCTGGCGGCCCGGAAGTTCGCACCGTACGGAACCGGGCGGCCGGTGTGCAGCTCGGCCTCGCCGGCGCGGGCCAGGATCCGACGCCGGCCGTCGCGCACCTCCACGGACATGCCGATGTACCCGGCCTCCCGGAGGGTCCTGACCACTTCGTCACGCAACGCGTCCTGGCCGGGCGAGGTGGCGGGCGGTGCATAGGGGGACGCCGCGGCCGGCACCGCCGCGACGCCGCCGGCCGCGACCACGGCGAGCGCCGCGGCCGCGGCCATGCCCCTCAACCGGAGCTTCTTCGAGCGGAGTTGCCCCCCTCGGAGCTTGCGGGCGGACGTCGGGACGGAGAGTGTCATGGCGGTTTCCTTCATGCTCACCACCCTCCCGGAGGCGGTGGTGCCGGGACCATCACACCAGCCCTAGTCCCGAGGTCACGCCAGCCCTACTCCTCGGGTATGGCCAGCCCTACCCCGACGGGCCGTCAGGCCGAGGACCCGCTGTCGATGACCAGGTCCGTGCCGACCACCGCGCCGGCCGCGGGCGAGGCGAGGTAGAGCACCGCGGCCGCGACCTCCTCGGTCTCCGCGAGCCGGCCCAGCGGGGTGTCCCGCTTCATCCGCTCGGCCCGCTCGGCCTCCGTCTCGCCGGGCCGCAGCGACATCGAGGTGGCGGCGGCCCCCGGGCTGACCGCGTTGATGCGGATGCCCTGGTGGATGTGGTCGAGGGCGGCGGCGCGGGTGAGCGCGGACACCGCCGCCTTCGAGGTGAGGTACGCGGCGAGGTTGGGGATCCGGAGGTGTGCGCCCAGGTTGGAGGAGATGTTGACGATGGCGCCGCCGCCGTGGTCCTTCATGTGCGCGATCTCGTGCTTCATGGCCAGCCAGACGCCGGTGACATTGGTCCGCTGCACCGCGTCCCAGTCCTCCTCGCTCACCTCGCCCATGGGCCCCACACCGCGCAGGATCCCGGCGTTGTTCACCGCGATGTCCAGCCCGCCGAACCGGGTGACGGTCTCCTGGACGAGCGCGTGGAGCTGCCCGGAGTCGGTCACATCGGCCACGGCCGCGGCGGCCTTCCCGCCGGCGGCCTCGATCAGCCCGACGGTCTCGTCCAGCGTGGCCGCGGTGCGCCCCGCGGCGACCACGGACGCGCCTTCGGCGGCGAAGGCGAGCGCGATCGCGCGGCCGAGGCCGGAGCCCGCGCCGGTGACGAGCGCGGTCTTGCCGGGGAAGCGGTTCATGGGCGTCTCCTTGAGAGAGATGAGTGATAGGTGATGGGTGGTTCAGGAGGCCGTAGGTGGTTCGGGAAGCGGTCGGCCGGTGGCTCAGGACGGCCGTGGTCCGCTGCGCCGGCTCAGCGCGGTGAGGGCGGCGAGCGCCGCCAGCGCGGCCCCCGTCGCGGCCAGGGACGAGGCGTCGCCGCCGAGCGTGAGCAGCACGGCGAACAGGACGGTCGGGCCGAACTCCATCGCCGTGTTCATCACGCCGCCCGCGAGCCCGGCCTGCCCCGGCGGCACACCGTCGGTGGCCAGCACCGCGGCGCCCGCGAAGGAGGCCGCCGTACCGAGCGGCAGCAGCACAAGGCCCGGCAGCAGCCCGTACGCGTACGGCGTGCCCGCGTCGAGCCCGCCGAGCGCGAGCAGCACGAGCCCCGCGCCGCCCACGCCGAGCCCGGCGGCGGTCACGGCCCGGGCCCCGTAGCGCCCGATGAGCGGCCCCGCCGCCCGCCCCGAGACGAGCAGCGCGACGGCGAACGGCACGAAGGCGGCCGAGGTGCGCAGCGCCGACCAGCCGCGGTCCTGCTGGAGGTGGAGCGAGAGGATCACAAAGGTCAGCGCGGTCCCGCAGGCGGTCAGCGCGATCGCCGAGAGCGCGAGCACCCGCCGCCGGTCGAGCAGAAAGCGGGGCGGCAGCAGCGGGTCGCGGGCGCGGCGCTCGACGCCCCAGAACGCGGCGAGCAGCACGGCCCCCGAGAGCAGCGGCACCAGCACGCCGGGCGATGCCCAGGGGTGGGCGTCGGTGACCACGAGCCCGTAACTGGCCAGGGTGATGCCGCAGGTGGCGAGGAAGGCGCCCGGGAGGTCGAGCGCCCTGCCCCCGCTCGGCGACCTGCCTCCGCTCGGCGTGGTGTCCCCGCTCGGCGTGGTGTCCGGCAGCAGCCGCGGCGCGAAGGCGAGGGCCGCGCCGGCCACCAGGAGCGGTACGGCGAAGTTCCAGCGCCAGGACAGCAGGGTCGAGATGACGCCGGAGAGCAGATTGCCCGCCGTCGCGCCGAGCACCGAAAGACCGCCCCAGGTCGCCATCGCCCTGCCGTGCGCGGCGGGGGAGGGGAAGACGGCGCGCAGCACGGCCATGGCGGCGGGAGCGCTCAGCGCCGCCCCCGCGCCCTGCGCGAAGCGCGCCGCGAGCAGGGCCTCGAAGCCAGGGGCGAGCGGGGCGGCGGCCGAGGCGGCGGCGAGGAGCGCGAGCCCGGCGGTGAGCGTGCGGCGCCCGCCGTAGCGGTCGGCCAGCCGCCCGCCGAAGAGCAGCAGCCCGGCGAAGGTGAGCCCATAGGCGGCGCTCAACAGGATCAAGTCCGAGCGCTGGAGGCCGAATTCGCGCCCGATGCGGGGGAGCGGTACGGAGATCGCGGCGAGCGTGAAGATCAGCGTGGCCTGGACGCTGCCGAGCAGGACGAAGGCGCCGCGCTGCCTCGACTGCTGGACCTGCCGGGCTTGCCGAACGGCGGCGGCCGTGGTGCTCGCGGCGTTCGTGGTACTCGGCTCGTCGCCGTCTACGGCGGTCATGGCTCCCCCGATTTCCTGACCAAATTCTTGACCGAACGGTTCGTTATAAGGGCGTGCGAAGGAGCCGCCCGATCGGCTCCGGTGTGTGTATGAGGTGTGGCTCAGTCCAGCATGGCCAGCGCCTGCTCGGCCGCGTCCCGGACCCTGGCCGGGTCCTGTGAGGCCTTGCCGACCACCCGCAGCCCCTGCATCAGTACGAACAGCATGCGGGCCAGTGCCCGCGGATCGCGGTCCTCGGGCAGTTCGCCCTGGGTCTGGGCGCGGAGCAGCGCGGCGTACAGCGGGGTCTCGACGTGTTCCCAGCTGATCTCGACCCGCCGGGCCACCACGGGGTCGTGCGGGGCCAGTTCCGCCGCGCTGTTGGTGATGAAGCAGCCGTGGCGGCGCTCGTCGGGGGAGGCGGCCTCGGCGGCGAAGCGGCGCACCAGCTCCCGCACCGCGGGCAGTGCGGGGCCCGGCTGGGACAGGTCGCCCACCAGGCGCGGGTCGCGCGTCTCGGCGTACCGGTCCAGGGCCTTCAGGTACAGCTCGTGCTTGTTGCCGAAGGTCGCGTAGATGCTGGCGCGGCCGATGCCGAGGTGTTCGACGAGGTCGGCCATCGAGGTGGCCTCGTAGCCGCGCCGCCAGAACAGCTCAAGCGCCGACTGGAGTGCCGCGTCGGGGTCGAATTCCTTGGTCCTGGCCATGGCGCAGACTCTAGACTCAATTAGAACGATCAGTCAATAAAAGGCTGTCCCGGCCAGAGGGCCAGGAGTCAGAGGGCCAGGAGTCAGAGGGCCAGAGGTTGGGAGAAGGGCCGGCCGGCGCAGGGGGCGCTCCTCACCGGCCGGTCCGTCATCCCGTGCAGCGGGCAGACCGGTGTCAGGTCCTGCCGGCCGCTGTCCGCAGGGCAAGCCGGTGCTCGCCCGCGTACACGTTCATGGAGGCGCCGCGCAGAAAGCCGACCAGCGTCAGCCCGGTCTCGGCGGCCAGGTCCACGGCCAGCGACGAGGGCGCCGAGACGGCCGCGAGGACCGGGATCCCCGCCATGACCGCCTTCTGCGCGAGCTCGAACGAGGCCCGGCCGGAGACCAGCAGCACGGCCCCGGACAGCGGCAGCAGCCCCTGCTGCAGCGCCCGTCCGACCAGCTTGTCCACCGCGTTGTGCCGGCCCACGTCCTCACGTACGTCCAGCAGCTCGCCCTCCGGCGTGAACAGCGCCGCCGCGTGCAGCCCCCCGGTCCGGTCGAAGACGCGCTGCGCGGCGCGGAGCCGGTCGGGGAGGGAGGCCAGCGTCTCCGGCTCGATCCGCACCGGGGCGTTCTCGTCGTCGCCCACCGGCCAGCGCGCCGTGGTGCGCACCGCGTCCAGGCTGGCCTTGCCGCACAGCCCGCACGACGAGGTCGTGTAGACGTTGCGCTCCAGGGTGATGTCGGGGACGGGGACGCCGGGCGCCAGCTTCACGTCCACCACGTTGTACGTGTTCGAGCCGTCCTCGGTGGCCCCCGCGCAGTAGACGATGTTCGCCAGCTCGTCCGCCCGCCCCAGGACCCCCTCGCTCACCAGGAAACCGGCGGCGAGCGCGAAGTCGTCGCCCGGCGTCCGCATGGTGATCGCCAGCGGTTTGCCGCCCAGCCGGATCTCCAGGGGCTCCTCGGCGACGAGGGTGTCCGGGCGCGTGCTCACGGCGCCGTCCCGGATGCGGATGACGCGGCGGCGCTCGGTGACCCGTCCCATATTCGATCAGTCCCGTCAGTCCCGTCAGTCCCGGTTCTGTACGTGCTGGTAGCCGAAGCGACCCTTGATACAGAGATTGCCGTGGGTCACCGGATTGTCGTGTGGCGAGGTGACCTTCACGATCTCATTGTCCTGCACGTGGAGTGTGAGGTTGCAGCCGACGCCGCAGTAGGCGCATACGGTCGTGGTCTCGGTCTGCGCCGACTCGTCCCAGGTCCCGGCCGCCCGCATGTCGAATTCCGACCTGAAGCTGAGCGCGCCGGTCGGGCACACCTCGATGCAGTTGCCGCAGTAGACACAGGCGGAGTCGGTCAGCGGGGCGTCGTGCTCGGCGGAGATACGGGCGTCGAAACCGCGGCCCGCGACCGCGATGGCGAAGGTGTTCTGCCACTGCTCACCACACGCGTCCACGCACTTGTAGCAGAGGATGCACTTGTCGTAGTCGCGGACATAGAGGTCGTTGTCGACCTTCGGCTGCTCGTCCATCCGGGCGGCGTCGGGTCCGAAGCGGCCCGGCTCGGCCCCGTACTCCTCGATCCACTCGGCGGCGCGCGGCGTCGTCGACAGATCGGTCGAGGAGGCCAGCAGCTCCAGGACCACCTTGCGGCCGTGCCGGGCCCGGTCGGTGTCCGTACGCACCTCCATGCCCGGCTCCACACGGCGCGAGCAGGCCGGGGCGAGGGTCCGCGCGCCCTCGACCTCCACCACACACACCCGGCAGGCGTTCTTGGGGGTGAGCGTGTCGCCCTGGCACAGCGTCGGGATGTCCTTGCCCGAGGCGCGGCACGCGTCCAGGAGCGTGGACCCCTCGGGGGCGCGCACCGGCTCCCCGTCGAGCGTGAAGTCGACCAGGCGGCGCGGCGGCTGAAGCGGGACGGCGGTCATACGGAGGCTCCCTTCCCGGCGGACGGTCGAGGGGGTTCGAAGACGCCGAGCCGGTCGATGGCGGATTCGACGGCGTTCCAGGCGGTCTGGCCCAGACCGCAGATCGAGGCGTCCCGCATCGCCTGCCCGACCTCGCGCAGCAGCGCGATATCGCCGGCCGCGGCCGCCCCCGTACGGTCCTTGATCCGGTGCAGCGCCTCCTCCTGCCGCACCGTGCCCACCCGGCAGGGCACGCACTGCCCGCAGGACTCGTCGCGGAAGAACTCCGCGATGCGCAGCAGGATGTGCGGCAGCTCCACGCTCTCGTCCAGGACCAGCACCACCCCCGAGCCCAGCGTGGTGCCCGCGGCCCGGGTGCCCTCGAAGGTGAGCGGTACGTCCAGCTCATCGGGGCGTACGAAGCCGCCGGCCGCGCCGCCGAGCAGCACCGTGCGCAGGGCGGGCGGCGGCCCGGCGAGGTCCAGCAGCTCGCGGAGCGTGGCGCCGAACGGCAGCTCGTAGACCCCGGGGCGGTCCACGGCGCCGGAGACACAGAAAAGTTTGGTGCCGGTGGAGGTTTCGGTGCCGACGCGCGCATAAGCCGCGGCGCCCTCGGTCAGGATCGGCAGGACGTTGACCAGCGTCTCGACGTTGTTGACCGCGGTCGGCTTGGAGAACAGGCCCTTCTCGACGGGGAACGGCGGTTTGCTGCGCGGCTCGCCGCGCCGCCCCTCGATCGAGTTGAAGATCGCGGTCTCCTCGCCGCAGATGTACGCCCCCGCGCCGCGCCGGATCTCGATGTCGAACGCGAAGCCCTGGCCCAGCACATCCGGGCCGAGCAGACCGCGGGCGCGCGCCTGGCCGATGGCGTGCTCGAGGCGGGCGAGGGCGCGCGGGTACTCGCCGCGGAGGTAGAGATAGCCGTGGTGGGCGCCGATCGCGTATCCGGCGATGGTCATGGCCTCGATGAGCGCGTACGGGTCGCCCTCCATCAGCACCCGGTCCTTGAACGTCCCCGGCTCGCTTTCGTCCGCGTTGCACACCAGGTAGTGCGGGTGGTCGGGCTGCCGGGCGGTGGCATCCCACTTACGCCCGGTCGGGAACGCGGCCCCGCCCCGTCCCACCAGACCCGCGTCGCTCACCTCGCGGATCACCCCGGCGGGGCCGAGCGCGAAGGCCCGGCGCAGGGCGGCGTAGCCGCCGTGGGCGCGGTAGTCGTCCAGGCTCGCCGGGTCCACGACCCCCACCCTGCGCAGCAGCCGCAGCCCCTGGGCCCCGCTCCCGGTTCCGGCCGCGGCCTGTGGCACGGCGGCCACGGCGGGCGGCTCGGCCGGTGCGTCCGCCACCGCGCGGGCGGCCTCGACGACGGTGGCGGGGGTGGCGGGGGCGATGACGGCGGTTGCCGAGGCGACCCCCGCGGCGGCGGGCCCGGAGGCGGTCGTTGGTGCTGCTGTGGCCCCGGCGGCGGCCGTGGGTACGCCCGCGCGGATGGCCAGCGCCGCCGGGGCGCGCTCGCACAGGCCCAGGCACGGGCTCGGCTGCCAGACCACACCGCCCTCCCGGGCCGACCCCGCCGCCCCCAGCTCGCGCCCGAGACCCGCGCGCACCTCCGCCGACCCGCGGGCCGCGCAGGCCAGGTCCGTACAGACGTGGACGACGGTGGCCGGGCGGGGGCGGACCGAGAACATCGCGTAGAAGGTCGCCACGCCATAGCCCTCGGCGGGCGGCACGGTCAGCCGGCGGCACAGATAGTCCAGCGCGCCCTCGCTGATCCAGCCCACGCGGTCGTTGATCGCGTGCAGCCCCGGCAGCAGCAGGTCCCGCCGCTCGCGCGCCGCCCGCCCGCCGCGCGCCCAGCGCAGATCGGTGTCCGTACGGTCGTCGGCGCCCTCCCAGGCGGACTCGGGCGGGCCGAGCAGCGCGTCGACGGCGGCCCGCTCCTCGTCCGTCGGCTTGCTGTCGCCGAAGCGCAGATCCACGTTCAGCTCCTCACATCGGCGGGCACGGGAAGCTTTTCGATCCGGATGGCCGACGCCTTGAACTCGGCCGTCCCGGCGATCGGGCAGTTCGCCTCGATGGTCAGCGCGTTGGTGTCGACTTCGTCGGGGAAGTGCATGGTCATGAAGGCGAGCCCCGGCCGCAGCCCCGGGTCGATCCACACCGGCGCCATCACCGCGCCGCGCCGCGACGCCACGCGCACCTCTTCCCCGGCCGCCACCCCGTAGCGGTCCGCGTCCTCCGGGCACAGCTCGATGTACTCGCCGCGCCGCAGCGGGGAGGCGAAACTGCCGCTCTGCACCCCGGTGTTGTACGAGTCGAGGCGCCGCCCCGTGGTGAGCCGGATGGGGTAGCGCTCATCGGTCAGATCGACCGGCGGGTCGTGTTTGACCGGCCCGAAGGGGGCGCGCGGTCCGCGCCGCGCCGGGTCCGCCGCCCACAGCCGCCCGTGCAGATAGCTGGGCTCCAGCCGCTCGGTGCTGGGGCAGGGCCACTGGATGCCGTGGTGTTCCTCGAGCCGTTCGTACGTCATCCCGAAGTGGTCGGGGGAGACGGAGCGCAGCTCGTTCCACACCTCCTCGGCACCCGTGAACTTCCAGTCGCGGCCGAGCCGTCGGGCCAGCTCGCAGATGATGTCGATGTCCTCACGGGCCTCGCCCGGCGGTTCCACGGCCTTGCGCACCCGCTGCACCCGCCGTTCGCTGTTGGTGGTCGTGCCGTCCGTCTCGCACCAGGCGGCGGTGGCGGGCAGCACGACATCGGCCAGTTCGGCGGTCTTGGTCAGGAAGATGTCCTGGACCACCAGATGGTCCAGGGCGCGCAGCCGCCGGATGGCCTGCTCGCTGTCGGCCTCGGACTGGGCCGGGTTCTCGCCGACGCAGTAGACCGCGCGCAGCCGGCCCTCTTCCATCGCCTCGAACATCTCGGTGAGGTTGAGCCCGTAGCGCGGCTGGATGACCACGTCCCACGCCGCCTCGAACTTCCCCCGGCTTGCCGGGTCCAGGATGTCCTGGAAGCCGGGCAGCCGGTTGGGGATGGCGCCCATGTCGCCACCGCCCTGCACGTTGTTCTGCCCGCGCAGCGGCTGCAGCCCGGAGCCGTGGCGGCCGACGTGGCCGGTCAGCAGGGACAGATTGATCAGCGCCCGGACGTTGTCCGTGCCGTTGTGGTGTTCGGTGATGCCCAGTGTCCAGCACAGCTGGGCGCGTTCGGCGGTGGCATAGGCGTGTGCGAGGTCGCGGATCGCGGCCGCCGGCACCCCGGTGACCTTCTCGGCGACGGACGGGGTCCAGGGCTCGACCTCGGCCGCGTACTCCGTGAAGCCGCTGGTCGCCCGGTCGATGAAGGCGCGGTTGGCGAGCCCGGAGTGGATGATCTCGCGGCCGACGGCGTGGGCGAGCGGAATGTCGGTGCCGACGTTGAGCCCGAGCCAGCTCTCCGCCCATTCGGCGGTGGAGGTGCGGCGCGGATCGACGGCGTACATCCGGGCTCCGTTGTGGATGCCCTTGAGCACGTGCTGGAAGAAGATGGGGTGCGCGAAGCGGGCGTTGGAGCCCCACATCACGATCAGATCGGTGTCCTCGACCTCGGCGTACGAGGAGGTGCCGCCCCCGGAGCCGAAGACCGCCGACAGGCCCGCGACGCTGGGCGCGTGGCAGGTGCGGTTGCACGAGTCCACGTTGTTGGTGCCCATGACCACGCGCGCGAACTTCTGGGCCACGTAGTTCATTTCGTTGGTGGCGCGGGCGCAGGAGAACATCCCGAACGCGTCGGGCCCGTACGCCCCGGTGGCGGCGGCGAACCCGGCGGCGGCCCGGTCCAGCGCCTCCTCCCAGGTGGCGCGGCGCAGTTCGCCGCTCGCCGGGTCCCGTACGAGGGGGTGGGTGAGGCGGGGGTAGCGCCTGGGCTGTCGGTTGCGGTTACGGGCCACGACGGGCTCCTTATGACGGCATGACGGCTCATACATCGTCGGCAACGCGAGCATGTCGACAGGATATTGAATACAGTATGCCTGCTGGGGTTGTTAGGGAAGGGTTCCACGGCGTCCTTGCAGCGCATCCGCGGCGTACGCGCATTACCCCTGACGTAATCGACCGTCCGAAACCCGCCGGGCAGAGTGGCTTCCACCAGGCCACGGACCGGCGCACTCCGGCCCGGGACCCTGGCAGACCATTCCCACGGGACCCCGACGCCCACGGAGGCCGATCCGTCATGTCCGCTGTTCAGCTCGCCGCCCTGGCCCGCACCTCCGAGCCGCAGACCATGCTGCGCCGCTTCCTCGCCCTCGACGCCGTCGTCACCACCGGCAACGGGCTCGCCTACCTCGCCGCCTCCGGGCCGCTCGGCAGATTTCTCGGCATGAGCCAGGGGCTGCTGCTGGGACTCGGCGCCTTCCTCACGCTCTTCGGCGCGGGCGTCGGAATCCTCGCCACGCGCAAGAGCCCGCCGGTGCTGCAGGTCCGCGCCGTCATCGAGTCGAACGTGGCCTGGGCCGTGGTCAGCCTGATCGCGCTCGCCACCTGGCTGGCGCCGACGACGGCGGGCGCGGTGTGGATCCCGCTGCAGGCCGTCACGGTCGGCGGCTTCGCGGCCCTGCAGTACGCGGCGCTGCGCGCGACGCGGACCTGACTCGGGCCCGGCGGCGTGACGAAGAGGCCCCGGCCCGCTCTGATCGGGCGGCTGGGGCCTCTGTCCATGGATTCGCCTGGATCCGCCCGGCTCAGCCGGTGAAGAGCTGGGTGGCCTTGCGTACGAGCTCGTAGACCCCGTAGCCGAACGGGAGGACCACCCAGGCCCAGACGGCCACGGTCAGCGCCGTGCGGTTCCTCATCGGTCCGTTCCCTTCTCGGCGGGCTTCTCGGCGGCTTGCTCAGTCGGCTCTGCGGCGGGCTCGTGGAAGCGCGGATTGACCGGCCGGATCAGCTCGTTGGCCACGAAGCCGATGACGAGCAGGCCGATCATGATCGACATGGAGAGCGAGTAGAGACCGGGGCCGGTGTGTCCGGCCTCCTTCTGGTGGTCGGCGACCTTGTTGACGATGAACGGGCCGAGGACCCCGGCCAGCGACCAGGCCGTCAGCAGCCGCCCGTGGATCGCGCCCACCTGGTAGGTGCCGAACAGGTCCTTCAGATACGCCGGTACGGTCGCGAACCCGCCGCCGTAGAAGGACAGGATCACCAGCGCGCAGACCACGAACAGCGGCTTGGAGGAGTCCCCGAGCTGCGCGAGCGCCAGATACATCAGCGCGCCCACGCCCAGGTAGATCCGGTACATGTTCTTGCGGCCGAGCAGGTCGGAGGTCGACGACCACAGCAGCCGCCCCGTCATGTTCGCGGCCGACAGCAGCGCCACGAAGCCCGCGGCGGCGGAGGTGGTGACGGAGGCCGAGGTGTCCGCGAAGTAGTCCGTGATCATCGGCGCGGCCTTCTCCAGGATGCCGATGCCGGCCGTGACGTTCATGCACAGCACGACCCACAGGCACCAGAACTGCGGGGTGCGGATGGCGTTGCGGGCGGAGACGTGGGCGGTGCTGACCAGGCGGCCGGGTGCGCTCGGCGGCTCCCAGCCGGCCGGCCGCCAGCCGTCCGGCGGCACCCGCACCAGCAGTACGCCGAGCGCCATGAAGGCCCCGTAGGTGAGTCCGTGCACCAGGAAGGTGGCCGCGATACCGGAACTGTCCTCGCCGAACGCGTCCAGCAACCGGGTCGACCAGGGCGAGGCGATGAGCGCGCCGCCGCCGAAGCCCATGATGGCGATGCCGGTGGCCATCCCTGGTCGGTCGGGGAACCACTTCATCAGTGTGGAGACCGGCGAGATGTATCCGATGCCGAGGCCGATGCCGCCGATGAAGCCGTAGCCGAGCACCACCAGCCAGTACTGGCGGGTGGCGGCGCCCAGCGCGGCGACGAGGAAGCCGGAGGAGAAGCAGACCAGCGATACGAACATCGCCCAGCGCGGGCCGTTGCGCTCGACCAGCGTGCCGCCGAAGGCCGCGGAGAGGCCCAGCATCACGATGCCCAGCTGGAAGGGGAGCGCGCTCGCCGTTCCCGACAGGTCGAGCGAGGACTCCAGCGGAGGCTTGAACACGCTCCAGGCGTACGCCTGGCCGATGGCGAGGTGGACGGACAGCGCGGCGGGCGGAACCAGCCAGCGGCTCCAGCCCGGCGGTGCGAGGGTGCGGGAGCGGTCGAGGAAGGCGAGGCGGGGAGTGGAGGGCATGGCCGCGACTTTAAGTAATTCGGCCACCTCCTGACCAGATGTCAGAGGGCAGGTGCGTGGACAGTATGGGTAAACTGTAGACAATAACCAATCGGGGGAGCCTGTCCGCCGAGGGAGCCACAGAGCCACAGAGTCACCAAGGCCGCAGAGCCCGAGACGACGAATCCGAAAGGGGTCCGATGCTGTCCAGAGGACTTCCGCAGGGCGCGGTGCCGAAGCTGGAGCGACCGGGGCCGCTCCGCGAGCGCGTCTACGAGGCGCTGCTCGAGCTGATCACCACCCGCGCCCTGCGCCCCGGCCAGCACCTGGTCGAGAGCGAGCTCGCCGGCCACCTCGGAGTCTCCCGCCAGCCGGTGCGCGAGGCGCTGCAGCGGCTGAACACGGAGGGATGGGTGGATCTGCGCCCCGCCCAGGGCGCGTTCGTCCACGAGCCCACCGAGGAGGAGGCCGACCAACTCCTCACGGTCCGCACCCTCCTGGAGGCCGAGGCCGCCCGTCTGGCCGCCGCGCACGCCGGGCCGTCCGGGGTCGAGGCGCTGGAGGAGCTGTGCGTCAAGGGCGAGCGTGCGGTGCTCGCCGACGACGTGGACGGCGCGGTCGCGGCGAACGCGGAGTTCCACGCCAAGGTGATGGAGCTCGCGGGAAACGCGGTCCTGGCCGAGCTGGCCGCCCAGGTGGACCGCCGGGTCCGCTGGTACTACACCCCGGTTGCCCGCCAGCGCGGCAAGCAGTCCTGGATCGAACACCGCGAGCTGATCGCGGCCATCTCCGCCCAGGACGAGCGCCGCGCCACGGACGTCATGCGCGCCCACACCGAGCACACCCGGCGTACGTACCACGAGCGCGAGCGCGGCTGACGAGCTGACGGTTGACGGGTCGCGGAGGCGCGTCACCCCATGCGTTCGACCGCCTCCTTGGCCTCCTTCAGATCCGCCCCGGTGATCTCCCGGTAGGCCTTGATGGCGTGCATCTTCTTCCCCTCCACGAGGAGGGCCCGCACCGGCGCCAGCTCCGGCTGGGGTTCCTCGAGGCCCAGGTGCTCAAGTATCAGATCGACCTTGCGGGTCAACTGCGCGGTCCTGCGGTTCAGCTTGTCGATCTTGCGCTCGACGGCCGACCCCAACACCGCGATGACCATAATGACCAGGGCTACTGCTGTCAGTGTCATGCTCCGCAACCCTAGCGATCAGGCCTGGCGATCACGCTGGCGCGGGGAATCCGCCCGGCGCCGGGTGGCGTGGACGGAGCCGAGGAGGCCCAGGGCCTCGGCGCTGGGGCTGCCCGGTTCGGCGTGGTAGATGATGAGCTGCTGGCCGGGGGCGTCACGTACGTCGAAGGCCTGGTAGGTGAGGGTGAGCGGGCCGACGTCGGGGTGCAGGAAACGCTTGGGCTCCCGAGTCTTGCCGCGCACGCTGTGCGTGTTCCAGAGGCGGGTGAACTCCGCGCTGTGCTCGGTGAGGGTGGCGACGAGCTCGCGCAGCCGCGGGTCGTCCGCGTCAAAGCCGGTCGCCTCGCGCAGATTGGCCACGGTGGCCTGGGCCGTCCAGTCCCAGTCCGGGTAGAAGCCACGCGCCACGGGGTCCAGGAAGGCCATGCGGACCAGATTGTCCGCCGCTGCGAACGGGGCGTACAGGGCGTCGGTCAGGGCGTTGGCAGCGAGGATGTCCATCGTGCGGTTGATCACGAACGCCGGGGTGTTCGGGTAGCCGTCCATCAGCTGGCGCAGCGCCGGGGACACGGTGGCGGCGGGCCGTGTGCCCGGCGCCACCCCGGCCACTCGGTGCAGATGGGCCCGGGAGTCCGGATCGAGGCGCAGGGCGCGGCCGAGGGCGTCGACCACCTGGGGCGAGGGATGGCGCTCACGGCCCTGTTCCAGCCGCGTGTAGTAGTCGACGTTCATCCCGGCCAGGACCGCGACCTCCTCACGGCGCAGCCCGGCGACCCTGCGCAACCCGTGGCTCGGCATGCCGATGTCCTCCGGCCGCAGGGCGGCGCGCCGCGTACGCAGAAAGTCTCCCAGGTGGTTGTCAGTTGTCAGCCATGCGTCCAGGCTAAGAGCCATCCCGTACGTCTTGGTGGGATGGTCCGGTATGCGGTCGCAGCGCTCCGGCGTGGTCCTTGGGCCGCACTCGCCGATTCGATCTCCGACCCGGAGGCCCGCGAGGCGATGAAGGCATATCGCGCGGTGGCCATCCCCGCGTCGGCGGTCGCGGATGCCATCGCCTTCGCCGTCAGCCGGCCCGCCGAGGTCGATGTGAACGGATCGTGGTGCGCCCCACCGCGAGCGCCCAGTAGCCCGCGGTTGATCCCTCGTGGTCCCAGTTGCCCCGGGGAAACGCGGGACGGCGGCACGCCCATGGTGCAGGCGTGCCGCCGTCCCGAATCCGCCACCGTACGAGGCTCGCGCCGCCGTACGACGGCCTGTCTCACGTCGCCGTCAGACCGCCTCCCGGCTGATCGGCTGTGGGTTGGGCGCGATGTCCCGGACCCGTGGCCGGCCCGGCGGGCGCAGCAGCAGGGCGACCGCGGCCGCCACCATGGAGATGCCGCCGGCCAGCGCGTACGCCCCGTCGTACCCCCAGTCGTCGACCACCATGGAGCCGAGGCCGCCGCCGAACAGCCCGCTGACCAGCTTTCCGCTGTACACCAGGCCGTAGTTGGTGGCGTTGTAGTTCTCGCCGAAGTAGTCCGGGGTCAGGGCGGCGAACATCGGGTAGAAGGCGCCACCGCCGAAGCCGGAGAGGAAGGCGAAGACGAGGAACAGCGCCTCGTTGTGCAGGTTTCCGGCCCAGATCACCCCGAACTGCGCGAGCCCCAGGACCACGATCACGAACACCAGGGTGTTCTTGCGCCCCCAGATGTCCGACAGCCAGCCCACGACCCCGCGCCCCACGCCGTTGATGACGGACATGACGCCCATCGACGAGGCCGCGACCAGCGGGCCGAAGCCCACCTCCTTGGCGTAGTCGACCTGGAAGGAGATGCCGAAGATGGACACCCCGGCCGTCATCACCAGCGACAGCCACATCAGTGGCAGCATGCCCGTCCTGATGGCCTCCTTGGGCGTGTACTGCCGCACCGCGGGCGGGTTCTTGGCCAGGCTCGCCGCGCTCTTGGCGTTGCCGCTGAAGCGGATCGGGTCGATATGCGCGGGCCACCAGTTCTTGGGCGGGTCCTTGAAGAACCAGGCGCAGACCGCCACCACGATCAGCACATAGACACCGATGAGGTCGAGCACCTCGTTGTAGTTTCCGGTGTCGAACCAGTAGTTGAAGATGAAGATGAACGGCAGTGCGCCGTATGCGAAGCCGCCGTTGACGAACCCGGTCTTCGCGCCGCGCCGCTCCGGGAACCACTTGCCCACCATATTGATGCAGGTGGCGTAGACGAGCCCGGAGCCGAGCCCCCCGACGACGCCGAAGCCGAAGATCGCGGCGGCAACGTTGTCGAGGTGGGAGAGGGCGAGGAAGCCGATCAGACACAGCGCCGACCCGGTGAACATCGCCCTGCGGGCGGTCAGTATCCCCCTCTCCCGCATCCAGCCGGCCGGGAAGGCGATCCCGGCCTGGAAGAACACCCACACGCTCAGGATCCAGAAGGTGTTGCTCTGGCTCCAGCCGTGTGCTTCGGAGAGCGTGTCCTCGGCCGATCCGTATGCGTACTCGGACACGCTGATGGCCATCATCGCGATCCACGGCAGATAGACCATCAACTTCCGGCTGTGTCCGAGAATGTCGCGGTCCGTCTCACCGATGCGGTAGATGCGCCCCTTGCCGTCTTGCACTTCGCGGAATGGCACGGTCCCATCCCGGTGTTGCTCTGTGCTCATGACGTCCCCTTGGCTTCGAAGGAACTGGCCAGCGCCCCCTGTCCAAACTCTTCGTGCTCGGAGAACGGTGCGCTTTTACGTGAGCAACCCCGCCGACCGGGCCCAGCGGTATTTCGCGCCCAGGACGGCCACCGGCTTCTCGGTGGTGTAGGGGTAGGCCACCACGCCGTGCTCGAAGAGGTACTGGCTGGCCTCCTCGACCTCGGTGTCGCCCGCGAGGGAGGCCACCACGGGCTTGTGGATCCCGCGCGCCCGGAACTCCTCGACGACCCGCGCCGTGAGCTCGGCGAACACCATGGGCGGGGTGACGATGGTGTGCCAGTAGCCGAGGACGAGCGCGTGGATGCGCGGGTCCTCCAGGCCCAGCCGGATGGTGGCCTCGTAGGTGGCCGGCGGCTCGCCCCCGGTGATGTCGACCGGGTTGCCGGCCGCGCCGAAGGGCGGGATGAAGCGGCGGAAGGCCGCGTCGAGGTCCGGCGGGATCTCCATCAGGGACAGCCCGTTGTCGACGATGGCGTCGGACAGCAGCACCCCCGAGCCCCCGGCCCCGGTGATGATGACGACGTTGTCACCTTGTGGCGTGGGCAGCACGGGCAGCGCCCGCGCGTACTCCAGCATCTCGTTCAGGCCCGGGGCGCGGATCACCCCGGCCTGCCGCAGGATGTCGTCGTAGACCGCGTCGTCCCCGGCCAGCGCCCCGGTGTGGGAGCCCGCGGCCTTGGCGCCCGCCGCCGTACGGCCCGCCTTGAGCACCACGACCGGCTTCTTCGGCACGGTGGCGCGCGCGGCCTCGACGAAGGCGCGGCCGTCCTTGAGGTCTTCCAGATGCATGGCGATGCACTGGGTGTTGGGGTCCTCGCCGAAGTAGGTGAGCAGGTCGTCCTCGTCCACGTCCGACTTGTTGCCGAGGCCGACGATCGCCGACACACCGGTACGGGTGGTGCGGGCGAAGCCGAGGATGGCCATCCCGATGCCACCGGACTGCGAGGTGAGCGCCACCGGCCCCTTGACGTCGTACGGGGTGCAGAAGGTGGCGCACAGGTCCTGCCAGGTGGAGTAGTAGCCGTAGATGTTCGGCCCAAGCAGCCGGACCCCGTGCTCCTCGGCGATCGCCACGATCCGCTCCTGCAGCTCGTGTTCACCGGTCTCGGCGAAGCCGGAGGGGATGAGGACGGCGTTGGGGATGCCCTTGCGGCCGACCTCCTCCAGCGCCGCGGGGACGAACTTGGCGGGGATCGCGAAGACCGCCACGTCCACCTCGCCCGGCACATCCGTCACCGACTTGTACGCCTTGCGGCCCAGGATGTCGTCGGACTTGGGGTTCACCGGATGGATCTCGCCGGGGAAACCGCCGTCGATGAGATTGCGCATCACCGAGTTGCCGATCTTGCCCTGCTCGTTGGAGGCGCCGATCACGGTGACCGAGCGCGGCTGCATCAGCCGCCGCATCGCGGCCAGGATCTCCTCGCGCGAGTAGCGGCGCCGCTCGGCGGGCGGTGTGTCGCTGAGCAGGATCCGTACGTCGGCGGCCAGCACCCCGCTCGCGGAGGCGAACACCGGGTTGAGGTCCACCTCGGCGATCTCGGGGAAGTCGGCGGCCAGCCTGGAGACCCGGACCACCAGGTCGGCCAGCGCCTCCCGGTCCACCGCCGCCCCGCCGCGTACGCCGCGCAGCACCTCGGCGGCCCGGATGGAGTCCAGCATCGACAGCGCGTCGTCCCCGCTCGCCGGGGCCAGCCGGAAGGTGATGTCCTTCAACACCTCCACCAGCACCCCGCCGAGGCCGAACGCGACGACCTTTCCGAAGGTCGGGTCGGTGACCGCGCCGACGATGACCTCCTGGCCGCCCGCCGGCACCATCTGCTGCACCTGCACGCCCTGGATCCGCGCCTTCGGGTCGTACGTGCGGGCGTTGGTCACGATCGTGGTGAACGCGCCGCGCACCTCGGCCGCCGACGTCAGCCCCACCTTGACCCCGCCCGCGTCGGTCTTGTGCAGGATGTCCGGGGAGACGATCTTGAGGGCGACCGGGAAGCCGATCCGGTCGGCGAGCGCCACCGCGTCGTCCGCGCACTCCGCCAGCCCCTCGGCCGGGGTCGGAATCCCGTACGCGTCGGTGATCAGCTTGCCCTCGGGGGCCGTCAGCGCCGAACGCCCCTCGGCGCGCGCGGCGTCGAGCACGGCCCGTACGACCGCCGTGTCGTAGCTGGTCTGGTCTGCCACCGTCAGATCACTCCGTTCGCTTTGAGCAGCCGTACTTCCTCGTCGCCGAGGCCCAGCTCCCCGACGTACACCTCTTCGTTGTGCTCGCCCAGCAGTGGCGAGCGCTCGACCTCGACCGGGGAGTCGGAGAGCTTCAGCGGCGAACCGACGGTGGTGAAGGTGCCGCGCTCGGGGTGATCGACCCGCACCACCATCTCGTTGGCCGCGAGCGACGCGTCCTCGACGATCTCCTTGGTGGACAGGATCGGCCCGCAGGGGATGTTGTGGGCGTTCAGCGCCTCCAGCACCTCCCACTTGGGCAGGGTGCTCGACCACTCCTCGATCAGCTGGAACATCTTGGCCAGCTTGGGCAGCCGCGCCTCGGGGGTCGCCCACTCCGGGTCCTCGGCCAGCTCCGGCCGCCCGATCAGCTCCGTGATCGGCTGCCAGCCGACGGGCTGCACGATGACGTACACATAGTCGTTGGGCCCGCCGGGCGCGCATTTGACCGCCCAGCCCGGCTGTCCGCCGCCGCTCGCGTTGCCCGAGCGCGGCACCTCGTCCCCGAAGCTCTCGTTCGGGTACTCCGCGAGCGGGCCGTGCGCCAGCCGCTGCTGATCGCGCAGCTTGACCCGGCACAGATTCAGCACCGCGTGCTGCATGGCCACATTGACGCGCTGGCCGCGCCCGGTGCGGGTGCGCTGGTAGAGCGCGGCCAGGATGCCCGCCACACAGTGCACCCCGGTGCCCGAGTCGCCGATCTGCGCGCCCGTCGCCAGCGGCGGCCCGTCGTCGAACCCGGTCGTGGACATCGACCCGCCCATGGCCTGCGCGACCACCTCGTACGCCTTGAACTTGGTGTACGGGCCGTCGCCGAAGCCTTTGATCGAGGCGTAGACGATCCGCGGGTTGATCTCCTGGATGCGCTCCCAGCTGAAGCCCATGCGGTCCACGGCGCCCGGGCCGAAGTTCTCCACCATGACATCGCTGCGCCGGATGAGCTCGGTGAGGATCTCCTTGCCGCGCTCGGTCTTGGTGTTGAGGGTGATGCTCCGCTTGTTGCAGTTGAGCATCGTGAAGTAGAGGGAGTCGACGTCCGGGAGGTCGCGCAGCTGCTTGCGCGTGATGTCGCCGGTGACGGACTCCAGCTTGATGACGTCCGCGCCGAGCCAGGCCAGCAGCTGGGTGGCGGAGGGACCGGACTGTACGTGCGTCATGTCGAGGACGCGTACGCCCTCAAGAGCCTTGGTCATCTCATGGCCCCTTTACTTGTACATCGTCTGGTTCATCGTTCCGGGGGCGTACGCGTCCGGGTCGACCCAGACGTTGATCAGCGACGGTTTGCCGGACTCGCGGGCGCGCCGCAGGGCCGGGGCGATGTCCGCCGGGTCGCGGACCTCCTCGCCGTAGCCGCCGAGCATCCGCGCGAACTGGTCGTACGGCACATCGCCGAGGGTGTTGCCGACCCGCTGGCGCTCCTCGCCGTACTTGGCCTTCTGGCCGTAACGGATCTGGTTCATCGAGGAGTTGTTGCCGACGATGCCGACGAAGGGCAGGTTGAAGCGGACCAGCGTCTCGAAGTCCCAGCCGGTGAGGGAGAACGCGCCGTCCCCGAAGAGGGTCACGACCTCCTTGTCGGGGCGGGCCTGCTTGGCGGCCATCACGAACGGCACGCCGACGCCGAGGGTGCCCAGCGGGCCCGGGTCCATCCAGTGGCCGGGCGACTTGGGCTGCACCACCTGGCCGGAGAAGGTGACGATGTCGCCGCCGTCGCCGATGTAGATCGAGTCCTCGGTGAGGAAGTCGTTGATCTCGCTGACCAGGCGGTACGGATGGATGGGGGAGGCGTCCGAGCGCAGCTGCGGCAGCCGCTTCTCGATCGCGGTCTGCTCGGCGGCGCGCAGCTCGTCCAGCCACTCCTTGCGCCGGTCCGCGCCCCCGTTGATCCGGCCCGAGGCGGCCTGGGTGACGGCGGACAGGACCAGGCCCGCGTCGCCGACGATGCCGAGGTCGATGTCGCGGTTCTTGCCGACGGTGCGGTAGTCGAGGTCGATCTGGACGACCGTCGCGTCGGGGGAGAGCCGCTTGCCGTAGCCCATCCGGAAGTCGAACGGGGTGCCGACGATCACGATCAGATCGGCGTTGGAGAAGGCGTAGCGGCGGGAGAGCTGGAAGTGGTGCGGGTCGCCGGGCGGCAGGGTGCCGCGCCCCGCTCCGTTCATGTACGCGGGCACATTCAGCGTCCGCACCAGCTCGATGGCCGCGTCGGTGCCCCGGCAGGTCCACACCTGGCTGCCCAGCAGGATCGCCGGCTTCTCGGCCCGCACCAGCAGGTCGGCCAGCTTTTCGACGGCCTCGGGGTCGCCGGCGCTGCGGGTGGAGGCCCGGTACTTCCCGGCCTCGGGGATACGGGCCTTCGCGGCCGGGACCTTGGCGTCCAGGACATCGCGCGGGATCTCCAGGAAGGACGGGCCCGGGGCGCCGTGGTAGCACTCCCGGAAGGCCATGGACACCATGTCGGCGGCGCGGGCGGTGTCCGGGACGGTGGCGGCGAACTTGGTGATCGGCGCCATCATGTCGACGTGCGGGAGGTCCTGGAGGGACCCCATCTTGTGCTGGGTGTGGGCGCCTTGTCCGCCGATGAGCAGCATGGGGGACTCGGCGCGGAAGGCGTTGGCGACGCCGGTGACCGCGTCGGTGGTGCCGGGGCCGGCCGTGACGACGGCACAGCCGGGCTTGCCGGTGATGCGGGCGTAGCCGTCGGCGGCGTGGGCGGCCACCTGTTCATGGCGTACGTCGATGACGTCGATGCCCTCGTCGACGCAGCCGTCGTAGATGTCGATGATGTGGCCGCCGCAGAGCGTGTAGATGACCTCGACGCCCTCGGCTTTGAGCGCCTTGGCGACCAAGTGCCCGCCGGAGATGAGTTCCTGGCTGTCGTCGGGCATGGCGATGCGCGTCCCTTCGTAGGGGGTGGGGGTGCGGTCTCGCGATCAGGTCTTGCAGATTGCATACAGTCGACGTTATGCGGTATGAACATTGTTATCCCGCATCGACTGATCGATGTCCAGGGGGCGTGCGGCAAGGGTTTGACCAAGCGCTGTGACTGGGACCGAAGGAGCGGGCATGGACCTGTTCGAACATCAGGCACGGGAACTCTTCGAGCGCTACGGCGTGTTGGTGCCACGGGCGGAGGTCGTGGACTCGGCGCCCGCGGCCCGCGCGGCGGCCGGGCGGCTGGGCGGCCGAGTCGTCGTCAAGGCGCAGGTGAAGACCGGGGGACGGGGCAAGGCGGGCGGGGTGAAGCTCGCCGCGGACCCGGCGGCGGCGGAATTGACCGCCCGTCAGATCCTCGGCATGGACATCAAGGGGCACACCGTCCACCGGGTGATGGTCGCCGAACCGGTGGACGTGGAGCGCGAGTTCTACGTCGGCTACGCCCTGGACCGGGCCCGCGGCCGCTTCCTGGCGATCGCCTCCGCCGAGGGCGGCATGGAGATCGAGGAGGTGGCGGCCCGCCGCCCCGAGGCGGTGGCCCGCATCGAGGTGGACCCGGCGGAGGGCGTGACCGAGGCGAAGGCCGCCGAGATCGCGGCGGGGGGCGGGCTGCCGGCCGAGGTGGCGGGGACCCTGCGCCGGCTGTGGACCGTGCTGACCGAGCAGGACGCGCTGCTGGTCGAGGTCAACCCGCTCGTGGTGACGCGCGGCGGGGCGATCGTGGCGCTGGACGGCAAGGTGACGCTGGACGACAACGCGAGCTTCCGCCGGGCGTACGCGTACGAGGACACCGGGGGTGTCGGCCTGGAGGCGAAGGCGGCGGCCAAGGGCCTGAACTACGTCAAGCTGGACGGCCAGGTCGGCGTCATCGGCAACGGCGCGGGGCTGGTCATGTCCACCCTCGACGTGGTCGCGGGCTGCGGCGCCCGCCCCGCCGACTTCCTCGACATCGGCGGCGGCGCCTCGGCCGAGGTGATGGCGGACGGCCTCTCCGTCGTCCTCGGCGACCCCGACGTACGGTCCGTCCTCGTCAACGTCTTCGGCGGGATCACCGCCTGCGACGCGGTGGCCGAGGGCATCGTCCGCGCCCTGGACACCGTCAGCCTCAGCAAACCGCTGGTCGTCCGGCTCGACGGCAACAGCGCGGCGCGCGGCCGGGCGATCCTCGCCGAGCGCGCCCATCCGCTCGTACACCAGGTGGACACCATGGACGGCGCCGCGGCGCGGGCCGCCGAACTCGCGGCAGTCGCGGCCTAAGGGGGCTTACGCTCATGGCAATCTTCCTCACCAAGGACAGCAAGGTCATCGTCCAGGGCATGACCGGCGCGGAGGGCATGAAGCACACCCGCCGGATGCTCGCGGCCGGCACCGACATCGTCGGCGGGGTCAACCCGCGCAAGGCCGGGGTCCGGGTCGACGTCGACGGCCGTACGGTGCCGGTCTTCGGCTCCGTATCCGCGGCGGTGGGCGCCACCGGCGCCGATGTAACGGTCGTCTTCGTGCCGCCGCCGTTCGCCAAGGCCGCGGTCATCGAGGCGGCCGACGCCGGGATCCCGCTCGCCGTCGTCATCACCGAGGGCATCCCGGTGCACGACGCGGTCGCCTTCCATGCCTACGCCCGGGCCCGCGCCACCCGGATCATCGGCCCGAACTGCCCGGGTCTGATCTCCCCGGGCCAGTCCAACGCGGGCATCATCCCCTCCGACATCACCAAACCGGGCCGGATCGGCCTGGTGTCGAAGTCGGGCACGCTGACGTACCAGCTGATGTACGAGCTGCGGGACATCGGCTTCTCGTCGTGCGTGGGCATCGGCGGCGACCCGGTGATCGGCACCACCCATATCGACGCCCTGGCCGCGTTCGAGGCCGACCCCGACACCGACGTGATCGTGATGATCGGCGAGATAGGCGGCGACGCGGAGGAGCGGGCGGCGCGCTTCATCGCCGAGCGGGTGACCAAGCCGGTGGTCGGCTACATAGCGGGCTTCACGGCCCCCGAGGGCAAGACCATGGGCCACGCCGGGGCCATCGTCTCCGGCTCCTCGGGCACCGCCCGGGCCAAGAAGGAGGCGCTGGAGGCGGCCGGCGTACGGGTCGGGGCCACGCCGACGGAGACGGCCGAGCTGGTGTTCGCCCTTCTGGCGGACGCCGGTGATGTGCGCCGGGCCGGCCAGGGAAGGTGATGAGGATGGCAGCCACCCTCACCCATAAACCCGGCACCACCTGGGCCGACGCCTGGCAGCGCAGCCTGGCCGCCGCGCCCGAGGCGTTCCGGGACGACCGTGTCCTCAACCTGTGGGACGGCCGCTGGCACGCCGACGGCCACCCCCTCCCCGCCGTCACCCCGGTCGACGGCACCCCCATCGCCGGCCCGCCCCGCCTGGACGCGGCCACCGCCCGCCAGGCCGTACGCGCCTCCCTCGACCAGCACCGCGCCTGGCGCCATATCGCCCTCCCCGAGCGCCGCGCCCGCGTCGTCGCCACCCTCGACGCCCTCGCCGCCCACCGCGAACTGCTCTCCCTCCTCCTGGTCTGGGAGATCGGCAAGCCCTGGCGGCTCGCCCAGGCCGACGTCGACCGGGCCATCGACGGCGTCCGCTGGTACGCCGACGAGATCGACCGCATGCTGGAGCGCCGCTCCCCGCTGCCCGGCCCGGTCTCCAACATCGCCAGCTGGAACTACCCGATGAGCGTCCTCGGCCACGCCATGCTGGTCCAGGCCCTCGCGGGCAACGCCGTGATCGCCAAGACCCCCACTGACGGCGGCCTCGCCTGCCTCACCCTCGCCGCCGCCCTCGCCGCCCGTGAGGGCGTCCCGCTCACCCTGGTCAGCGGCAGCGGCGGCGAACTCTCCGAGGCCCTGGTCCGCTCGCCCGAGATCGGCTGCGTCTCCTTCGTCGGCGGCCGCGACACCGGCGCCCGCGTCGCCACCGCCGTCGCCGACCTCGGCAAACGCCACATCCTCGAACAGGAGGGCCTCAACGCCTGGGGCATCTGGAACTTCACCGGCTGGGACGAGCTCGGCCCTCAGATCCGCAAGACCTTCGACTACGCCAAGCAGCGCTGCACCGCCTACCCCCGCTTCGTCGTCCAGCGCTCCTCCTTCGACGCCTTCCTCGCCGTCTACCTCCCCGCCGTACGCGCCATCCGCCTCGGCCACCCCCTCGCCGTCGAGCACCCGGCCGACCCCCTCCCCGACCTCGACTTCGGCCCCCTGATCAACGCCGCCAAGGCCAAGGAACTGGGCGACCAGGTAGCCGAGGCCATCGACCGCGGCGCCATCCCCCTCCACCGCGGCGACCTCGCCGGCGGCCACTTCCTCCCCGACCAGGACCGCTCCGCCTACCTGGCCCCGGTCACCCTCCTCAACCCGCCCCCGTCCTCCCCCCTCCACCACGCCGAACCCTTCGGCCCCGTCGACACCCTCGTCCTGGTCGACACCGAGGCCGAACTGCTGGCAGCCATGAACGCCAGCAACGGCGCCCTCGTCGCCACCCTCTCCTGCGACGACCCCGCCACCTACCAGCGCCTCGCCCCCCAGATCCGCGCCTTCAAAACCGGCCACGGCAAAGCCCGCTCCCGCGGCGACCGCGACGAGCTCTTCGGCGGCTTCGGCGCCTCCTGGCGCGGCGCCTTCGTCGGCGGCGACCTCCTTGTCCACGCCGTCACCGAAGGCCCCGGCCCCGACCGCGCCCCCGGCAACTTCCCCGACTACCACCTGATGCCCGCCTGAGGCCGCCGGGCACCGCCTGACCACCCACCGTGACCCTTAGCCAGGCCCCGGCCGCGTCACCGCAGGTCGGCGCGGCCCGGGGCCTGGCCCTTACGCAGGTGAAACGCACTCCAAAACCTTGGTATCGTTGTCCCTGTCGCCGCGGGGAACCGCGGAGCAGACCCTGTCCGGGTGGCGGAATGGCAGACGCGCTAGCTTGAGGTGCTAGTGCCCTTTATCGGGCGTGGGGGTTCAAGTCCCCCCTCGGACACTGTTTTGTGCGTGCTTGAGAGGGTTGTGATTTTTCTGTCACAGCCCTCTTCTTCGTGCTTCTTCCCGTCGGCTGGTTATGGCTTTGGCGGGAGCCTTCTGCTGTGCCGGGTGCGGTCTTCTTGGACAACCCGGCCGCGCGCGGCACGCCTCTCGACGCAGGGGCATCGCTCCGAAACTGGTCCACGGAGCACCGCGACAATGCTCTGCCGATAAGGATCGATCTCAGGGCGGTCGGCACGCATCTCGCCGATCAGGATTTCGGCTCGGCGGAGTGGCTGACTCGCTTCCTGGGCAAACAGGTGGTCGGCTATGATCCCGTCTCCTGGCTGGGGAGCTTGCCCCCTCCACTGTGCTCGGCGAGTTGAACAAATTCATCTTCAGCTACGCAAGCCTCGTGTGCTGTCGTACGCAGTATTTCGACCGCTTGGAAGGTGCCGATATCGTCATCACCTACTTCCAGAATGCCGCCGCGGCGGCGGAGGTCGTGGAAGAGATCAAGGCGCTCGGCCGGATGGCGCACGCGATCGAATGCGATGCCGCCGAACCGGGGGAGGTGAGGGAGACGGGTGCCGAGATTGAACGGGAGATCGGACCGGTCGACATCCTCATCAACAACGCCGGCGAAATCTCCCGCCCCATGCGCGGCGGTGCTGGCCTATAGACCACTCCGGTCGGCCGCCTGGGCAGTGTCGATGAAGTGGCGGAAGCCATCGTTCATCTGGTGCTCAGCGACTTTGTGTGCGGCCATACGTTCGTCGTGGACGGTGGGCAACTTCTGCGCATCTGCCCCATCGGGTGGGGTGTCGCCACCGTCATCGCCGCACCTGGATGAGCGCATGGGTGCCGCTGGTGCGCCACCGCTGGTCGTGCGCGGCGGTGAGCGATGCTTCTGTTCGCTCGTCGAGTCCGACGATCACGTCGGACTTCAGCGTGCGCAGGGCCGCCACGGGGCTGGGGAAGTACGCGGTGCGCTCCGCGAATGACGTGGTCGCGGGCCAGAGCCGATCGCCCACGAGGCGGCGGTAGTTCAGGTCGCCCTTCATGATGGTGACGGTGGCGTCTGCGAATTCCTGGCGCAGGTCTTCGGGCATATCCGCATACGGCAGCGGTGCGCAGAAGAAGTCGTGGGTTCGAAGGGTGAGCCGACCGCGCCCGATCGACTCCCACAGCCGCTTGCCGACCACGCCGGCGACGCCGTCGGCCTGCTTCAGGTGGCGCAGGCAGTCGATGACGTCGGCGGTTGTGGCGTCGGAGACGTAGTACGGGTACGGCTTGACGTGGAGGGTGATGTGTTCGGCGTGCTGGTGCCGCAGCAGGTGGTCGATGAGGAGCAGGTCGGGGACGAGTTCGCGGCCCGCGTTGTCCGCGACGAGGCAGACCGCGTTCGGACCTCCGGCGGGCAGCAGCGACCACAGTTCGGCTGAGTCGTCCGCGATGAGTGGGCTTTCGGCGCCGGTTGTTGTGTGGCTGCCGGGGGTCATGCTGAAGCCGAGGTCCGCGCGGTTGCCCCACAGAGACCCGTACAGGAGCGCCTGGGCCTGCTCATCGACGGGCCGCAGCGCGAGGCGGTCCAGCGCCGTCAGTTCGGCTTCTGCCTCTTCGGTGTGCAACTCCGCCTGCTTGAAGGGCCGGAATGGATCGATGCCTTGCCATGGGCCCGTCACGAAGTATCCCACCGCTTCGAGGAGTTTCCGGTAGAAGTAGCTCTCCGCCCACAGGAACGGCACATCGAACCAGGAGCGGCCGAAGTAGCCCCCGCCCCATTCCGTCCACTGGTCGTGGTCCGACGCGGCAGGGCCGAGGGGGGTGATCACGCCCTCGGCGCACTCCGTGAGCAGGGCATCGAGCGCCCGGTGCTGCCCGGGGCCGTACGGGAAGGCCGCGCGCACCCGCTCGATGAGCGCCGGATGACGCTCGGCCAGCACGCTCCGGGCGAAGCTCCCGGGCTCGTTGCTCAGGATGACGGGCGCGTCCACGTTCTCGGACATGGCTTGGGGCTCCTCCGTAATAGTGCTGCTCAGTCGCTGGCCTCTGTCAGTGTCGCGACGCCGCGCGCGTGAAGGTGCGGAGACCCTGAGACGAGCCTCGGCGTGTCACAGATCGGGCGGTCCCTCGGTCTAACCACGGGAACCCGCGGGTCCGGTGCCGTGGTGAGAGAGGTTGATCATGAGGGTTACTTATCGCCGCAGGTCGGTGCATTGGCACGAGCCGGCACGCCGTCTTGGGGGCCGGCCTGTGAGTACCATCGCGTTCCTCAACATCGCCATGCACGGGCGCGTCAACCCGACGCTGCCGGTCGTGGCCGAGCTTGTCCGGCGTGGCCATACCGTCACGTACTACACCTCGCCCGCGTTCCGTGAGGAGATCGAGGCCACCGGCGCGACGGTGTGCCTCTACCCCGGGGGCGAGCAGCCGCTCCCCGAACGGCCGACGCCGCTCACGCTCATAGAGGGGCTTGCGCACACCGCCGTCCGCTTGCTGCCCGCTGTGCTCACCGACCTGCGCCGCGTCCGGCCCGACCTGATCGTCCACGACAATGCCTGTTTGTGGGGCGCGGTCGCTGCCCGCGAACTCAAGGTGCCGGCGGTGGCGTCGCACACTACGTTCGCGTTCAACCGGCATGTGCCCAGCCCCACCCGCAGCTCGTGGGACCTGCTGGCCGCGGCGACGGCTCGGCCCCGCAGCGTCCAGGGCTACCTGCGGTCGCGCTGGGAGCTGCGCCGCCGCTTCGACACGCGTGGGTTGCCGCCGGTCGACGTGGGAAGCATCCGCCAGCCGCTCAATCTGGTCTACACCTCGCGGGCGTTCCAGCCTGCCGTCGAGGACTTCGACGAGTCCTACCGGTTCGTCGGCCCGAGCATCGGCGCCCGCCTCGTCGACCCGTCTTTCCCGGCCGATCAGTTGCGGGACCCGGTGCTGTACGCCTCGCTGGGCACGGTGTTCAACGCCGACCCGCGGCTGCTGCGCACCTTCGCCACCTCGCTCGCCCCGCTGGGCGGCACTGTGATCGTCTCCACCGGGCAGACCGATCCCGCCGCGCTGGGTCCGTTGCCGGCCAACGTGCTCGCCCGCCGCTCTGTGCCGCAACTGGAGGTACTGGCCCGCGCGGCGATCTTCGTCACCCACGGCGGGATGAACAGCGCCAACGAGGCCCTGTACGCCGGGGTTCCTTTGCTCGTGGTCCCGCAGGGCGCTGACCAGCCGATCGTGGCCCGACGCGTCGCCGAGCTCGGCGCCGGCCTGTCGATCCGTACGGAGGACGTCACCGAGGACTCCGTACGTGCCCTCGCCCGGCGCCTGCTCGGCGACCCCCGGTTCCGGGCAGCCGCGACCACCGTGCAGGCCGCCCAGCACGAGGCGGGGGGATATCGGCGAGCCGCCGACGAGCTCGAAAGGTACCTGCATGCGGACGGCCCGGTCAGTCAGCCGGCTCCCGGCGATCCGGCACAGCGAGGCTGAGTGATGTCACCTGTCGTCATCGTCCTGCTGCTGTTCGCCGGGCTGTCGGAGGCAGCCGGGCGCATCCTGCCTCTGGTAGCGCGCCGGCCTGGCATGTCACGGACTTTTGTGGCCGGGTTGCTGCTGCCCGGTGGCCTCGTCGAGAGCGCTGTGTTCGCGCTGTGGCCGCTGACCGCGTGGACCCTGGCCAAGCTGGTGCTGTCCCCTCCGCTGCAAGGCGGCGGGTTGGCGTGGACACCCGGCCTGGCCGCCCCGCTGCTGCTCGCTGCCGTCCTTGCGTTCCCGCTGCTCGGGCCCCTGCTCCACCTGCTGCTCTTCGTGGGGGTCGGTGCCGGTCTGGCCGATCCGCTCGCCGCGGCGACCGGGCTGGGCTGGTGGGCCGCCGCCGGTTGCGTGGCCGTCTCCGGGGCCGGGCTCGGTATCGCGGTGGAGGTTGTCCGCCGGATGGTCGTGAGGCTCAGTGCGACCGAGGCGCTGGAGCCGGTCGCATGAGCGATTTCCTGGTCTGGGTCTGTGTGCTTGGGCCGGTTCTGCTCGCCGAAGCTCTGCTGGCCCGCTACGAGGTGCTGGCCTACAGCGCCGGCTGGCGGTCCCCTACCACCGAGCTCCCGGAGGGCGTGCCCTACGCCCGGGGTGCGGCCCCCGATGGTCCCCCGGATGCCTACCTCGTCTACCTGGACGGCATCGGGAAACGCCGCGTCCGCGACACCCGGGACGGCGGCCAGCTGGTCAAGGCCCTGATCGCCGGAGCGCCGGAGCTGCGGGTGCTGGGGCAGGTGCAGCCCTACTCGCCGCTGGCCGACCCGCTTGCCGATCGGCCGGTGTGGGTGTGGCTGCGCCGCCACATCGGGCTGCTGCTGTTCCTGCACAATGTCATGCAGATCTTCGTCGCCGCCGACCACCGGTACCGCCCCCTGTACAACCGGGCCGTCGGTTCCCAGATCGTCACTCAGCTCCGGCTCGCCGGCTACCGGCCCGACAGCGGTATCCCCGTGGTGCTGCTCAGCTACAGCGGCGGCGCCCAGGTCGCCACCGGCGCGGTCGAGGAATTGCACACCCGGCTACGCTCCCCGCTCCTGTTGATCACGCTTGGCGGGTTCCACAACGGCGTCAACGACCTCACTCATGCCGAGCACGTACATCAGCTCACCAGCGCGGGTGACTGGATTGAGCGGGTCGGCACCTGGATCTTCCCTCAGCGCTGGCGGCTGTTCCGCCGCAGCGGATGGAACCGGGCCGACCGCGCCGGGAAGATCACCGTGCACCGGCTGGACCCGGCCACCCACCTCGGGTCGCACAGCTACATCAGCCCGGAGGCGTGGCTGCCCGATGGCCGCAGCTACCTCGACCACACCGCCGACACCGTGATCGCGCTCATCCGTGCCCGCTGTAGCGCGACCGCGGCGTAGGGGGTTTCCTCCGGCCCCAGGGGCGCCCTGCCTTGGGCCGCTCGCTGCGGGCGGGCGGCCCAGGACAGAAAGCGGCAGGTCAGGTGTTGGTTTCCGACCGGAGGGCGGCATCGTGGCCGACGTCGAGTCCGGCGACCAGGCCGCGTAGGACGGGGCCGTACTCCGGGTGGGCGAGGGCGGACGCCATCTGGGCGACCAGGTAGTCGGCCGGGTTGCCGGTGTCGTACCAGCGGCCCTTGATGACCTGCCCGTACACCGCGCGGGTGGAGGCGTAGGCGTTGATGGCGTCGGTCAGGTAGACCTCGCCGGTCTTGTGCTCGTACCAGCGGCGGGTCTGCTCACGCAGTTCGTCGATGATGCCGGGGGTGACGACATAGCCGCCGATCGCCGCGTACGAGGACGGGGCGGCAGCGGGCGTGGGCTTTTCGACCAGGCCGGTGATGCGCAGTTGGCCATCTCCGAGGTCTTCCTTGACGATGGGCACGCCATAGCGCTGCGACTCGTTGGGGTCCATCGGCATGAGGGCCAGCACCGGGCAGCCGGTCTGCTCATACGCGCGGATCAACTGCTGGGCGCGGGGGACCTCGGCCACGAAGACGTCGTCGGGCCACAGCACCAGCACCGGCTCGTCGCCGAAGGCACGGGCAGCGTTCAGCACCGGGGTGCCGTTGCCGTACGGGCCGTACTGGTCGAGGTAGGTGATGTGGCCCCGGCGGGCCAGTTCCGCGACTTCCTCCACCGCGTCCGCGTAGGCCGTCTTGCCGTCTTCGCGGAGTTGTTCGACGAGGGCGGGGTTGGGGCGGAAGTGGTCCTGGATAAGGCTCTTGCCGCCGGAGACGACGATGGTGATGTCGGTGATGCCGGAGTCCACCAGTTCGCGCACGGTGTGCTCGATGACCGGCTTGTCGCCGACCGGTAGCATCTCCTTCGGCGTGGCCTTCGTCAGGGGCAGCAGACGGGAGCCGAGTCCGGCGGCGGGGATCACGGCCCTGCGAATCGTCAGGGACATCACGTATCTCTCGGTCGGGCGGCGCACCGTACCGGCCGGCACGGCACACGCCGACGCTACCAATGCCACCGTTGCCCCCACGGCGTCGTCGTCCAGGATGCGGGCCACGGTCAGCGGGCCCCCGTCGGGGTCGGGGTCCACGGGCTTGTCGACCCATTTCAATGGCCCGCGCTGACGCCGCCGTCGACGTGGAGGATTTCGCCGGTGACGAACGGGGCGTTCTCCAGGTAGATCACCGCGTCCACGATGTCGCTCACCTCGCCTATCCGGCCGACCGGGTGCAGCGCGGCGAGGTCCGCGATGGTCTCCTCGGGGTGCATGGGGGTCCTCACGGTGCCGGGTGAGACGGCGTTGGTGCGGATGCCGCGGGTGGCGTATTCGATGGCGAGGGACTTGGTGGCGGACTGCAGGCCGCCCTTGGTCAGCGAGGCCAGTACGGAGGGGACGCGGGCGTCGGCGTTGTCGACCAGGCTGGTGGTGATGTTGACGATGTGCCCGCCGCCCTGGGTGAGCATCTGCTCGATGGCCAGTTGGGTGATGCGGAAGAAACCGGCGAGGTTCACACCGGTCACGGCGGCGTAGTCGTCCTGGGTGTAGTCGGTGAAGGGCTTGGATACGAAGATGCCCGCGTTGTTGACCAGGGTGTCGATGCGGCCGAACCGCTCGATGGCGGCGGCGATGACACGTTCGGCGGTGGCGGGGTCGGCGATATCGCCCGGGACGGTCAGGAGGGCCGCGTCGGGGGAGGGGGCGATGGTGCGGGACGTCGCGACGACGGCGTAGCCGAGCTTGCGGTAGGCGTCGGCGAGGGCGGCGCCTATGCCGTGCGAGGCGCCGGTGATGACGGCGATCTTCTGGTCATGAGTGCCCATAGTGATATTTTTCGGGCGAGGGGCAGGGCTCGCGACCCGAGGCCCGGTCCACATGACCGAACGGTCCACCAAGGCGCGCCGGACGGTCTTGTCCGAGGGGTGGCGACGGGGCTTATCCGTTCTGCCGTGTCGCCACGCCGTCACGGTGGGCGGCCGTGTCCGCGGTCCAGCCGGCCAGCAGACCGAGCGCCTCGGCGGATGGCGATCCGGGCTCCGCGGTGTAGACGCCGAGGACCTGTTCCGGGTCGCCGATGACCGCCAGGGCCTCGTAGTCGAGGTGGAGGTCGCCCACCAGCGGGTGGCGGAAGTGTTTCGAGCCGTACGTCCGGCGCCGCACGTCGTGTGCGGCCCACCAGTGCCGGAAGTCCGTGTCCCGCAGGGAGAGCTCGCCGATCAGCTCGGCCAGCTGTGGGTCGTGCGGGTGGTCGCCCGCGTACACCCGCAGAGCGGCGACGGCTGCCTGCGCCACCGCGGTCCAGTCGGCGTAGAGCGAGCGGGCCCTTGCGTCGAGGAAGGTGAAACGGGCCAGGTTCCGCTCGCGCCGCGGCATGGCGTCGAAGTCCACGTAGAGCGCGCGGGCCGGCCTGTTGGTGGCCAGTACGTCCGTCCGGCGGCCGATGACCAGGGCCGGCGTATCGGCCATGCTTTCCAGCACGCGGTACAGCGCCGGGCGGACCCGTTGCGGCGCCAGCACTCTGGGGCGGATGCGCACCGGCTTGACGAGGGCGAAGAGATACTGGCGTTCGTCAGCGGTCAGCCGTAGCGCGCGGGCGATGGCCTCAAGGACCGATTCGGACACATTGGGCTGTCGTCCGCGCTCCAAGCGTACGTAGTAGTCGACGCTGACACCGGCCAGCTGGGCGACTTCCTCGCGCCTCAGACCCGGCACCCGGCGCACGGTGGCCGAGGGCGCCAGCCCTGCTTCCTCCGGCGTGACGCGTGCCCGTCGCGAGCGCAGGAACTCCCGCAGTTCGTTGTTGTCGCCGGTTCGGGACGGAGAGGCATTCACGTTTCCCACCGTACGGTCGGCTCGCTTTGTGGAGACGGCTCTGAGGGGTACTGCTGGACCTCCCTGGCCTGAGGCTCATATCGCGTGGGCGAGCATGCCGAGGGAGACCTGCCACAGCCGTGCCGCCCTCACCGGGTCGAGGGCGTAGGCGGCCACGCCGCGCCGGATGCCCGGCTGGTGCCTCTCGGCTTCGTCGCAGTCCTCGAAGTACCGCCCGGTGACACCCTCGACCAGCGGGGAGGCCGCGAGCAGTACGGATGTGGCGGCGCCCTGTTCCGTATTCTTCACGGACACGCCGTCGCTGTGTCCCGGTTCGAACGACGCCGGTGCGTTGGTGGGAGAGCCGATGTGCCGGGCGAGGTTGGTGTCGGCGATCCGGCCGGGGTTCAGGGCGTTGACGCTGATGCCGTCCCCGGACCAGCGCCGGGCGGCCTCGACCGTGAACAGAATGTTCGCGGTCTTGGACTGGCTGTAGGCGGCCCACGGGTCGTAGGGACGGTGCTCGAAGTTGATGTCCTCGAAGTGGACGTCGCCATTGATGTGGCCGACCGAGCTGACCACGACCACCCGGGCGTCCCCCGCCGCCTTGAGCGCGCCGTGCAGCCCAGTGGTCAGTGCGAAGTGGCCGAGGTGGTTGGTGGCGATCTGCAGCTCCCAGCCCTCGGGGGTACGTGTCTCGGGAGTGGCCATGACACCGGCGTTGTTCACCAGAATGTGCAGAGGGCCGTGCCACCCGGCCGCGAAGGCGGTCACCGAGGTCTGGTCGGCCAGGTCGAGCGACGATACGAGAACGCGGTCGTTGCCGGTGGTGGCGGTGATGTCCGCGGCGGTCCTCCTGCCCGCTTCGAGGTCGCGGACGGCGAGTGTGACCTCGGCGCCCGCGGCGGCCAGGGCGCGCGCGGTCTCCATGCCGATCCCCGAGGAGGCCCCGGTGACGACGGCCCGGCGGCCGGTCAGGCCGACGCCTTCCACCACCCTTGCCGCGGTGGTCTCCGGCCCGAACGGAGTGGTGATGCGTTCCTGTGCGGTGGTCATGGTGTGGCCTTTCTGCCGTTCGGTTCGAAGGCGGATCGAGTGGTGTTCCGTATTCAGAGAAACACCGGCCACGGTCGGGCGGAGTGGTACAAGGGGTACGGCTCTACCGGGGGTCCGGCAGTACCCCTCGGGCCCTGTTCCGGAGACACACACCGGCCTGCCTACAGCGCGGAATGGGCCAGCCAGTGGTCGAACAGCCGCCCGTCCCCGTCGATTGCCACGCGCTGTGGCGGCAGACGTCGCATCAGCACCAACAGCAGGTCCTCCACCGCACCCGTCACGGTCACGTCCGTCGGCCCCGTACCCCGCCGCCACGACACCCCCGTCGGCGTGCGCGTGATCAGCCACCCCTCGATCGCCCCTTCGGACGGTCGCAGCCCGATCGAGCCCGCGCCCCGCAACGCGGCCACCGCGGGCTTCAACGCCGCGGCGGACGGCGAGGACAGCAGCTCCAGGTACTGGGTCACCGCGTCGGCCGAGAGGTCGGGTTCGAGGGCGTACGGCACACCGGCCGCCAGCGCCGCGTCGACGGCGTGCACCGACGTGTCGTGCGCCGCCTGCCGCAGCCAGAACGACGCAGGTCCCGGCCCGGTGAGCGTCCAGACCGGGGTGCCGGGACCGATCGCCCGTACCGCCTCGACAAGTTCCGACGCCCCCGTGAGCAGCCATGCCCGCCAGTCCCGCGGGGGCACCGCTTCATGAGGATCGGGGACGCCGTCGGGCGCACCGCCGGCGCCACGTACGATTCCCGCCGCCCAGCGCGGTGCCTGCCCGAGGTGTCCGACGAGGACCCGGAGCGGCCACTCCGGGCAGGTCGGCACCGGGGTCTCCCAGTCGGCGCCGTCCACGGCATCCGCGAACGCCGCGATCTGTGTGAGCAGGCCCGAGGCCAGTTGGTCGATATGAGGCTGTGTCATGCGGCGTAGGGTAGGAACTCCACCCGGGTGGAGGTTCAAGTGCGCGCGGACACGCTGTCCATCGGCGAGCTCTCACAGTTGACCGGCGTGCCCGTCCGTACGATCCGCTTCTACTGCGACGAGGGCTTCGTCGAGTCGGTCCGCAGCACCGGCGGACACCGTCGTTTCCTCCCGCACACGGTCGAGCGGTTGACGCTGCTGCGCCGGCTACGCGCACTCGGACTCGGACTGACGGCGATCGACAGCGTGCTGGGTGGCCGGCGTTCCATCGCCGAAGCCGCCGCGCAGGAACGCGCGAAGGTCGACGTCGAGCTGGCCATGCTGGCCTGGCGCCGCGCCTCGCTCCGGGCGGTCGAACAGGCAGCACCGGCCGAGCGGGCGGCGAGGTTGGAGCTGCTGGCCGCGGTCACGGACGGCCGGGCGGCACAGCACATGCTCGAGGCGTTCTGGTGCCGGATCGCGCTGCCCTCACTGCCCTCGATGTCCGAAGACGGCGCGAGCATGTTCATCTCGGTCAGCGTCCCCGAGCCACCCAACGAGCCGAGTCCCGAGCAGGTGGTCGCGTATGCCGCGCTGATCGGGATCGTCGACGATCACCGGCTGCGGCAACAGATTTGGGCACGCACACGTACCGGCGAAGAGTTCGTCGCCTACCAGAAGGCGTTGCTGGACGGGGGAATCGGCGAAGCGTGCGAGCTTGCGCGGCCACTCGTACGGGCGGGTGAGCAGCCGGGGCCCGGACCGTTGCTCGACCGGTTCGTCGAGGCGCACGCGACGACACGAGGCACGGTCGACAGCCCCACGTTTCGGCGCGCCCTGTTGCGCACCGCGGCGGTCGATCGAAGCCCGGGCCTGCGCCGCTACTGGGAGCTCGTCGGCGACATCACCGGCGAGGACGTCACCGTCGGCGAGGCGCATTCGTGGTTGCTGGACTCGCTCGACCGCGCGGTGGCGTAGTCGGCAGAGGGACGTAGACCGTGGGCAGGAGCACACTCCACGTGCTCGCGCAGTCGTACGCCGAGCACCCCGACTACCGTGGATCTTGTCTAAGATCAGCATTTGCTGTGACGCTATGCATCGGGGGCGTGATGGAGCTGAACTCGCTCAGGCAATTCCTGGTGGTGGCCCGGTTGCAGCACCTTAGCCGGGCGGCCGAGGAGTTCCACATCGCCCAGCCGTCGCTGCGCCGCACCATCGCCCGGTTGGAGAGCGAGCTGGGCGCACCGCTGTTTGACCGGAGCAAACGGCTCCGGCTGAACGACGCGGGCAGGCTCTTCCGTGACCACGTCGAACGTGCCCTCGGTGAGCTCGATGCGGGGCGACGCGCTGTCGCCGAGGCCACCAGCGGGGGCTTGGGCACGGTAAGACTGGCGTCGGAAACGTTCCTCACCCTCACCGGGCCGCTGGCGGACTACAAGCAGGCCCACCCCGCTGTCGAGATCGAACTCCACTGGTCGCCGCCCGAGGACTGGCTCGTCGCCTGCGCGCCCAAGAGGTCGATCTGTGTATCGCCTCGCAGCCGATTCATGCCGAGGGCCTGGAGGCGGTGCGACTGTTCGACGAGGCGGTCGGGGCGGGTGTGCCACTCGATCACCCGCTGGCGGGCCGCATGTCGGTGACCATCGACGAACTCGCCGACCAGCCCTTCGTCACCGCCCGCAAGGGGCACTGGCTACGCCGGCTGCTCGACCGGCTCTTCGCCGCACGAGACCTCACCCCGAAGATCGTCTGCGAAAGCGACGAACACAGCGCCATCGCCGACCTGATCAGCGCCGGACTCGGCATCGGTCTCGCCCCCGCCTTCGCCCGCCGCAGTGCCACGCGCGCCCCCGTCGCGTGGATCCCCGTCGACAGCCCCGACTGCCGCCGCACGGTCACCCTCGATTGGGGCGTCGGCAGCCACCTGCCGACCGCTGTCCGGCTGATGCGCACCACGATCACCGATTGGGACTGAGCCGCAGGCGAACCCCAAGACAAACGCTGATCCACGGTCCAGACGTGCTTCGCGCATCAGTGCAGGATTTCGGCCCGCACCCTCTCCTTTGGTGTTGCGATGTCCCAGTAGCGAGCAGTGCCCCTCGCGTCACTGAAGTCGCCCGTACCGCCGGTGATGGCCATGTCGAGCGAACTTGTTCCGCTCACCCAGAGCGACTGCATCGTCAGAGAGCCGCGCTCAAGCTCTATCGTGATCACGCACTGCGTGGTCAGTTCTTCACCATCGATGTGAATGACCTGGCACGACCCGCCCCCACGTCCGACTCCGCGACCGTCCCTCATCGCGGTGCCAGAGTAGACGTACATATCACCCAAGCTCGGCCCTGCCGGGCCGAGATCAGTATCCGCGTACTGATCGTTCTGAACCTCGAGTTCGAGGACCTCGACTCGGCCCTTTTCCGGAGCATCGGCGCCTGCGCTGCCCACAGTGCCGACGCCGACCAATGCGGCGACCAGTGATACGGCGAAGGTTTTGACGAGCGTCGCCCGCAGCGTGTTCTTCCCCCGCTCCCTCCGACGCACGCCGGCGGGCTCCAGGCTGCTGGTGACCATGGTGGATCCTCCTCATTGCGATCTCCGTGTGCGAACATCTCGACGCTATGCCCTGCACATCATGGCGTCTAAGACCAATATCGCTATGGTGTTATGACTTTGAGGGCATGAGAGGCCGAACTCGCCCAGGCGGCGGCCGCGTATCCGGTGCCGGCCTCGGCTGTGGCCCACAGCGGGGCGGCCACCGCGCTGTAGGGGGCGATGCGGTGGTAGGGCAGCCGGGCGGCGCCCGCGAGGTGGGGGGTCAGGGTGCGGAGCACCGGGAGGAAACGGGTGAGGAGGACGGCGTGCCCACCGTGGCGGGCCATCAGCGTCTCGGCGCGCCGCTATGCGGCGGCGGGAGGCGGTGGCCGAGGTGTCCGGTGCGCCAGGAAGTCGCCCGCCACCACGGCGCACGCGCAGATCGCGATCAGCGGAGGAAGGGCCAACTGCCCGGAGCGCGCCAGCGCGCCGGCCGTCAGCAGCAGGGTGAGAGTGGGAATGAACGTTCCGAGCAGCAGCACGGATTCGGCCAGGACGGCCGCGCCCACGATCGCGTAGGCACCGGCGGCGGCCGCCGTCCTGGCCGTAGGCGCGGTGGCGCCCGCCGCGGCCTCGCTGTGGCGACCGCAGCAGTACGGGGCCAGCCTGTTCCTGCTGCTGGCCGTGGTGGGCGGGCTGTGGATGGGCAACCGCCGCCGCCTGGTGGGGGTGTTGAACGCCCAGGTCGAGCATCTGCGCATCGAACGTGAGCTACGGGAGGAGTCCGCCCGCGCCGCCGAACGCTCCCGGATCGCCGCCGAGATGCATGACGTCCTGGCCCACCCGCTGAGCCTCATAGCCCTGCACACCGGGGTCCTGACCACGAAGGCCGACACACTGCCCGCCCCGGTGGCCGACCGCCTCACCCTGCTGCGCACCGCCTCCACCCAGGCGCTGGCCGATCTGCGCGATGTCCTCGGCACCCTGCGCCACCCCCACAGCACCTCCGCCGATGCCGCGCCCGCCCCCGTGCTGCGCGATGTGCACGAGCTGATCGAGCAGGCACGCACGGCCGGGCAGCAGGTCGACATGGACATCCAGGGGCGGCCCGAACAGGCCCCCGCCGCACACCGGCTGGCCGTCTACCGCCTGCTCCAGGAAGGGCTGGCCAACGCCCGCAAACACGCCGCGGGCGCGCCGGTGGGCATCTGCCTCGACTACGGCCCGCCCGCCACCCTCGTCGAGGTCACCAACAGCCCCGGCACCCCGGCCCCGCACACCGCCCCCTCCAGCTTCGGACTGGTGGGCCTGCGCGAGCGGGTCAGCGCCCTCGGCGGACACCTGGACGTCGGCCCCCACGGCTCCGGTACGTGGCGCCTGGCCGCGCGCATCCCCCACCCCGTACGCCTCGACCAACCGACACACCCGACGCACCCGACGCACACCGATCGGAACGGCCCCCGCACATGATCCGCGCCATGATCGTCGACGATGACGCCCTGGTCCGCCTCGGCCTGGCCGACCTCCTGGACGGCGAAGACGGCATCGACGTCGTCGCCCAGGCGTCGGACGGCCTGCACGCCATCGAACTGGCCACCGCCCACCGCATCGACGTCGCCCTGGTCGACGTGCGCATGCCCCGCATGGACGGCATCACCGCCACCGCCCGGCTGCGCACCCTGCCCCACCCCCCGAAGGTCATCACCCTGACCACCTTCGACCTCGACGAATACGTCTACAACGCCCTCGCCGCCGGAGCCGACGGCTTCCTCCTCAAGGACGCCGACCCCGCCGAGATCCTGCGCGCCGTCCACCTCGTCGCCACCGGATCGGCCATGCTCCACCCCACCGCGGCCCGCCGCCTCATCGACCACTACCACCAGGCCAACCAGCCCCTGGCCGCCGCCCGCACCCGGCTCGAACAGCTCACCCCGCGCGAACACCAGGTGCTGGCCCTCCTCGCCCGCGGCTGCACCAACGCCGATATCGCCACCGACCTCGGCATGCGCGAGAGCACCGTCAAAGCCCACGTCAGTCGCATCCTCACCGCGCTCGAGGTCACCAACCGCCTCCAGGCGGCCCTGCTGGCCCGCGACGCCGGTCTCGGCTGACACAGACCGCGGTCATCACTATTTCCGTCTACTGAAATGCGACTTTCAACGTGTTGACGTGTCCGTCACGTCCCCGGAACAGCGACGAAAAGCACCGCCCCTTCCCTGTACGTCATCTGTGCACCTTGTCTGCGGCGCGGCAGCGTAGAGGTGCCTCGCACGTCGACTCGGCAAGGAGCAAGCGTGACGACGACGAAGGACACGGCATCCACCTCGACCTCGACCCCGGGGTCGGAGCACTCGCCCCGGCTCTACAACGACGACCTGGCTCCGGCCTCCGAACGGAAGTGGGGAGCGTTCAGCGTCTTCAACGTCTGGACCTCGGACGTGCACAGCCTGTACGGCTACTTCCTGGCTGCCAGCCTGTTCCTCGTCGCGGGCGGCACCTTCAAGTTCATCATCGGGATCGGCGTCGGCTCGCTGGTGATCTACTGGCTGATGACGCTGATCGGCAAGGCGGGGGTGCGGACCGGCGTGCCGTATCCGGTGCTCGCCCGGGCGTCGTTCGGCACCTTCGGCGCGAACGTCCCGGCGCTGGTACGGGCTGTGGTGGCCACCTTCTGGTACGGGGCGCAGACCAGCGCGGCGGCCGGCGCGATCGTCGCGTTCCTCACCCGCTACAGCGGCCCCAGACACCTCCATGAGACGACCAACCTGCTGGGGCACAGCGGCCTGGAAGTGGTGTGCTTCCTGGGGGTCTGGGCCGCCCAGCTGCTGATCATCAGCAAGGGAATGGAGACGGTGCGCCGCTTCCAGGACTTCGCCGGGCCGGTCGTCTGGCTGATGATGCTGGTCCTCGCCGTCGCGCTGTCGGTCAAGGCCGGCGCCTTGTCCTTCTCGGTCGACATGCCGGCCGACAAACTCGCCACGCTCGCCAAGAGCTCGACGGGCCTGAGCGTGACTCCAGGCTCGTTGGCCGCGATCGCGGCGATCGCGGCGACCTGGGTCACCTACTTCGCCGCGCTGTTCCTCAACTTCGGCGACTTCGCGCGATTCGTGCCCGACGAGAAGACGCTGCGCAAGGGGAATGTCTGGGGGCTGCCGGTCAACCTCATCCTCTTCTCGTTCGTCGCCGCTCTGACCACGGCCGCGGCCAGCAAGGTGTACGGCCAGGTGATCCTGGAACCGGCCGAGATCTCCGCCAAGTTCGACAGCGTCTTTCTCGTCCTGCTCGCCGCCCTGACCTTCGCGGTCGCCACGCTGGGCATCAACGTCGTCGCCAACTTCGTCAGCCCGGCCTTCGACTTCGCCAACCTCGCCCCGAAGTACATCGACTTCCGGCGCGGTGGCCTGCTCGCCGCCGTCATCGCGCTCCTGCTCTACCCGCTGCACCCGTGGGACAACGCGCCGAGCTTCGTCAACGCCATCGGCTCGACCATGGGCCCGATCTTCGGCGTGATCGTCGTGGACTACTACCTGATCCGGAAGTCGCGGATCGACGTCGCGGCCCTCTACCGGGAGAACGGCGAGTTCCGCTTCCAGGGCGGCTGGAACATCCGCGCCTTCGCCGCGGCCGCCGTCGGCGCGGTCTTCTCCAGCCTCCTCCCGGTCTACGGCCCGGCTGACTACGGCGCGACGCTCGGGCCGTACAGCTGGTTCATCGGGGTCGCCGTCTCCGGCTTGCTGTACCTCGCGGTGAGCGGCGGCAGGAGCCGGAGCGTCGCGGCGCTTCCGGCGGACGGTACGGCCTGACGCGTGGTTGTGGCCCCAGGCCGCCGCTCGATCCGCCATCGAGCGGCATGGGACATGGATGGCCCCTCGGGACGGCGACACGGAGGGGCCATGAGGTGGGTGGGGACGCGCCGCGTCGTCAGTCCGCGGTGAACAGGTCCTCGACGCGGGTCGCGGTGAGTGCGCGATCAAACCAGAAGTCGAGCTTCTCCAGGTCCGCGCATTCCATGATCGTTTGCTCTGCTTCCGGGGAGACCACGATGTCGCGGCGGCGAAGGAGGCGCATGACGGAGTGAGCCATCCCCTTGGCCTCCCCCTTGGCCTCACCTTCGAGGAATGCCTCCTCGATCATCGTGCCGCGTCCGGGGAAGAAAGTACCCACCATCATCAGTTCCTTCCAGGTGGCTCGGGCCGGGGAGTCGCCCAGGCCGATCTCCAGCAATTCGGTGTAGTAGCGGGCGGAGTGTTGGTCGGTCGAGTTCAGTGCGCGTGCCAGCGCGTCCAGTATGGCGCCGATGTCCGGGTCCCGGCCATGTGTCATGGCGCAGAAGGTGGCCAGTGTCAGATCCCGGGCGGCCTCCTCCGGGTCGATGATCACAGGGACGTTGCCGGGCCCGAGGACCAGTGGGTGCGTGCTGAGCGCCGTCCAGCCCTCGATGCCGGCCGTAAACGGACCGGCCGCCCAGTTGGCGGTTGCCTTGTCCTGGCAGACGACGAGGAGCAGGACGGGGCTCTCGTACTTTGCCTGGAGGTGGGCGAGGTAGTACGTCCAGCTTCTGGGCTTGTCCGGATCGCGGCGCCCCTGGGATTCGATGGCGAGCAGAAAGCCGTCGCCGTCGGGTGGGGTGACCCGCAGCACGCTGTCCACCCGGCGTTCCAGCGGCCGGATCTCGGTGGTGTCGGGAGTCAGCACCTCGACGGATGCCTTCTCGGCCAGCGGCACCCCCAGGACCCGGAAGACGGGGGCGAGGATGTCAGGTCGCTCCTGGAATATCCGGTGCGAGGCCTCATGTAACGAAGTGACCATATGCACACGCTACCGCGCGCAGAGTCATCGGCATGTGCCAGGGGAATATGATTCACCCTTTTCAGTGCGGCCGCGATCGAATGTTGACGGGCGTGCCTGTGGTCATGTGCCGAGATCGAGTGCCGCCCACGCGGTCTTGCCCACGGGCTCATTCGGCACCGTGCCCCAGCGGTCGGCGAGCGCGGCCACCAGGAGCAGGCCGCGCCCCGATTCGCGGTCCGGGGGTGGGGGTGGCTGGAGTACGGGCAGCTTCTCTCCGCGAGTGTCCGTGACCTCGATGCGCAGGGGTCCCGCCGCTTCGTCGAGGGTGAGCGTGAGCCGGAAGTCCCGGCCCTGTACGCGGCCGTGCAGCGCCGCGTTGGCCGCCAGTTCGCCGACGATCAGTTCGGCGCGTTCGGCGATGTCGGGTGACACCGGCCAGGTGCGCAGCTGTTCGGCGGCGAGCAGTCGGGCGAGCCTGGCCCCGCGTCGGGTGGAGGACAGGCGTTGGGCGAAGCGATGGGCGGTGGTGGGGGGTTGGGGCGTCGTGCCTTGGTTCATGGGGGCACAGTGGTGGGTGCGCCGAGGGCTTCGCGAGGGGCGCGCCCCGTACGCAGCGTCAGCGTACGGACACTTTCGGTGGACGGTACGGTGATCGGTCGGCCATTCTGGATGGGTTGAGCGCGGGGGCCTCACACGTACACATGCTGGAGGTGGCCGCGTATGACGACCGACAACGGCGACTGGGAACGGGAGCCCGATCCCTCCGACAGTTTGCGGACCTTCGGGGCCGTCGTCCAGGCCCTGCGTGAACACGCGGGGCTCAGCCGGGTTGAGTTCGCGGAGCTGGTCCGGTTCTCGAAGCACACCGTGGAGTCGGTGGAGCTGGGGCGGCGGATGCCGGACGAGTCGTTTGTGGAGAGAGGGGAGGAGGCGCTGGGGAACACGGGCGCGCTGCGGAAGTCTGCGCCGCATCTGACGCGGGGCGAGCCGGGGCTCGCGGCGTGGTTCCGGCGGTGGGCGCGGCTGGAGCGCGCTGCGGTGAGCCTGTGCACGTATGAGTGTCGGCTGGTTCCTGGGCTGTTGCAGTCGGAGGCATACGTGCGGGCGGTGTTCGACAACAGCATTCCGCTGCTGACGGACGCGCAGCTGGAAGCCCAGGTCACGGCCCGGCTGGAGCGGCAGAAGATGCTGCGCGAGCGGCCGACTGTCCCGTTCAGCTTCATCGTGGAGGAGTCCGTCTTCCGGCGGAGGCTCGGCGGCACCGAGGTGACGCGAAGCTTGTTCGATCACGTACTGGAGCTCAGCGCGCCGCGCAATGTGTTCCTGCAGATCGTGCCGCTGGATGCCGAGGTCCACGCATGTCTGGACGGTTCAGTGCGATTGCTGGAGACCCCGGAGGGACGGCGGCTCGCCTACTCCGAGGGGCAGCAGACCGGACGGCTGATTGCTGGCCAGAAGGAGGTGAGCCTCCTGTACCAGCGCTATGACACACTGCGCTCGCAGGCCCTGAACCCCCAAGACTCGCGGGGCCTGTTGAAGCGACTGCGAGGAGAGCTATGAGCAGGACGGAACTCACCTGGTTCAAGTCCAGTTACAGCGGCACGCAGGGCGACGACTGCGTGGAAGTTGCCATCACCGAGGAGGCCATCCATGTACGGGACTCCAAGGACGTGACACGTCCCCCCTTCGCCGTCAGCCGCGACGGCTGGACCCAGTTCGTACGGTTCGCCGCGCACCGATGACCGAGGAGACCGGCACACTGCACCCCGTCGCCGACGGGGTGCACGCCTGGGTACAGCCCGACGGCTCGTGGTGGGTCAACAACGCGGGCGTCGTGGCCACGGACGACGGGGTCGTGCTGGTCGACACCTGTGCCACCGAGCGCCGCGTCCGCAACCTCCTCCGCGCGGTGGATCAGGCCACGGGCGGTGCGCCGGTGCGGTATGCGGTCAACACCCATCTGCATGGCGACCACACCCACGGCAACAGCCTCCTCCCCGAGTCGACCGTGATCATCGCGCATGAGGCGACGCGCCAGGGGATCCTGGCCGACACCGTGATCGACGGGTGTCCGCCCGCCTGGCATCCGGTCCCGGACTGGGGCGCGGTGACCCGGCGGCCGCCCGGGGTGACCTTCCGTACGGCGCTGACGCTGCACATGGGGGAGCGGCGCATCGAGCTGCATCACCCCGGATATGCCGCGCACACCCCGGGGGACGCGGTCGCATGGCTTCCCGAGGAGCGTGTTCTGTTCGCCGGGGATCTGCTCTTCCACCAGGTCAATCCGTTGGTGTTCATGGGCTCCGTGGAGGGCGCGCTGCGCTCGCTCGACTGGATCGCGGCGTTCGAGCCCGAGCATGTCGTACCCGGGCACGGCCCGCTCATCGACGCGAACACGCTGCCCGAGGTGCTGGACACCCACCGGCGCTACTACCGGTTGGTGCTGGAGGCCGCCGAGGCGGGCCTGCGCGACGGGCTGACGCCGCTGGAGGCGGCGCGGGCCTGCTCGCTCGGCGAGTTCGCCGAACTGCCGGACCCCGAGCGCATCGTGCTCAATCTGCACCGGGCGTACGCGGACAAGCGCGGTGGCGCGTACGACCCCTTCGCGACGTTCGCCGACGCCATCGCTTACAACGGAGGGCCGCTGCCGACACGGGTATGAGCGGATGCGTCAGGAAGCTGTCGAACCGTGGCAACTGGGGCGCGTGAGTCGCATGGTTTTTCGAAGGGGGGGTAATCAGTGGGCGACCTCGGGGTCGATTCACTGGATCTATCTCTGGAGGAAAACCCATGGAGATGCAGGCGAGATCGGACGAGACCGTCGAGAGCTACGAGCCCCCGGCCCTGGTGGCGGTGGGTGAGTTCTCGGAGGACACGCTGGGGTTCGGCCACCGGTACGAGGACGTGCTCGGTGAGCAGGGCTGGGGGTGACGGTAGCCCTCCGGATCGTTTGAGATGAGCGCCGCCGGGTTTGTCGTCCTTCCGGACGTGCCGGGTACACAGCTCTCGTTTGATGCGTATCCCTTTGAGGCTCCTCGTCTGATTGCGCATCCGTCCGGCCGACCGTGGCTGGTGGGGCGGTGGGAGCCGGATGAGATTCGTCAGGTGGCGACCGGGCCCGTGCGACTGGTGGTGATCGGGTTCTGCCCGGTCACCACCGGCCGGCTCGAGGAGCTGTGCCGGCGGATACGGACCTTGGCCGATGTGGACGCGGTGGCCCGGGCCCTGCCGGGGAGCTTCCATGTGGTGGCGGCCGACAGGGCCACCACCCGTGTCCAGGGCAGCGTGACGGGCCTGCGCCAGGTGTTCCACGCCCGGCTGGGCGAGGTGCCGATCGCCGCCGACCGGGCCGATGCGCTCGCGGCGCTGACCGGGGCCGGTATCGACATGGACGCGCTGGCCACCAGGGTCGTCTGCGGGGGCATGCTGCCGCCGCCGCTCTCCGACCGCAGCGTGTGGGCGGGCGTGTCCACGGTGGCGCCCGATCATTGTCTGTTGTTGGAGCCTGGCGGCCGGGCGCGTGAGGTGCGCTGGTGGCGGGCCCCGCAGCCCGAACTCGGCCTGGAGGCGGGCGCGGCGGCGCTGCGGGCCGCGCTGATCACGGCGGTGGACGGGCGGCGTGGGGATGCGGGCGCGCTCAGCGCGGATCTGTCCGGCGGCATGGACTCGACCACCTTGAGCTTTCTGGCCGCGCGGCACACCCCGGACCTGCTCACCTTCCGCTGGGCCGAGGCCGAGGCGGGCAACGACGACAACCACTTCGCCACGCGGGCCGCGGAGGCGCTGCCCGACGCACACCATCTGATCGTGGCCCAGGACGAGTTGCCGCCGATCTTCACCGACCCCGGGGCCCTGGCCGACACCGAACGGCCGTATCTCTACCCGCGCACACTGGCCCGCGTACGGCACACCGCGCGGCTGCTCGCCGGGCACGGGTCCCGCTCACATCTGGCCGGACACGGCGCCGATGAGCTCTTCGGCCCGGCGCCCGGCTATCTGCACCGGCTGGCCCGCCGCCACCCGCTGACCACCGTCCGCCATCTGCGCGGACACCGCGCGCTCAGCCGCTGGCCGCTCGCCGGGATCGTCGCCGAGCTGGTACGGGCCGGCAGCCCCGCCCAGTGGTGGCTGACCCAGGCCGAGCAGCTGACCGGCCCGCCACCGCCGCGCAGAGTCCCCGCCCTGGGCTGGGGTCTCGCCCCGCTGCGCGCGCCTGTCTGGGCCACCGACGACGCGGTGGCCGCCGCGCGCGAGGCGCTGCGTGCCACCGCCGAACACGCCGGGCCCTACGCCGAGGACCGGGGCCAGCATCAGTACCTCACCGCGCTGCGGATCACCGCGCCCGCGTACCGGCAGGTGTCCCGGCTGTTCGGCGCGGCGGGCGTGGCGCTGCACCAGCCGTATCTGGACGACCGGGTGGTGGAGGCGGCGCTGGCGGTGCGGCTGCACGAGCGCGTCACACCGTGGCGCTACAAGCCGCTGCTGGCCGAGTCCATGCGGGGGCTGGTGCCGGATGTGGTGCTGGGCCGCACCACCAAGGGGGACTTCAGCGCCGATGTACGGGCCGGGCGGCAGCGCAATCTCACTGCTCTGCTGGAGGTGTTCTCCGACTCCGTCCTGGCCGAGATGGGTCTGGTGTCCCCCGGGGCGCTGCGCGAGTACCTGCTGACACCGCATGCCGACATCTCCAGGGACATCGCCACCGAAAAGCTTCTGGGCTGTGAGACCTGGGCCCGCGCGGCAACCTCTTCCTTGCCTCGACCTCTTGGGAAACGATGATGTCCCTGAATCTGCATCAGGACGTGTCCATGGCCGAGACCGGTGACGGTGCCGTCCTGCTCCATCAGCGCACCGGCCGCTACTGGCAGCTCAACCCCACCGGGGTGTTCGTGCTGAACGCCCTGCTGGACGGCCGTACGGACGAGCAGGCCGCCGACGAGCTGGCCGCCCGCCACCAACTCGACTCCGACGCGGTGCGGCGCGATGTCTCCAAGGTGGTGGCCCAGCTGCGCGCCGCGCATCTCCTCATCGAGGCCCGATGAGCGCCCCCATGGCCCTGGCCGACCGGGACCGGCTGCCGCTCCACCGGCGGGTGACGCCGTGGCTGGCGGTGGTCGTGGCCCGGCTGCTGGCGCGCGCCAAACCGGCCCGGGTGCGCGCGGTGCTGGAGTTCGCGCGCCGTGGCGCCCGGCCCGCCACCGCCGAGCAGGCGCTCGCCGCCCGGCGGGCCGTGGTGGCGGTGAGCCTGCGCTGTGCGGGCCAGGCATGTCTGCAACGGTCCATCGCGGCGGCTCTGCTGTGCCGGAGCCGGGGTGTGTGGCCCACCTGGTGCACGGGCGTGCGCACCAGCCCGTTCGAGGCACACGCCTGGATCGAGGTCGCGGGCGAGCCCGTCGGGGAGCCCTATCCGGCGGGCCACTACCGGCCGTTGCTGTCCGTCGCCCCGGTGGCCGTACAGCGGTCGTGAGTCTGCGGTGAGTATGAGACAGCGACACGCCGACGTGATGGCGTGTCGCTGTCTCGTACTCACCGCAAAGTGCGGCTATACGGGCTACACGTTCGGGACCCGCAGCTTGTCCCAGCTCTTACGGCCCGGGATGCCGTCCGCGTCCTCGCCGGAGTAGCCCAGCTTGCGCTGCCAGGCCGCGTACGACTTGCGGTCCGCCTCGGTCCACTCCGGGCTCGGCCCCTCCTCGTACCGCCCGCAGCCCTCGGCGACCAGACGCTTGCCCATCGCCGTGATGATCTTGCTCTCGCGGCCGTTCTGGAAGAACGCCGAGCCCGGGAAGGGCTCGTACGTCGCGGGCTTGGGCGGCTTGGGCTGCTGCGGGGTGGGGCCGTCCGGCTTGGCGCCCAGGCGCTTGGCGATGCGGGAGCGCATGGTGTCCATCGAGAAGCCGCGCGGATCCACTTTGCCCGGCTGCCACTCCAGATGGCCGATCACCGACCGCTGGGTCCAGCCGTGCGCCCGGCAGATGGCCGCGGCCACCTTCTCGATGGCCAGCTTCTGCGCCTCCGGCCAGGGGTCCTCACCATCGCCGAGGTTGATGCACTCGAAGCCGTAGAAGTGGCGGTTGCCGTCCGTGTCGGCCTCGTTGTCGCGGGGCAGCGCCGTCTCGTTGATGACGGCGTTGAGCACATCGCCGTCGCCGAGGCCGGCGTGGTTGGCGCGGCCATTGCCGACCAGGTGCACCGCGCCCGACTTGTCGATGACGCCGTGGCACAGCGGTCCGGGCAGGGCCGAGTGGCCGTCGTAGCACAGCGCCACGGAGGAGGCCGTGCCCTTGGTGACGGTGTGGTGGATCATCACCCCGTTCACCGGGCCCCAGGGGCCCTTGGAGTTGCGGTTGTGGGTGCGCCAGCTGCGGACTTCGTGGACTTCCAGTCCCTCGTCGCGCAGTGCCTTCAGCAGGCGGTCGGCGGTCAGGGGAGTGGCCATCGTGGTGCTCCTTCAAAGGGGATACCTGGTGATGTACGGATGTCGTCGGTACGGGGCTCAATCCGCCCCGTGCCCGACCTTCACTTCTCCGCTTCGGCTTTTGCCTGGGCCTGGGCCGCGAGCGTCGGCCGCTCGACGGCGCCGATGGCCATACGGGTCGGGATCAGCCGGTTATCCCCGGAGCGGTACGTGTTGTCCCGGGACGGTACGTGGCGTCGACCGCGGGTCACCCTCAGCGGCGCAACTCCAGGCGCGCCCTGCCGAGTTGCTCGGCCGCGCGATGGCGCGGGCGCTGTCGGCAAGCTCTTCGAAATTTCTCCCATGATCCCCCCGTCGCACTCCCGCGAAATCGGTATCGCAGGGCCCGCATGAATGCTTATTGAGTGTCTTTCTCCTGTTAAGGACAGGTCAAGGAGGTGTTCCGGTCATCTCGCCGGTATCGGAATTCTAGATCGCTTTCTCTCTATTCCCGCTTGAGTGGGGCATTATGCAGCAACATTGCGGAGGTCATTCCTGATCCAAGATCCCGAGGGTGGGGCGGCTGCGGCGGGAACGCGCCGAATCGGCGCACACTTCGGCGCGCCGCTTTGCGGTCCGGTGGACGCCGGGGTAACGCGCACGTGAGCCCCCGGTCGGCGACCGGGGGCTCGTGGACAGGGGGCGTGCTAGCCGAGCTTGGCGGAGATGATGGGCGCGAGGTGGTCGGCGATGGTGCGGTGGCCCTTGTCGTTCGGGTGGACGGAGTCGGAGAGCTCGTCGGAGGCGAGCCACCCCGTGGTGTCGACGAAGGAGACCTTGCTGTCGCCGCCGCTGACCGCGGCGGTCACGGCCGCCTGGGTCTCGGGGACGAAGCGGCCGCGGAAGGTCTCCAGCGCGAAGATCCAGGCGTTGGGGTAGGCGGTGCGGACCTTGCGCAGCAGGCTGGAGTACGCGGCCTGGAACTGCGCCGAGGTCACACCGCGGCCCACGTCGTTGGTGCCGAGGTTGATGACCACCGCGTTCGCCTGGTAGCGGGAGAAGTCCCAGTCGGGCGTGGCGGCGTTCGGATTCAGCTTGGTGAACTGCTGCTCCAGGCTCATCCGGTCGTCCGCCGTGTCCACGAGCGCGGCGCCGCCCTGGGCGATCTGGGTGTGGTCGGCGCCCAGTCGCTCACCGATCAGCCAGCCGTATGCGGTGCGTGCGTTCTGGGAGGTCGTGGTGCCGACCGTGATCGAGTCGCCGACGAATTCGATCAGTTTCTTCGGGGTGGCCGGGGTGAAGGTGGTGGCTCCGCTGTCCAGGACGAGCCCCTGGAAGACCGCGTCACCGTGATAGGAGCCCGCGACCACCTGATAGTTGACCTGAAGGGTGTGGTTTCCGGCGGACAGCGGGGTCGGGGTCAGGTTCACCGTGCCCTTGGCCTCGTCGAAGAACGTGGCGGGGCCGCCGTCGATACTGGCCCACAGGTCGATCGCGTTGCGCTGCTTGAGCTTGACGGTGCGGCCGGTGAAGCCGGTACGGAAGTACGCGCCCGCCCAGTAGGGGGTGTAGGCGGTGGTGGAGCTCTTGGTGTCCCAGCGGCCGGAGAACTTGATGTTGGGGTCGCCCGGGTCCCCGGGGGCGGCGGCCGCGGTCTTGGTGGCGGAGTTGGTCCCGGAGATGGAGGTCTGGGTGTTGACGGCGGTGATGCCCAGCTTCGAGGAGATGACCGGGGCGAGGCGGTTCGCGAACTTGGTGTGGCCGGACTCGTTGGGGTGCCCGTTGCCGTCCTCGTAGTCCGTGCCGTCGGTGAGCCAGCCCGTCGTGTCGACGTAGTAGACCTTCGCGTCCCCCGCGCCGGTGCGGGCGCTGACGGCGGCCTTGGTCTCGGTCACATAGCGCTTCTTGAGGGTCTGGAGCGCGAAGAGGGCCGCGTTCGGATACTTGGCGCGGATGTCGCGCAGGAGGTTGGTGTACGCCGACTGGAACTCGGCGCCCGTGACGCTGTGTCCGACGTCGTTGGTGCCAAGATTGATGACGACCGCGTTCGCTTGGTAGCGGGAGAAGTCCCAGTTCTGATCGCCTGTGGAGGCGGTCTTGAAGAATTGGGTGGCCAGCCCCGTGCAGCCGTCCTTGCCGACCAGGCAGTAGCCGGAGCGGGCGATCTGGGTGTGCCGCATGCCCAGCTTCTCGCCGGTCTTCCAGCCGTACGAGTCGAGCGCGAGCCGGTCGGTCAGGGCGCCGGCGGTGATGGAGTCCCCGACGAACTCGATCAGTTTCGAGGGAAGTTGCGGGCTGATCGTGCCGGCTCCCGAGTCCAGCACGAGGCCCTGGAAGACGGTGTCGCCCGAGCGGTAGGAGATCCGGAGGGTGTGGTTGCCCTGGGGGAGGGCCTGCGGGGTGAGGTTGACGGTGCCCTTGACGCTCGCGTAGAAGACATCGGCGGCGCCGTCGACGCTCGCGTAGAAGTTCACCGCGTCGCGGGCCTTGACCTTCACGGTCGTCCCGGTGAACGCCGTCTGGAGATAGCCGCCGGTCCAGTTGGGCACGGCGGCGGTGCCCGAGCTCACATCCCAGCGGCCGACGTAGGAGATGTTCGGGTCGGTCACCGAACCGTTGCCCAGGGCCGTGGCGGCCGGGTCCTGTGCGGGCGCCTGTGCGGGCGCCTGTGCGGGGCGCGCCTGGGCTGCATGGGCCCGGGTGCCGCCCAGGCTCAGGCCCCAGACGAGCAGGGATGTGCTCATGACAAGCAGAAGCACCGCGCGTGCCGCGTGGGCGGCCGCGCGGCCGGGGGTTCTCGTGGTGGCCCCGGTACTCCTGGTGGGGGGTGCGATCGGCGGCATGGGCCGTCCTCTCTGTGGGCGGGTGCGGGTACCGGCCCGGGAACCTCCTCGGGAGCGCTCCCATCGCGGGCGCGCCCACGATGGAAGCCTTGAATCGGTTCAACGTCAAGAGAGGCGGTCAGGTTCGAAAATTCCCATCGAAAGTCCCAGCCGAAAGTCCGTCAAAAAGTTTCATCCGGGCTGCCAATGACGTCCCGGACGGTCTCGACGATCTCCGACACCGCCCCCGCGGGGTCCGGGTCGAGCGCCACTTGGCGCTCGAACTCGGCCAGTGCCTCCCGCATCATGTACGGCTGTTGCACAAAGGTGAGCTGTACGAGCTCGGCCCCACAGTCGACATAGTCCCGCTCCCCGTTCTCCAGGGCGGTGACCAGGTCCCACATCAGGTCGACCGCCTCGCTCGCGTCCTGCGGTGAGTGCATGAACATCCTCCGCTGGTCCCGTGACTTAAGTACGGTCCCGTTCCTCGGACTGAGAGTGTCCCGCCTCATCACCGTGAGCGCATCCGTAATTGCGATAAGCGACAATCCGCGTCGGGCTTCGACCGGTTTCGGCGTATGCGCCGTCCGCCGTCGTCCGTTCCGGCCGCCGCCGCTGACCGGGGTGGCTGCCCTGGAGCCCCGCGGTGGAGTGGCCGCGCGGTGGAGTGGTCGCGTCGTACGCGAGCGATGCTCCGTTTACGATCTGACCATGTCAGATACCGGCGGCGTACGCGAGGTGAAGTCCGCGGCCCGCACCGTGGAGCTGCTGGAACTGCTCGCCGCGCGCGGCGACCGCCCGGCCCGGCTGCGTGAGCTCGCCGATGAGCTCGGGGTGCCGCGCAGCAGCATGTACGCGCTGCTGCAGACGCTGATCGACCGCGGCTGGGTGCGCACCGACGCCACCGGCTCGCTCTACGGCATCGGCATCCGCGCCCTGCTCACCGGCACCAACTACCTCGACAGCGACCCGCATGTCCGCACCGCGCGGCCTTACCTCGACGAGGCGTCCGACGCGCTCGGTGAGACCATCCACTTCGCCCGGCTCGACGGCGGCGACGTCGTCTATCTCGCCACCCGCGAGTCGCACGAGTATCTGCGCTCCTTCAGCCGGGTCGGCCGCAGGCTCCCCGGCTACGCGGGCGCGCTCGGCAAGGCCCTCCTCGCCGAGCGGGACGAACGCGAGCTCCCCCTGCCCGACGGCCCCTGGGAACAACTGACGCCCAACACCCACACCGATCGCGCCTCGCTGGTCGCGGACCTGGCGGGGGTACGGGAGCGGGGTTATGCGATCGACCGGGAGGAGGGCGTGGTGGGCATCGCGGGCTTCGGGTTCGCCCTGCGGTACGACTCGCCCGCCATCGACGCGATCAGCTGCTCGGTGCCGACGGCGCGGCTGACCGAGGAGCATGAGCGGCGGATCGTCGCCGTCATGCGCGAGATCCGCGGCCGGATCGAAGCCGCGGCGCCGGGCGCCGCGGGGGCGGCCCCTCAGTGGCGCTAGCGGTGCCGTTTTCCCCGGCCGGTAGGGTGCCGCCTCATGACTGCGGGAAATCCGAACGCCCCATTGCTGCGTGCGAATAACCTACTCGCCACCTGTGAGTATTACCTCAGGCATTTCGACGGCGAGCGGGAGGTTCCCGGATTGCTGGCCGATGTGGGGCGCTGCTGTGACGAGGCCGAGGAAGCGGCGGCCTCCGGAGATGAGGAGGCCGCGGCCACCCTTGCCATCCTGCGCTCGATGGCCGCGACGTTCGCCCTGAGGCGTGCCGCGTTGTTCACGGTGGCGTGTGATTTCGATGATGAAGACGGCACTTTGCTGGACGGTCTGGGGACGCACGACAAGGCCGGCGTAAGCGGTCCCCTCGCGACGCAGGCGATCCAGGCGGCGCGAGCGGCCCTCGACGCCGACCCTACGGATCCCCTCGTGCCGTTGTATCTGGGGCATGCGCTGACCTGGGCGGGGGATGGCGACGGTGCCGTCGCGGCCTACGAGGAGGCGATGCGCCGGGATCCTGGGGATCGATGTGCGCGGTCCAACCTGAGGTACCTCGACGCGGCGCCCGGCCGTCGGCCGCCGCCGAGCGAGATGAGCCACGGGGGTCATGGATTTGCCTTGCTGCGTTGGGGTTTCTGGATTTCCAACAACGACTGGGACACCGGGTTTCTGCTGTTCAGCTCTGTCGCTGAGGCGCGTGCTCACATCGATGAGAAGCGCTATACGGATGATGTCCGCGGCGAGTCGGATGAGGAGGAGTGGGACGAGGGCGATGAAGAGTGGGACGAGGGCGAGGATGAGGACGAGGGCGCGAAGCAGACGCTCTTGCAGATCCACCGGCCCGGGCAGCGCATTGCCGAATACGACCTGAATGCTCGAACGCAAACCGGGCCGGGTGGCCAGCCGTTGCGCATCGACTGGTCGGACATCCCGGTGGACGAGCGGTGGGAGTCATCACTTCCCCCGGGGCGCCCGCTCCGGATCGACGGCCGTCTGTGTTTCTACGGCGGCCAGAAGTAGTCAGCGCGCGTACCCGTCAAGCTCGCGCCGCCGTCGCGTGGGCAAGATCGTCGTCACTGTCGACCACTGAGCAACCGGTGGATCGTTTCCTGAGGCAGTGCCGGGTTCGCGGCGGCGGGGTGGGCCAGTTCCTCGTCGTCGAGGAGTTCCATCAGCCGGGGCCGCGGGAGCTTCGGGTGGCGTGCCATGGCGGCTCGTATGACGGAGTCGGGGTCGTGGGTGAGCCGTTCCACGGTCGTCGGGGCGGCCTCGGGGTCGCGGGCGGCCAGCGCTCGGACTTCGGGGTCCTCGTGGTCCGCGTAGCCGGCCAGTCCGGTGGTCGGGAAATTCGGGCGGGTGGTGAGGCCCTGGCGGCTGTGGCCGGTGTACTCCAGAAAGCTGCGCAGCAGAAGCCGCGCCGGGGCGTCCGGATGGTTCTGGGCCAGCAGGACGCGTACGCCGAGGTCGTCGTCCTCGACCAGCCGGGCCACGAGGTCGGGCGGCAGCGAGTGGTCGATGGCCGCTTTCCGCCGCAGCATCGGGTGGCCGGAAAGCGCGTCCCGGCGTACGTCCTCGGGGTTCGGGAGGACATAGGGCTCGGGTATGTAGTGGAAGCAGCCGTCGATGGGGACCTCGTAGTCGATGGCGGCCCGTTCCTCCTCGCTCAACGCGGGGTGTGCGGACAGGGCCAGCCGCACCTTCGGGTCAGGGTCCACGGCGAGCGCGCGGCGCTCGGCCGGCCCGAGGTCCGGGCGGCCCGCGATCGCCTCGCGCACCTCCGGGTCCGGATCGGCGGCAAGGCGGACCACCACGTCGGCGGGCAGACTGGGGTTGGGGGCGATGAACACCCGGTTCGTCCCGTCCGGATCGGCGAGGGCGCTGTCCAAGACGGCCCTGCTGAGGCCCCGGCGCATCAGCCAGTAGCCGCGTCTGTGGAGCCCCCCTTCGAGGAAGGTGAGATCCGACGTCGCCGGATCATCCCATTGCGCATGCATCAGCGCGTATTCCCGGACCTCCTCGTCGGGGTCTGCCAGCATTGCGGCCCGGGTGTCGGCGGACAGGTGATCCCACGCCCCGACCCCCCAATGCCGGACCTTGGCGACGGGATGAGTCGGCATGGACCGCTTCAGCCCCATGGAGATCTGGCGGAAGAACGAGCCTCCGAGGGCTTCATTGTCGTATGTGCTGATCATCTGCACGACTGCCCGGTCGGGCAAAGGTCTGATGGGTACGTCGAGCGACGCTCGGGGCGCTTCGGCGAGGTGGGCGCGGACGAACCATTCCGGGTCGTCCATCAGCCGTGCCCGCTGAGCGGGATCCACGTGTGGATTGCGCGCGAAGAAGCTGCGGGTGTAGGTGTCGGGATGCTTGAGCGCGGCCTCGACCACGGCATCCGGCAGGACCCGATCCCGGCAGAGCACCATGCGTACGGCCGGTGAGTTGTCGGCGAGCAGCCGTAACAGGACGTCTTCCGAAGCGGACGGATTGAGCGCCACCCCGGCGAGCCGACGCTCTGCCGGATCAGCGGCGTCCCAGATGCCCCCAGGCGATTGCACGCTCCACCACTCCCCCCAGTGATCAAGCCCTCAGGGTGCCATCAGCCCTCGGTGGGGCACCAGGTTTCCGACCGGCGGTCCCGTGGCTACGCCCAGCCCCGGTGCGCGGCGCGGACGCCGGCCTGGAAGCGGCCGCCCGCGCCCAGGCGCTGTTGGAGGTCGCTGATCCGGCGGCGCAGCGTCCGCAGGCTGATGCCCAGGTGGCGGGCGATCGCCTCGTCCTTCATGCCGACGGCCAGCAGGCCGACCAGCGTGCGGTCGGCGTCGCCGAGCTCCTCGTCCTCCTCGGCCGGCGGGCCGTCCAGCGGTGTGGCCTGTTGCCACAGCGTCTCGAAGAGCGTCCGCAGGGCGTCGGTGAGCCCGGAGTGCCGTACGATCACCGAGCTGTAGACCGGCCCGGCGTCGACGCTGGTGAGCGGCAGCATCGCGGTCCGGCCGTCGATCACCATCAGCTTCATGGGGACGGTGGGCAGCACCCGCGCCTGTTCGCCGAGCGCGACCATGCCCTCGGCGTAGGCCAGCAGATCCGGGGACTCCAGGGATAGGACGGAGTAGAGCGCGCGGTACGCGACACCGCGGCGCAGCACCTCGCTCTGGAGGTCCAGCTGGGGGGTGAGCGGGGCGAGGTAGGGCGGGGAGTCGATGAGGCAGACCTCGTGTTCGGCCTGGGCGTACAGCTCCTCCAGCCGGGCGGCGTTGGCGCTCTCCCCGCGCACCACCTCGACGAGTCCGGCCGGTTCGGAGCGCAGCAGCCCCGCCGCGTAGATCTTGGCCATGCCGTCGGCGGTGGCGGCGAGCAGCTCGGACTCGGTTTCGCGCTTACGGATGAGGGCCCGGATGGCGATGCGGGGGTCCACCGGCCGCAGACCGCCGGTGGAGTCGGGGGCCTGCAGCAGGCCGAGGCGGAGCAGCCGGGCGCAGGCGCGGCGGACGCGTGACGGGGAGGCCCGGACCAGCTCCGACCAGGTGGTGACGCCGGCGTCCGGCTGATGGAGGATCGCGTGGTACACCGTCTCGTCGAAGTCGGAGACCCCTGCCGCGGCCCAGGGGCTCGGGCTCGTGGCGGGGGTCTCCTCGGCTGCTCTGTGGTCCACTTGCGGCGGCTCCGGCGCGTCGATGCAACGATTCAACGGCACGCTAGACGGAGTTTGTTACCGCCGAAGGGCGGATCTCGGCCTACTTCAGGCCATATGCGCGGGTGACCGTTTGATCGATTCGATTGCCGTCGGCGTCGGTGGCCTGGACGCGCAGGGCGACGAAGCCGTTGGAAGCGCTGAGAACGGGGTGTTTCACGGTGGCCTTGTAGCCCGCGCGGGAGCCGGTCAGCCTGACCTCCTTCCAGGTCCGGCCGTCGTCGTAGGACACCCACGCCTTGACCGTCTTGACCTTCGGCTCCTCCGCGCCCTCCTGATGGCGCGGCGCCAGTTGGAAGCTGAACCGGCGCCCGGCCTCGGTGCGGCCGAACAGGTCGAGGTCAAGGCCGTAGTCCACGGACAGGAGGGGGAGGGCCTTCGCCTGGGCCGTCCGGGCGGAGGTGAAGTCCCATGCGGTGCTGGTCCTCGTCGAGTACGCCGCCCAGTCCGCCGTGCGCTCGGCGTCGATCGTCAGCTTGTACGCGGCCTTGTCGGTGGGCACCTGGAAGGTGCCGGAGCCGTACGGGGCCTCGCCGACCAGCTTTCCGTCCGCGTGCAGACTCGTCTTGACCTTGTCCACGTTGTCCTTGGCCGCGCCCGCCGAGCCGTAGTGACCGCTGCCGGAGTCGGCGTACTCGGGGATGGCGAGGGTGAGTTCATCGCCCTCGCGCTGTGAGACGCCGAACTCGGCGGCGGTCGTCGGGCGGAACACGGGTGACAGCCAGTCGACCTTCTGCTTCGTCCCGGGCCGGTAGGTGACCAGCGGCGCCCACTGCCGGCCGGCGCCGTCGTAGTCCTGCATGGCGGTGCGCCAGACGCGGGTGTCGGGGGCGGCGCTGTAGTACTCGGTGCGCTGGGTGCCCAGCGGCACGTCGTACTTCGACTCCACCGAGAAGAGCTGGTACGGACGGAAGGTGTGCGTGGCCTCGGCGCCGATCTGCCCCTTGGCCGAGCCGAGGTAGCGGGCCGTGACCTTGGTGGTGTTGCGGCTGTCGAGGGGGTAGGTCAGATCCTTGCCGATGGCACCGGGCTCGGGCAGCAGCACGTCGTACACGTACGGGCTGACCGCCGTGCCGCCGAGGTCGAGCGTCACCGCGCCGCGGCTCTCCGCGGTGAGCAGGGACAGCAGCTTGTCGCCCTCCTCGCCGGGTATGGAGATGGCCGGGATCGTGGCGCTGTCGACCGCGGTGAGCCACAGCCCGGCCGTGGTCCTGCGGTACACGAGGACGTAGGCGGCGCCCGCCTTGGTGGCGTTGATGACGGCTTCGTCGGGCCAGCCGTCCGGTGGCAGGCCCACCAGCACGGCCTTGCCCTTCACGTCCAGGCCCTCGAAGTCCTCGGCCGTGCCGCCCTTGGCGTCCACCAGCCGCACTTTGCGGCTACCGGTGATCTTGACGGGCCAGCCCGTGTACGTGTCCACGTACTGCGGGTTCAGCGTCACCCGCGCCGGGCTGGTGGCGCTCGCCGTCAGCTTCCGCTTCTCCAGCCGCCATCTGCTGTAGAACTCGAAGGAGCCGTCGGTGACCTGCTTGGTCGGGGCAGCGTAGATGTGCTTCTTCCACTTGCCCATGGCGTAGGTGAGGCCGAAGGAGCTGCCTCCCTTGCGCTCCCGGTGCCAGGAGGTGGTTACGCCCTGGAGCTCGGCGTCCTTCTCCTTGGTCTGTGGCTTGATCTCGACGGCCTTGCGCGCGTCGAGAGTGAGCGAGGTGTCGCCGGTGACCTCGATCTGCGGGTCGCCGACAATGCTCGTCCCGACCTCGTGCCGTCCGCTGTCGAGGATGGGGATCCAGGTGGCGAGGGAGTAGGTGCCCTTCTCCACCCGGAAGGTCTCGGAGGCTGTCATATAGCCGAACTGGTTGTATGAGTAGTCGGCGAGGTTCTGAAAGGTGAAGAGGGCCGACGGCGCCGGCTTGCCCTCGCGGTCCAGCAGTTCGACCTTCAGGTCGTACAGATCCGCCTCCCGCTCGTACCCGACGGCCGTGGTGGCCTTGACCGTGCCGTCCTCACTGGTCGCCGTGATGTACCCGGTGTGGCGGCCGACGTCGGCCTTCGCCGGGTCGACGGTCACCGCGACCTTCGCGGCGCCGTTCGCCGGCACCGTCACGCTGTCGGACTCCAGCGAGAGCGACCCGCCGTCCACCGAGGGCGCCAGCTTCAAGGTGACCGGCTTCTCGGTGGCGTTGGTGTAGGTGATCGTCTTGGTGTCCGGCGCGTCGTCCGCGTACCCGTACAGGCCGTAGCTGAGGGTCGGGGTCGCGAAGACGTTCTGGGTGACGGCGCGCGGTACGTCGACCCGGCCGTCGCCCTGCTGGAAGGGGGCATTGGCGGTGTTGGTCCTCGCGGTGCTGGCGAGGGACGCCTTGATCTGCTGGGCGGTCCAGTCGGGATGCGCCTGGGCGACGATCGCCGCCGCACCCGCGACATGCGGCGTGGCCATGGAGGTGCCGCTGGCCGTGGTGTACAGGTCGTCGACCGGAGTGCCCATGCTCGTACCGGCCGCCCGGGCCGCCGTGATGGCGACGCCCGGCGCCGTGATCTCCGGCTTGACCGCGGAGTCCCCGATACGCGGGCCGCGGCTGGAGAACGACGCCAGCTTGTCCTGCTTGTCGACGGCGCCGACGGTCAGGGCCGAGTCCGCGATGCCGGGTGAGCCCAAGGTCTGCTCGAACGGGCCGGCGTTGCCGGCCGCGATCACGAACAGCGCCCCGGACGACGCCGAGAGCTGGTCCACCGCCTCGCTCATCGGGTCCGAGGGGCCGCTCGCCGTGCCGCCGAGGGACATGGAGATCACCTTGGCGCCGGAGTTCGCGGCCCACTCCATGCCTTCGATGAGCCACGAGGAGTAGCCCTCGCCCGCGTTGTTCAGCACCTTCCCGACCAGCAGCTTCGCGCCCGGTGCCACGCCTTTGCGCTTGCCGTCGGAGGCGGCGCCGCCGCCCGCGATCGTGGCGGCCACATGGGTGCCGTGCCCGAAGCCGTCTTGGACCGTCTCGTCCGGGACGAAGCTCTTGGACTCGGCGACCGAGTCCTTGACGTCCGGGTGCGCCGCGTCTACGCCCGTGTCCAGTACGGCGACCTTGACGCCCTTGCCGTCGTATCCGGCCTTCCACATCTCGGGGGCGCCGATCTGCGGGACGCTGACGTCGAGGGAGACCTTGACCTTTCGGTCCAGCCACAGCTTCGCCAGGCCCTTGGCATGGCTGATGTCGGCCCAGAACGCCGCGGCGTCGGCCTTCTGCGCGCTGAACGCGGCGCCGCCGACGCTGGACAGGGTCAGCGTCTTCCGCGCGCCCTCGGGTGTCGGATGCGTGCCCTTGGTGCGGTAGGTGGCGATGACCGGTAACGAGCTGGTCTTCTTGTCGTCGTAGCCGTCCTTGACGAGCTGGGTGATGTTGAACAGGTTCGCGTCGAGACGGCCCGCGGACAGCAGCTTGAGCGCGTCGTCGGGGACGACGCTGATCTCCTTGCCCTGCTGACTGGCCACGAAGTCGACCGACTCGCGGCCCGGGGCGCGCTTGACGTCCACGGCGTACCGGCCGTCGTCGCCGGGGGTGACGGTGACCGTATCGCCGGTGATCAGGGTGACCGTGTGTTCCGTTCGGACCGACGGGTCCTTCGGGGTGGCCTGGGACGGCTGCCCGCTCGCCACAGGCGCGGCCAGGCCGCTGAGCAGCCCGGCCGCGCCGGTGACAGCCAAAAGGCGACGCAATCTTCGCATCGGCTGGCTTTCCTCCCTCATCGCATCATCCGACTCTCCTGTCGGAAGGTGCGATCAGAGTGGTGGCCGGGAGCGAACGTGCTCAAGGGAAACCTGTGGCCAGGCTGTGCCAACGCCCCTATCGGTCACGGGAGCCGTACCAGGGAGCTTGCGTAGGAGGGGCAGTCGTATCAGGGGGCTTGCGTATCAGGGGGCTTGCGTATCAGGGAGCTTGCGTATCAGGGGGCTTGCGTATCAGGGGGGCGGCTACTCGAACCAGTGCTGCGGGCTCGGCGCCGTGTTGCGCCAGATGTGCTTGGTCTCCTGGTAATCGGCCAGCCCAGCCCGGCCCAACTCCCGCCCCGTGCCGGACTGCTTCATTCCGCCCCACTCGGCCTGCGGCACATACGGGTGGAAGTCGTTGACCCACACCGTCCCGGCGCGCAGCCGCGAGGCCATCCGGTGTGCCCGGGCGGCGTCCTGCGTCCATACGGCCGCGGCCAGGCCGTAGACGGTGTCGTTGGCCAGGGCGAGCGCTTCGTCCTCGTCGCGGAACCGCTCGACCGTCAGCACCGGGCCGAACGACTCCTCCTGGACGACGGACATGTCCGGGGTGCAGTCGTCCAGCACGGTCGGCAGGTAGTAGTAGCCGTCTTCCAGCGTCGGGTCGGCCGGGGGTGTGCCGCCGCAGCGCAGCACCGCGCCCTCGTCCAGCCCGGCCGCCACATACATCGCGACCTTCTCGCGGTGGTCGGCGGAGATCAGCGGGCCGGCGCGGGCGTTCTCGTCGAAGGGGCCGCCGAGCCGGATTCTGCGGGCGCGGTGGACGACCTCGTCGACGAACGCGTCGTGCAGCTTCTCCTGGACGAGGAGCCGGGCGCCCGCCGAGCAGACCTGTCCGGAGTGGAGAAAGATGGCGGTCAGGGCGTGATCCACGGCGGCGTCGAACTCGGCGTCGGCGAAGACCACATTGGGGTTCTTGCCGCCCAGCTCCAGCGTGAGCTTCTTGACCGTGGGCGCGGCGGCGGCCATGATCCATCGCCCGGTGGGCACGCTGCCGGTGAACGACACCATGTCCACCCGCTCGTCCGTGGTCAGCGGCGCGCCCACCGTCGATCCGGTGCCCAGGACGAGATTGGCGGTGCCCGCGGGCAGCCCGGCCTCCGCCAGCAGCCGCATCAGGCCGATCGCGGAGTGCGGGGTCAGTTCGCTGGGCTTGAGGACGAAGGTGTCGCCGGCGGCGAGCGCGGGGGCGACCTTCCAACTGGTCTGCAGCAGCGGGTAGTTCCACGGGGCGATCAGGACGCAGACGCCGACCGGCTGATGCACGACCCTGCTGTCGATCTCGGGGCGGCCCGCGTCGACGACCCGGTCCGCCCCGTCGGTGGCGGCCAGATCGCCGAACCAGTGGAAGCAGGCGGCGACATCGTCGAGGTCGTACTCGCTCTCGACCAGCCGCTTTCCGGTGTCCATCGACTCCGCGCGGGCCAGCTCCGCCTTGTCGCGGCGCAGCAGATCGGCGACGCGCAGCAGCAGCCTGCCCCGCTCCGCGGCGGGGAGGCGGGGCCACGGGCCGCGGTCGAACGCGTCCCGGGCGGCCTCGGCCGCGGCGGAGGCGTCCTTGGGGCCGGCGTCGTCGACCGTGCCGACCAGCCTGCCGTCCGCGGGGGAGTGGATCTCCCTCACTTGTCCGTCGAGAGCGGCGGTCCACTGGCCACCGATGAACAGCTCCGGCATGGGGTGCCTCCGGGCTCGGAGGGACGGTGCGCATACCTGCGGCGGTGCGCATGAACCCGTATATACCGAGCCTAGGCGGCGCCTCCCGGCCTCGCACGGCGTGTGAGGGGCATCCACCTGGTCTGGCTGGTGTACGCGTACACCAAAGTGACGGGGGAACCGGGGGTGACGTCCTCGGCTGACCGCCCGGCATGCACAATCCCTGCCATGGTCCGTGATCCGCAAGCCCCGCGATCCCCGCAAGCCCCGCAGTCCCCGCACGCTCTCGCCGACGAACTGCTCGCCGCCCTCGATCCGCTGCCCTACCCGAGCCGGATGCGGGAGCTGGCCCTGCGAGCACGGGCGGCGAGCGCCCACGGACAACTGGCGGGGTTGCTCGACGAACTGTCGGAGCGTGGCGGGTACGAGCGGGCGCTGGCCGCGACTGCCGCGGCGGTCGGCGGCCGGACCGGCTATCTGGAACTGCGGCTGGCCGATCCCGACCCCGTCGTACGCGGCCAAGCCCTCAAGGCCGCGCGCCGCGGCCGGCTCACGGACGCCGCGCTGGAGGCCGCATTCGAGGCCGCCCCCGCCGCCATACGGCGCCAGCTGGCCCGTACCGTCGTCGCCGGGCGGCGCACCGCGCTCGCCGACCGCCTCGTCGGGCCCCTGCGGGAACGCTGGGGCGACGCGGAGGCGGCCCGGCTGCTGCCCGCCTGCGGGCCCGAGACCGTCGCCCGGCTGCTCCCGCACCTCTTCCACGCCGTCACCAGCTGGCGCGCCCTCGCCTCCCGCCACCCCGCCGCGGTCCTCGACGAGGCCGAGCGGCAGCTGGTCGCGCTCCCCGAGGCGCTGCGCCACCACTGGTGGCTCCGCCACGCCCCTTGCGTCGCGCTCGCGGCGTCCGCCGAGCCGCAGCGGGTCCTCGGGCTGCTGGAGCAGCTGTGCCACAGCGTGCTGCCGCTTCCGGTGCGGCATCGGCTGGGCGCGCTGGCCGCCGCCGAGCCCGGCCGTACGATACGGCTCCTGCTGGCGCCCGAACACGCCGGAGTCCTGCGCGGCCGGGGCTTGGAGCGGGCCGTGCTGCGGCGACTGGTCCGCGCGAACCCGCCCGAACTGGTCGACCTGGCGCGGGCGCTGGGCCACGACGCCCACGCCCTGTCCCGGCTGCTGGCAGCCCTGCCGCCCGCCCGCCGCCCCGACTTCTTCGACGCGGCCGTCGCCGAACGCGACCTGAGCCGCGCCGATGTGGAACCCGACCTGCTCGAGGTGCTGCCCCGGCCGCGCCGGGTGGCCGAGGCCCGCCGGATGGCCGCGCGGGCGCATGAGCGGGGCGCGCACTGGGCGACGGTGCTGGAGTCGGTCGCGTATCTGCCGGTCGAGGAGGCGCGCGATGAACTGCTGCGGGCCGCCCGCCGCTCCTCGGCCGACGACCGCGCGCTGGCCTACCCGCTCCTCGTACGCAACACCGCCCGCTCCGGCGACCCGGACGCGGTCACCTCGCTGCTGGCCCTGCTGGAGCGGCTGCGCAACGAACAGGACCCGGTGCGGTCGGCCGCGCTGCGCGCACTGGCCGAAACGCACCCCTCCCTCTTCCCGGACGCGGCCGCCGAACACCTGGACCGGATCGCCACCGACGCCATCGAGGCACGCGACTCCTCGCCGACGACCCGGCAGGCCCTGCGCCTCCTGGCCGTCGCCCTCCTGCGGGAACACGCCGTCACCGGCCGGCGGGAGCTGATCGGCTGGGCGCTGCGCACCGTCACCCGGCTCGCCGGGAACGTCGGCCGCACCGACCTGGGCCGGCTCGACCACACCCTGCGGCGCGGCCAGGAACAGGCGGTCTTCGAGGCGCTGCGGCCATGGCTGGAGGCGGGCGCCGACCGGGTCGACCACGAGCTGACCTTCGCCCTCACCCGCTCGCTCGGGCGCCGCGCTCACGCCATGCCCGAGCTGCAGGAACTGCTGCGGCAGGCCATTCAGTTCGGCAGCAACACGACCGTCCGCACGGCCGTGGGGCTGTGGCTTGACGACCCCGCGCGGCGCGACGAGCGGGTCGCCGAACTGCTCGCCCTCGAGCCCTCGGCCGCCGTGCTGCCGCCCGTCCTCGCGGTGCTGACGCACCGCCGCACCGATCTGCTCGACGTCGTGCTGGACGACACCCCTCCCTACGGCCGCTTTCTGACGCCCGGCAGCCACTGGACGCCCCCGGTCGACCACAGCACCGGCCGCTGGCTGCCCCGCCAGCGCGCCGCCGCGGCCCGGCTCCTCGCCCGCGCCGCCGCCGACGGCTCGCTGCGCACGGACCAGCGCACGGCGGCCATCGCCGCCGCCGCGCGCATCCCGGACTACGGCGCCGAGACCGCCCTGGCCTGGACCGACTCCGAAGACGTGGCCTTGGCGGAGGCCGCCCTCGCCGCCCTGGCCCGGACCGACCGCCCGGGGGACCACCTTCCCCTGCTGCTCACCTACGCGGGCGGCGACCGGGCCCGGGTGGCGGTCTACGCGGGCACGAGGGCATCCCAGTACGTGGCGCCGGCGCGGCTGGAGGGGTTGCTGCGCGGGGTGCTCGTGCCGGGGGAGGCGGCGGCGGGCCCCGCGGCTGTGGGCGTCGGGGTGGTACCCGGGGCGGCTGCTGGGGTGGCTGACGGTCCGGCTGCTCAGGCCGCTCCGGTGGCTCCAGCCGTGCCCGCGAAGGTCACCAGCCGGAAGGAGGCCGCGCGGCTGGCCGCCACCCGGTTGCCGACCGCCGACGCCGCCGCGCTGCTCGCCGACGTGTACGACGCGCCGGGCCAGCACCACGATGTGCGGGCCGCCTGTGTGGTCTTCGCGACCGGGCTGCTCGGCCACGAGTCCGCCTGGGAGCTGCTGGCGGCCGCCGCCCGTGAGCGGCGCGAACTGCGGTGGGTCGTGCTGCGCACACGCCCGCTGGACCTGCCCGAACTCCACCGGGCCCGCTACGCCCGCCTCGTACAGGACGCATGCGACACGGATGACCCCGAGGTCGCCTGGGCGGGCCACGCCGCGCTCGCCACCTGGTCCCCCTGGGCGCCGGACTCGGCGGCGGTGCTGGTGGCCGCCGCCACCGATCTGGACGACCGGGCCTGCTGGCAGTCCGCCGCCGACGCGCTGATCGACCTGATGGCCGCCGTGCCCGGGGGCATGCCCGCGGACAACCCCCTGGCCTGGGTCCTCGCGGCCCTCGCCGCCGCCGACGCCCACCCGCAGGTGCCCGACGCCGAACCGGACCGTGACCGCCCGGCCCGCCGCCGCATCCGGCGCATCACCGACAGACTGGCCCAGCACAGCCGGATGCGGCCGGGCACGATGCGGCCCGTGGCGACCGCGGCGGCCGAACTCCTCGCGGGCTACGAGCCCTTCGTCGCCGACGCCGCCCATGTGCTCGTCAACGCCGTCGACCTGGACGCCGAGCCCCGTGTCCTCACCGCCGCACTCGCCCGGCTGGCCCGTCTGCACGCCACCCGGCCCGCGCTCGCGGCCCATACCGCCGACGCCCTCAGCCAGAGGCTTCGTACCGCCTCGCGGCCCGGCCGGAGCGAGGCCCTGCTGCGGGCCGCGCGGGACCTCGGCGACGACGGCGCACTCGCCTCCGGGCTGTTCGCCGTCACCCTCACCGACGTGGGCGGCGCGCGTACGGAATGGGCGGAGCCCTGGCGGACCCGCCTGCGCACGCTGCGCCGCCACCCGCACCCGGACGTCCGCGATGCCGCGCTGTTCCTGATGACCGCGCAGGAGTGAGCGCTCGTGCGTATGACGCCTAGTCATTCCGACGCCAGACCTGTTCCTCGAACTGGTAGCCGTACTCCGGGCGCCCCTTGACACCGCTGGTGCGGAACGGCGCGCCGTGGTCGTCGATCCGTATCGTCCCCTCGCGGTCGCCACTGGTCCAGTCGAGCTCCAGATACCAACTGCAGTCGCAGCCGGACGTACGGGCGTTGACCAACAGCACCTCCGGGTCCGTGTCGGACACGCGATACGGAAAGCGGACGGCGGGGATCGGCTCGCCGGCGTCGTTGCCGTCCGTCGGGACGGCCAGGGGGCGGGCGGCGTCCAGGTCGACGGAGAAGGCGCGCGGGGTCAGGGAACCGCCGCAGCCGTTGTCCATCGTGAAGGAGGACCAGGGCAGCGATGCGCGCCGCCCCACCACCCGCACGTGCAGGGCCTGCAGCACGACGGCCGACTCCGAGCGGCCCTTCACCGTCATCTCGACGTTCGTCGTGCCGCCGTGCACCGCGCCATGCGCGGACGCCCAGGCCGCGGCGTCCTGCTCGACGGGCGGCGGGGCGACCTGGGACGGGGGACGGTTGATGAGATAGCGGTGACCGCAGCCGTTCTCCCAGACGTGGGAGCGAGTGCTGATGGTGAGCGGGGTGCCGCTCCCCGGCTTGTCGTCCCGGCCGCCGCCCGAGCCGCCGCCGCTGGATCCGCCCTGCCCGGGCGACGCGGAGGCGGACGCGCCGCCGCGCCGCTTGCCGCCCCGGGGTGAGGCCGACTCGTGCCCGTCAGCCGTGTCGTCCTTCTTGAGCTCGCCCCGCGCGGTGGGGCGGGTTGATGGTGCGGTGCCTGAGGCGGGCGCGGAGGGTGCGGGGGACGAGGGCGATGAGGGGAATGTGGCGGCCTCCTCCCGCTCGCCCCCGGTGGTCGACCGCACCTCCACGGCCGTGAGAGCGAGAACGGCCGCCGCGGCCGCCCCGAGCACCAGCCCCCACCGTCGGCTCCGCCAGGCGCGAAGCCCGTCCGTCCGCCTCCCCGCGCCGTCCACCGCGGGCACGGGCCGCAACGATCCGCGCCCCGCCGCGCTCCTCCTCCCTCTTCCCGCAGCTCCCGCCGCACCCCCGTCCGGACCATCGGTCGCCCGCCCGCCCCGCGCCACGTTGCCCCCTACCGCGCGCCGTTCGCCACCGGCCCGTGCCCGCTGCCGCTCGGCCGACGGACCATCACCCCCACGCGCCCCTGGTCCCGTGCCAACACCGCCCGCACGCGAGGCACCACCCTGGCCCGCCTCGCGCCCCGCCGTGCCTTCGGCGCTGGGGGCTGCCTTGGTGTGGCCTTGGGCCGTGTCGTCCCTGGGCACGTCGGCCCCTGGGCCGGTGGGAGGTGGAGTCTTTCCGCGCTTGTCGTGGCCGGAGTCGGCCGAGCCCTCTGCGGCGAAGGGCACCGTGGCCCGGCCTGCGGAAGTGTTGCTCCCCGTGGTGGCGTCCTTCGCCGTGCCCCCCGCCTCGCTCGCGCGGGCCCGTGACGGCCCGGGCGCGCGGTGGTCCGGCTGGGCCGGGGACGAAGGGTTTCGTGGCCCGGTGGGGGTCGGTGAATCGTCCGCCGCGCGCTGTCGCTTCGCTCCGCGCGGCTCGCCGCCGGTGTCGGCTGCCGACCGCTGCTCCTCATCGCCGCCTACGGCAGCCGCCTGACCCGCCGCGTCGTGGCGGTCGGCGGTGAGCCCTGCCACGTCCTGCTCTCTGCCGCCCTGCCCCGCCGGGTCGGTGGTGCGGGCGGCCTGCGGCGGGTGATGGTGCGGGTCGGCGGCCCGCCCCGACTTGTGGGCATCGACGGTCCGTCCAACGGCATCGGGCGCCCCGACGGCCTGCGTCGCCACGCCGCGCTTGGCTGTGGCGTGCCCTGACGCGCCGTCCGGCGTGGTCGTCGGCACGCTGCCGCCCCGGCCGGAGGCCGCTCGTCTCGCCGCGTCCGCCAGGAGCCACCGGCGGTGTAAGGCGATCAGCTCCTCCGATGTGGCTCCGCACAGCCGCGCGAAGCGCTCCACCGGCGCGTACTCCGCCGGCACCGCGTCACCATTGCAGTAGCGGTGCAGCGTCGACGTGCTGACGTGCAGTCGCGTGGCCAGCGCGCCGTAGCTTTGGCCCGATCGGTCCTTCAGCCTGCGCAGACTCTCCGCGAACTCGGTGATCTCTTCCCCGTTGCTCACCTGAACCACCCCCCACGATTCCATACACCGCCACCCGCGCTCAGGTTCCACCGTCCCGCGACCGCGTTCCAGGCTGTTGTTGTTCCCCCAAGTCAGAGTACGTGTAGGCATTCCAGCGTCCCGGATGCCACGCCACCCGTAGCGGCGGCGGCACGGCGACGCCCACGCTGGGAACCTGCTGCCGCGACCGCCGTGGCGTATCACAGACTCGGACCGCGATGCCCCGGTCCGCGCAGATCCGGTCCGTACAGACGCGGGCCGAAGAGACGGGAAACACCTCATGCACAGGCACAAGCACAAGCGCTCCCTCCGCGCCGGCCTCGGCGCCCTCGCCGCGGTCACCGCGGCCGCCGTGGCCGTTGTCGGGACCGGAACGGCCCAGGCGAGCGTTCAGGCGGTTCCGGCCCATCTGGTGCCCAAGGAACTGCCGCCGCACCCGAAGTCGGACTGGTACGCGAGCGACGTCACCAAGGGTCTGCCGGAGAACGGTCCATTCTGCGTCGAGCACACGCTGCCCTCGGCGGGCGCCACCCACCGGACGTTCTGGACCGAGTACGACACGAGCGCGAGCCAGGTCGTCGTCAGGACCGGGACCGTGGACGCCGCCCGCAAGCTCGCCGCGGCCGCCGAGAAGAAGATCCAGAACTGCGCCTCCGACTGGGAGCGGGACCACCCGGAGGGCACCGCCTCCTGGCGGGACTATGGAGCGGTTCGGGCGGAGGACGGGGCCCACGTCTACGGCGTCCACACCTCGTACCCGGACTCAGAGCCGGGCATCCACCTCTTCGGGGTGGGCCGCGACGGACGGACCGTGACCATCGTCCAGTGGGGCGAGATGGGCGGCTACGACCAGGCCCCGGTGGCCGACTTCGAGCGCACTACGACGACCGCGGTCGTCAAGCTCTACCAGGAGTAGCGCTCAGAGGGAGCAGCCACCGGAAGCGTTGTTCGCCCGGAGGCACCGCGTATCAAGGGGACCATGTCCGGCCGTGTCGGCTACGCGCGCGCAAGGGGGGTGCGCGTCGTCGTCACGCCGGCGAGTGTGGTGACAGCAGTCACCACATCGGTTCTCGGGAGGCGGGCGTCTCCGGGCGAGCGGCGTGCGTGGGGCCGTCGTGAAGTGACACCTCGGGGGTACTGAGGAGATCGTGGTCAATGAGGCAGGTCGCAGATTTCAGGAGGCCCCCGTGCCCAACGGTTCCCTCTCACTCGCCGCCAAGCTCTATCTGCTGGCCTGGGATCCCCGTACCGGACGGCCCGCCGATGCCGATCATCTGCCGTATCTGGTGCGGGCCGGGGCCCTCACCGAACTCGCGCAGCGCGGGATGCTGGCCGACGAGGACGGCGTCGCGCGGCCGGTCGCCGACGCCAGGACCGGGGATTCGGCACTCGACTCGCTGCTCGAACTTATCTTCGAATCCCGGCCGCACACCTGGCATGCCTGGGTGAGGCACCACGTACGGCTGACCGAGCGCGCGGTGCGCGACCAGCTCGTGGCGGCCGGCTATGTGCGGGCCAAGGGCAGGCGGGCGCTGGGGCTGCTGCCTGTCAAGGAGTACGAGCTGGAGCGGCCGGATGTGGTGGCGGGGATGCGGGAGGACGTGGTGCGGCTGCTGCGCGGCGGGCAGAGCGTGTCGGAGGTGTCCGCCGGGGATGCGGCGCTCGTCGCCCTCGCCGCGGCGGGCGAGCTGCGGACCGTCGTGACGGCCGCGGACGCCAGGGCGCACAAGGCCCGGATCGCCGAGCTGGCGCGGCGCAGCGGCCAGGTGGGGCCCGCATTGGAGAAGGCGCTCGGTCAGGTGCGGTCGGCGGTGGCGGTCGCGGTCACCGGAGTGACGCTCTCGGGCGCGTTGGCGGCGGCCGGCTGAGGAGCGGTCGCGAGCGACGCCGGCGGAGCCGGGTGAGCAGGGGAGCAAAGGGGGGGAGCGGGGGATTACGGGGGATCAGGGGGCGCAGGCGAGACGGGGGAGTGGGCGGCAGGGGAGCAGGGTGCCCGGGAGAGGGGGCGGCCCGGCATCGGCGCCGGGCGCGGCGGGCACCGCCGGTCGCCCTGCCCCCTCAGGCCTCCCGCAGCAGCACGGCCAGGTCGTGGTCGAGGTCCAGCCGCTCGCTCTCGCTGCCCTCGGGCACCAGGGTGTACGACCGGTCGAGGAAGAGCTGGAGATCATCGGTGTCGAACTGGACCATGGCCATGCCCTCCGGGGCGTGGAACTCCAGAACGGTGCGGTGCGGGCCGCACGGCCACACCAGCACGTCGCCGCTGCCCGCCGGGCCCCGCAATCCGGCCGTCAGCAGCTCACGCCCGAAGGTCCACTCCACCGCCTCCCCGTCCAGGGACGCGGTGGGCGGGAAGGAGACGCGCACGGCGAACGGGTCCTCGCGTTCGTAGCGCAGGCATGCGGGGATGGCGCGTGCCTCGGGCGTCGACGCGATGAGGCGGGCCTGGACGGCTTGATCGATGATGGTGGTGGTCACAACGCCTGCTCCTTGCGGCTCGGTGCGGGTCCTTGCCTCTCTACGTCTGTAAGACGTACGGGCTATGACCCCAGTGCACCCGCGGCGGACGTGACGTGTGTCACGACCATATTTTCGGGTGGAGATGCGACATTTAGGCTTGCGGAATCCACGCAAAGTCTCAGGTGCCGTGCTGAGCTGTTACAAAACCGCGGCTCGGCGAGGCATCACTCCAGGGGTTGTTCCACCATGACCGAAGGTCCCGCATCGCTGGACGCGGATACCTACATCCGGCTCCACCAAGACCACCATCCACACCTCATCGCCTACGCCCGCACCCTCATCGGCACCCCATGGCCGGCCGAGGACGCGGTGGCCGAGGCGTACTTTCTCGTGTGGCGGCGGTTGCGGTCGGGCGAGGCCGTCGGTGATGTTCCGGCCGTTCTGAAGGCCACCGTGCGTGACCTTGCCATGTCCGCCGCAAGGCGCGACCGGGCGCAGCGCGTCTCTTACGTCGACCTGCTCGCGCGCGTCATCGAGGATCTGCCGCAGCGGTGGGTGAAGGCGCTGTGGCAGGCGGAAGCGGAGCGGCAGCCGCCGGTGGCGGAGGTGGGCCGCCGGGCGGCGGCGGGTACGAGCCCCGCCGCCGCGCTGGAGCGGGCCCGGGACGGGATGCGCCAGCACTTCCTGCGGGCCCAGCCGGGCGGCCCGGCCGACCCGGCCTGCGGGTGGTGCTGGGAGCGGCTGCCCGAGCATGTACGGGGCGCGGACTCGCCGACCCAGGCGGAGCAGGTCGCGATCCATGTGGCCGGCTGTGCGGACTGCCGGACGCGGGTGGAGCAGCTGATGGCGGCCGACGTGCGGCTGTCCGCGCTGGTGGGTCCTGCCCTGATGGTTCTCCTGTCCCGGGGGACGGCCGACTACCTGGTGCCGCTGGCCCGCGCGGGCGGCGCGGTGGCGGCCCTGTCTTCCCTGCCGTCGGGTGGCGCCCACGCGGGCCCGGCGGCCGACACGGTGAAGCTCCCGGCCCGGACGTCCGAGGACCGCCCCCCGCGCCACCGGGCGCGGCGACGGGCGGGCCGGGCCGGCCGGCCGGTCGCGGTCATGGCCGGGGCGGGCGCGCTGGCCCTCGCGGGGGCGGCGGTCGCGGCCGGGCTGGTGCTCACGGGCGGCGACTCGTCCGGACCTGAGCAGCGCACGGCGGGCTCTCAACCCTCGTCCGCATCGTCCCCGGGAGCGACCTCGTCGCCGTGGGGGCAGGAGTCGGCGCGGTCGGACACGGCGGGACACGGGGCCTCGGGCGATGCCGCCTCCGGGCGCTCCACCAAGGGCGCTCCCTCCGGCGACGCCGCCGATCAGTCGCCGGGGCGCTCGCCGTCCTCGTCCACGGCGCCCTCGTCGGCGTCGTCCGCCCCCGGCACGTCCGGCACGTCGAAGAGCACATCGGCGTCCGGGACGCCGTCCACGGCGAAGACCCCCACCCGGCCCCCGGCCACCCGGCAGCCGACCCCGACGCGGACGCAGAGCGCCACGCCCAAGCCGACCCAGAGCCAGGACCAGACCGCGACCGCGACTCCCGAGCCGACCACGACAACGACCGAGCCGCCCGCCGCGGAGCCGAGCAAGTCGACAAAGCCGGCCGAACCGGCCAAGCCGGCCAAGGCGACCGACGAGTCCCCGGCGCCCGGCCGTAGCGGGGGAGACGGCTGGGACAACGGCTAGGGCCGGCTGCCGCAGGGGCCGGATCCGTCGCAGTACGGGGCGTTCGCGCTCGTCCCGCAGCCGCACAACGCCGCGCGGGTCTCCTGGCGGGGCCCCGTCGCGGTCTCGACCCGGAGGTCGCCGCGGACGAGGATCTGGCCCGAGTCCGTACGGGTGACCGCCGTGGGGCGGACCGGGGTCTCGGTTTGGCCGTTGGCCATCCGGTAGCGGAGGGCGCCGGAGGTGCACCGCCGGACGATCTCGGCGACGACATCCGCGGGGGCGCCGTTCGGCTGGATCCACGGCTGCCGCTCGGGGTCGAAGACCTGAGGCAGCGCCCGGACGCATTCGCCCGCGTGGAGACATCGCGCCGCTTCGTAGTGGATGGTGACCATGGTTCCCACATACGGCTTCGAGCGTTCGACGTCCATGGCCGCCTCAGCCCCCGGCTCGGCTCTGGGGATTCGACAACTCGTCTGACGAACGGTGGAACACGGGGTTTGACATGCGGTACGCCTCCTCGCTCCCCCCGCCCCACCATAGGAAGGCCCAACCGGTCCCGCGATTCGGCGTCCGGCGTCACTCGTCCGTGGACGGCGTCCCTCCAATGGGCTAGCTTCCGGCGCCATGACGGAGAAGAAGACCACCAAGGGGCTCACAGGACTCAAGAGGCTTACGGGGACGCTGAGACGCGCGGCAGCGGCCGGGCTGTGCGGCGCGGCGCTCCTATCGGCCGTTGCCGCCGCGCCGGCGCAGGCCCGACAAGGGCGCGCGGAGGGCCTGTCGGGCGCGATGTGGCGGCTGAAGGACAGCGGCAGCGACGCCCGGTTCCGCGGGCTCGCCGCCGTCAGCCGTACGACGGCGTGGGTGGCGGGCTCGAAGGGGACCGTGCTGCGTACGCACGACGGTGGGCGCAGTTGGCGCAACGTGTCGCCCCCGGGTGCGGAGGGGCTGGAGTTCCGGGACATCGAGGCGTTCGACGCGCGGCGCGCGGTGGTGCTGGCGATCGGTGAGGGCGAGGCGTCCCGGGTGTTCCGTACGGACGATGCCGGCGCGACCTGGACGGAGAGCTTCCGCAACACCGATCCGCGCGCCTTCTACGACTGCCTGACCTTCTTCGACGCGCGCAACGGCATCGCGCTCAGCGACCCGGTCGACGGCAAGTACCGCGTCCTGGCGACGGGCGACGGCGGCCGCAGCTGGCGCGTGCTGCCCTCGGACGGGATGCCCGCCGCACAGCCGGGCGAGGCGGCGTTCGCGGCCGGCGGGCAGTGCCTGGTCAGCGCCGGGCGCCGGGACGCGTGGTTCGCCACCGGGGGCGCGGCCACCGCGCGCGTGTTCCACTCCACCGACCGCGGCCGCACCTGGACGGTGGTCGACGCACCGCTCCCGGCGGGCGACCCGGCGCGCGGCGTCTTCGCGCTCGCCTTCCGCGACGCCCGCACCGGCCTGGCCGTCGGCGGCGACTACCGCGCCGGGCAGCCGTCCCCGAAGGCGGCGGCCGTCACGGCGGACGGCGGGGCGGTCTGGACGGTGGCCGACGCGCCGCCGCCCGCGTACCGCTCGGGCGTCACCTGGCTGCCGCACAGCCGTCGCACCGCTCTCGCAGTCGGCCCGACGGGTACGGATGTGACGACCGACGGCGGCCGCACCTGGCGCACGGTGGACCAGGGTTCGTACGACACTGTCGACTGCGCCCCGGACCTGGGCTGCTGGGCGGCGGGCGAGCAGGGCCGCGTGGCCCGTCTGGAGCCGACTGGGAGGTAAGTCCGGTCAGAAGACAAGTCTGGTCGGGAGGTAGGTCCGGCCGGAGGCGGATCAGGACGGCGGCGGCTGTTGGCGGTGGGCCGCGAGCTCGGGAGAGGTCTTCGTGGCCAGGAATTCGGTGATCCGGTATTCGCACAGGCCCGCGACCGAGAACGGGTCGGTCGCCACCAGCCGTTCGATCCTGGTGCGGTCGTCGCCGACCGCCAGGATGATCCCGCCGTCCCGCGGGACCTTGCGGCCGGAGGCGATGAAGTCGCCGGACGCGTAGCGCCCCTGCAACCAGGTCACGTGGTCGGGGAGCGCGGCGTCGATGCGCTCGAGGGGCGCGGTGTAGGTCAGTTCCAATACGAACATGATCGCGAGGCTAGTAGCGTGGGGTGCATCATGACCAGCGCATTCGACCCCGGGCCCGCCGCCGAGCCCAGCTACGAGCTCCCGCCGGGCTGGCCGACGACCGAGGCCGAGGCGGCCGCTGTCCAGGAGCGGCTGCGCGGCTCCGTACTGGTGGGCGGCGACCTGCCCGCGCCGGGCAGCGGCGCGGGCGCCGTCGTGGGCGTGGACGTCGCCTACGACGACGAGCGGGGCGTGGTCGCGGCGGCCGCCGTCGCGCTCGACCCGCGCGGCCTCGCGGTCGTGGGGGAGGCCACGGCGGTCGGCCCGGTCACCTTCCCTTATGTGCCGGGCCTGTTGGCGTTCCGCGAGATCCCGGCCGTCCTCGACGCGCTGGGCACCCTGGACCGCCTCGGGCACCGCCCCGACGTCGTGGTCTGCGACGGCTACGGCCTCGCCCACCCGCGCCGCTTCGGGCTGGCCAGCCATCTGGGGGTGCTGACCGGGCTGCCCACCATCGGCGTGGCCAAGAACCCCTTCACCTTCACCCACGACGCCCCCGGTCGGCGCCGCGGGCAGTGGTCACCGCTCCTGGACGGGGCGGAGGAGGTGGGGCGCGCGCTGCGCACGCAGGACGGCGTGAAGCCGGCCTTCGTCTCCGTCGGCCACCGGGTGACCCTCGCGGACGCCTGCGCGTACGCGCTGCACCTGGCCCGCGACTACCGGCTGCCGGAGACCACGCGGCGGGCCGACGCGCTGTGCCGCCGGGCGCTGGCGGGGGCGTGAGGCGTACGCACCAGGCGCGTAAGCGTAAGCCGCGCCCACCAGGCACGTAAAACGCACTAGGCGCGTAAGACGCACCCAACAGGCGCGTGAACCGCGCCCGCCAAGCGCCCCGGGCGCAAGCGCCATCTGCGTGCGACCCCCGTACGCGCGCAGCGCCGCTCAGCCGGCCGTCCGCCGCGTCTCCGCGTGGAAGCAGCCGTACTCCACGGCGCGTACGTGCACCGCGGCCGCCTCCGGATTCCGCTGGTAGACCTCCGCCAGCCCCTCCTCGATTGTCAGGTCCCCGCCGTCCAGCAGCAGCCCGCCGATGATGGCGCCCTCGGCGGAGTACGCCCGCAGCACCCTGCGCTCGCCCCGCATGGCGTCCGGGTAGCCGCCGCCCGGCCAGCCGCCGCAGTCCTCGGTGTGGATGAAGACCGGGCCCACCTCGCTGTACGGGCCGGGCGTGGCGCCCGTCTCGAGTGCCCAGCGGCGCAGCGGGGCGTATGAGACGAGCGCGATCGTCTCGCCCGGCCGGCTGCGGCCCAGGCAGCAGCGCAGCGGGTTGCCGCCCTCCTCGTCGACCACCATGCGCGGCGGGTTGCCCGCGTCGTCACTGATCCGCAGCTGCTTCAGTACCTCGGGCGCGATGGCCCGGATCTCGTAGTTCTCGCTCATGCCGTCCATGCTGGTCGTCGGGGCCGCCCGGCGCTGGCGGGATTCGGACGGCGCGCTGGAGGGACGACGACGCGTCCGGGGGCTTGACACCGTGTTGGCGCTCCGTCAGATTCAGCGCGAACATGGGACGTCCGACGTCCTGAATGACTGAAATATTCGTACGATCGTCAGAAGGCCAGGTTCTCGATGAGTCTGCCGACCCCGCTCACCGGTGTCGTCCCACCCCTGTGCACCCCGCTCACCCCCTCCGGCGAGGTCGACACCCGCTCCCTCACCGCGCTCGCCGAGCGGCTGATCGGCGCCGGAGTCAGCGGTCTGTTCGTCCTCGGGTCCAGCGGCGAGGCCGCCTATCTGAGCGACCGCCGGCGGCGCGCCGTCCTGAAGACCGTGACCGAGGCCGCGGCCGGGCGGGTGCCGGTGCTCGCCGGGGTGATCGACATGACCACCGAGCGGGTGCTCGACCACGCCCGTACGGCGGTGGAGTCGGGCGTGGACGGGCTCGTCGCCACCGCCCCCTTCTACACCCGCACCCACCCCGTGGAGATCGCCGACCACTTCCGGCGCATCCGCGGCGGCGCCGGTCTGCCGCTCTTCGCGTACGACATCCCGGCCTCCGTCCACACCAAGCTCACGCCCGCCACCGTCCTCCCGCTCGCCGCCGAGGGCACGCTGGCCGGGCTCAAGGACAGCAGCGGGGACGACGGCGCGCTGCGCCGCCTCCTGGTCGAGGTGCGCCGGCGCGGGCTGCACACCTCCTTCTCGGTGCTCACCGGCTCCGAGCTGGCCGTCGACGGCGCGCTGCTGGCGGGGGTGCACGGGGTCGTCCCTGGCCTGGGGAACGTCGACCCGGAGGGCTATGTACGGCTGTACGAGCATGCGCGGGCGGGCCGCTGGGAGCGGGCGGCGGCCGAGCAGGACCGGCTGGCCGCGCTCTTCGCCATCACCGACGTCGGCGACCCGGCCGCCATGGGAGGCAGCTCCTCCGCGCTCGGTGCCTTCAAGGCCGCCCTGCATCTGCTGGGCCTGATCGACTGCCCGGCCACCGCCCCTCCCCAGGTGCCGCTGGGCGACGCCGCTGTGAAGTCAGTCCGTCAACTTCTGGAATATGGAGGGCTCTTGCCGTGACCGCACCCCTGCCCTGGTACCGGGAAGTCTCCCTCCGGCAGTGGAAAGCGATGTTCGCCGCCTGGATCGGCTATCTGCTCGACGGTTTCGACTTCGTCCTGATCACGCTGGTCCTGACGGAGATAGCCGACGAGTTCGACCTCAGCGACGCCTCGGCGGCCTCCCTGGTCTCCGGGGCGTTCATCACCCGCTGGCTCGGCGGTGCGCTGCTCGGTGCGCTGGGCGACCGCTACGGGCGCAAACCCGCCATGGTCGTCAGCATTCTGCTCTACTCGCTGGGCACCTTCGCCTGCGGCTTCGCATGGGACTACTTCAGCCTGTTCACCGCCCGGCTGCTGATCGGCATGGGGATGGCGGGGGAGTACAGCGCGAGCGCGACGTACGCCCTGGAGAGCTGGCCGGCCCGGCTGCGCAACCGCGCCTCCGGCTTTCTGATCTCCGGGTTCGCGGGCGGCTCGATCATCGCCGCCGAGCTCTACAAGTGGGTCGTGCCCCACTGGGGCTGGCGCTGGATGTTCTGGATCGGGGTGCTGCCCGTGTTCGTGGCCCTGTGGGTGCGGCGCGCGCTCCCGGAGAGCGGGGACTGGAGCGAGGCGACCGGCGGCGGGCCGCGCCCGAACCCGTTCCGGCCGCTGTTCGCCGGGCGTCGCCGGGCCTCGCTGAACACGGGGCTGGCGGTGGCCGCGAGCGTCGCGCTGTTCTGCGTCTTCACCCCGGTGGGCGAAGGGATGGTGTGGCCGCTGGCGCTGGTGGCGGCGGGGTGTCTGTTCGCCTTCGCCGCGCAGCTCGGCGGGCGGCGGCGCTGGGTGCTGTACATGGCGCTGATGTGCACCGTGTTCTGCGCGTTCCTCTACAGCTGGCCCATCCAGGCGCTGCTGCCCACCTATCTGAAGAAGGAGCTGGGCTACGACCCGGGCGAGGTCGCGGACATGATGTTCTACGCCGGGTTCGGGACCATGGCCGGCTGCTGGCTCGCCGGGTTCATGGGCGACTGGCTGGGCACCCGCCGCGCGTACGCCTTGACCCTCCTGGCCTCGCTGGCCTTCGTCTTCCCGGTGTTCGCGGTGCAGAACAGCCTGGCCGGGCTCGGGGTGCTGCTGTTCTTCCTGCTCGCCCTCAGCCAGGGGATCTCCGGGATCCTGCCCAAGTACATCGCGGGCCACTTCCCGACCGAGACCCGTGCCGCGTCGCTCGGCTTCGTGTACAACACCGGGGCGCTCGGCGGCGCGGTCGCGCCGGTGCTGGGCGCCCACCTGGCGGAGGGCATGTCCCTCGGACGGGCGCTGGCGGTGCTCACCTTCGGGCTCACCCTGGTGGTGATCGTGCTGGTCGGCGGCAATGTTCCCCAGCGTCTCGCCCGGCTCACCGACCCGGGCGCACCCGATGACCACCTCGTGCCCGAGCGGCCGTTGCCGGCGTCTGCCGCTAGCGTGGAGAGGGCCGGCTGAGGGACCGGCGGCCCGCGCTCCGTCCGGCTCGGGCGGTCAAATGCCTGGTGAGCGAGGTGTTTTGAGCGCCCGCCCGGTTATCCACAGGCTCGCCGTGGGGGCTTGTGGAATGCCGGGCGCGTTCTTAGCATCAGCGGTGTTACAGCAGTGGTGTCATACGGTTTGGGGACGGCATGGCGGCGACAGAGCACGGCCCGCTGGCGGGGGTGCGCGTGGTGGAGCTCGCGGGGATCGGGCCGGGGCCGTTCGCCGCCATGGTCCTCGCCGACCTCGGCGCCGATGTGGTCCGCGTCGACCGGCCCGGCGGCACGGGCGGGCTGAAGGTCGACCCGGCGTACGACCTGGCCAACCGCAACAAGCGCTCGGTGCTGCTCGACCTCAAGACCGAGCCGGGCCAGGCGGCCGTGCTCGATCTCGTGGAGCGTGCCGACATCCTCATCGAGGGATACCGCCCGGGCGTCGCCGAGCGCCTGGGCGTGGGCCCCGACGCCTGCCGGGCACGCAACCCCCGGTTGGTCTACGGCCGGATGACCGGCTGGGGCCAGCAGGGCCCGCTCGCCGAGACCGCAGGCCATGACATCGGCTATATCGCGGTCACCGGCGCGCTCGGCATGATCGGCGCGCCGGACGGCCCGCCCGCCGTCCCCGCCAATCTCCTCGGGGACTACGCGGGCGGCTCGCTCTATCTGGTGATCGGCGTCCTCGCCGCCCTCCAGCACGCCCGCACCTCGGGCGAGGGCCAGGTCGTGGACGCCGCGATCGTGGACGGCACGGCCCATCTGACCGCCGTCATCCACGGCATGATGGCGGCGGGCGGCTGGCAGGACCGGCGCGGCGCCAACCTCCTCGACGGCGGCTCCCCCTTCTACGGCACCTATGAGACCGCGGACGGCGGCTATATGGCCGTCGGAGCCCTCGAGCCCAAGTTCTACGCCGAGTTCATCGAGCTCCTCGGAATCGCGGACCAGGCGCCGGGCCGCCGCGACTTCGACCGCTGGGGTGAGCTGCGCGCCCTGATCGCCGACCGCTTCAAGCAGCGCACCCGCGAGGAGTGGACGGCCGTCTTCGCCTCGTCCGATGCCTGCGTCGCCCCTGTCCTCTCCCTCCGCGAGGCCCCCGGCCATCCGCATCTGGCCGCCCGCGCCACCTTCGTCGACCACGGCGGCATCACCCAGCCCGCCCCCGCCCCGCGGTTCTCCGCCACCCCGGGCGCGGTGCGCCGCCCGCCCGCCCGGCCCGGGGCGGACGCCGCCGAGGTGGCCCGCGACTGGGGCGTGCCGCCCTTTCCGCAGGAGAGCCCCATATGAAGCGCGCTCTCTCTGCCTGTCCGACACCCCCCGAAAGGCTGCTGACGTGAGCACCGAAGCGTACGTATACGAGGCCATCCGCACCCCGCGGGGGCGCGGCAAGGCCGACGGGGCCCTGCACGGCACCAAGCCGGTGGACCTCGTCGTGGGCCTCATCCATGAGATCCAGCGGCGGCTGCCAGGTCTTGACCCGGCGGCCATCGACGATGTCGTGCTCGGTGTGGTCAGCCCCCTCGGGGACCAGGGCTCCGACATCGCGAAGATCGCGGCCATCGCGGCCGGCCTGCCCGATACGGTCGCGGGCGTCCAGGAGAACCGCTTCTGTGCCTCGGGCCTCGAAGCCGTCAATCTGGCGGCGGCCAAGGTCCGCTCCGGCTGGGAGGACCTGGTGCTGGCGGGCGGCGTCGAGTCGATGTCACGGGTCAAGATGGGCTCCGACGGCGGGGCCTGGTTCGCCGACCCGATGACCAACTACGAGACCGGCTTCGTCCCCCAGGGCGTCGGCGCCGACCTCATCGCCACCGTCGAGGGCTTCTCCCGCCATGACGTCGACTCGTTCGCCTCGCTCTCGCAGGAGCGCGCCGCGCTCGCGTGGAAGGAGGGCCGCTTCGACCGCTCCGTCGTCCCGGTCCGCGACCGCTCGGGCATGACCGTCCTCGACCGCGATGAGCACATCCGCCCGGGGACGACGCCCGAATCCCTGGCGCGGCTGAAGCCGTCCTTCGCCACGATCGGCGCGGCGGGCGGGTTCGATGCCGTGGCGCTGCAGAAGTACCACTGGATCGAGGCCATCGACCATGTCCACCACGCCGGAAACTCCTCCGGCATCGTGGACGGCGCGGCCCTCGTCGCCATCGGCGGCGCCGAGGTCGGCGAGCGCTACGGCCTCACCCCCCGCGCCCGTATCGTCTCCGCCGCCGTCTGCGGCGCCGACCCGACCATCATGCTGACCGGACCCGCGCCCGCCACCCGCAAGGCGCTCGCCAAGGCCGGGCTGACGATCGACGATATCGACCTGGTCGAGATCAACGAGGCCTTCGCGGCCGTCGTGCTGCGCTTCGCCAAGGACATGGGGCTCGGCCTGGACAAGATCAACGTCAATGGCGGAGCGATCGCCATGGGGCATCCGCTCGGCGCCACCGGGGCGATGATTCTGGGCACGCTCGTCGATGAGCTGGAGCGGCGCGGGCAGCGCTATGGGCTGGCCACGCTGTGCGTCGGCGGCGGCATGGGCATCGCGACGGTTGTCGAGCGCGTCTGAGCGACCGGCCCGCACCCCACGACTTCCCAGGGAGACCGAAGAACCATGAGCAGCCCCACCGCCGCGTCCGCCATCCGCTGGGAGCGCAGTGACGACGGCATCGTGACCCTCGTCCTGGACGACCCCCACCAGTCGGCCAACACCATGAACGCCGCCTTCGTCTCCTCCCTCACCGCGGTCGCCGACCGTCTGGAGGCCGAGCGGGACTCGATCCGCGGCATCGTCGTCACCTCCACCAAGAAGACCTTCTTCGCGGGCGGCGACCTCAAGGACATGATCAAGCTCGGGCCGGACGACGCCCAGCGGGCGTACGACACGAGCATGGAGGTCAAGCGCGGACTGCGCCGCATCGAGACCCTTGGCAAGCCGGTCGTCGCCGCGATGAACGGTGCCGCGCTCGGCGGAGGCTTCGAGATCGCCCTCGCCTGCCACCACCGCATCGCCCTCGACGCCCCCGGCTCCAAGATCGGCTGCCCCGAGGTCACCTTGGGCCTCCTCCCGGCCGGTGGCGGCGTCGCCCGCACGGTCCGGCTGCTCGGCGTCGCCGACGCGCTGCTGACGGTCCTGCTCGAGGGCCGGCAGTACGCCCCGCGGCGGGCGCTCAAGGCGGGCCTGGTGCACGAGGTCGTGGACTCCCCGGAAGAGATGCTGGCCAAGGCCCGCGCCTTCATCGACGCAAACCCCGAATCGCAGCAGCCCTGGGACGTCAAGGGCTACAAGATCCCCGGCGGTACCCCCGCGCATCCGAAGTTCGCCGCCAACCTGCCCGCCTACCCCGCCAATCTGCGCAAGCAGCTCAACGGCGCCCCCTACCCGGCGCCCCGTAACATCCTGGCCGCCGCCGTCGAGGGGTCGCAGGTCGACTTCGAGACCGCGCAGATCATCGAGGCCCGGTACTTCGTGGAGCTGGTCACCGGCCAGACCGCCAAGAACATGATCCAGGCGTTCTTCTTCGATCTTCAGGCGGTCAACTCCGGCGCCAGCCGGCCCGACGGTGTCGCGCCGCGCCGGGTGAGCAGGGTGGGCGTGCTGGGCGCCGGAATGATGGGTGCGGGCATCGCCTACTCCTGCGCCAAGGCGGGCATCGACGTCGTCCTGAAGGACGTGTCGCAGGAGGCCGCCGCCAAGGGCAAGGCCTATTCCGAGGGGCTGCTCGACAAAGCCCTCGCCAAGGGCCGTACGACCGAGGCCGAGCGGGACGCGCTGCTCGCCCGTATCACCCCCACTGCCGACCCCGGCGATCTGGCCGACTGTGACGCGGTCATCGAGGCGGTCTTCGAGGACCCGGCGCTCAAGCACAAGGTCTTCCAGGAGATCGAGGGCATCGTCGCCCCCGACGCGTTGTTGTGCTCCAACACCTCCACCCTCCCCATCACCATGCTTGCGGAGGGCGTCCAGCGCCCCGGCGACTTCATCGGGCTGCACTTCTTCTCGCCCGTCGACAAGATGCCGCTGGTGGAGATCATCAAGGGCGAGCGGACCGGCGAGGAGGCCCTGGCCCGCGCCTTCGATCTGGTGCGGCAGATCCGCAAGACCCCGATCGTGGTCAATGACTCGCGCGGCTTCTTCACCTCGCGCGTCATCAGCCACTTCATGAACGAGGGCGTGGCGATGGTGGCGGAGGGCGTCGACCCGGCGTCCATCGAGCAGGCCGCCGCCCAGGCCGGCTACCCCGCCAAGGTGCTGGCGCTGCTGGACGAGCTGACCCTGACCCTGCCGCGCAAGATCCGCGAGGAGACGCGGCGGGCCGTGGAGGAAGCGGGCGGCACCTGGCGGCCGCACCCCGCCGACGCGGTCATCGACCGGATGGTCGAGGAGTTCGGGCGTCCGGGCCGCGCCGGGGGCGCCGGGTTCTACGCATACGACGAGGCGACCGGTGAGCGGACCGGTCTGTGGCCCGGTCTGCGCGAGCACTTCACCAAGCCGGATGCCGCGGTGCCGTTCGAGGACATGAAGGAGCGGATGCTCTTCTCCGAGGCGCTCGACACGGTCCGGCTCCTGGAGGAAGGCGTGCTGACCTCGGTCGCCGACGCGAACATCGGCTCGATCCTCGGTATCGGCTTCCCCGGCTGGACAGGCGGCGTGCTGCAGTACATCAACGGCTACGAGGGCGGGCTGCCCGGCTTCGTCGCGCGCGCCCGCGAGCTGCGGGACCGGTACGGGGACCGCTTCGCGCCCCCGCAGCTGCTGCTGGACAAGGCCGCCAAGGGAGAGACGTTCATGGACTGACGTCGGGGACCGACGGGGCCTGCGGCTCGTCCTGCCCGTACCAACCGCGCAGCTCGCTCTTCATCGACCGCTGGAAGGCGATCACCAGCGCCTGCACCACCAGCGGCTGCATATGGGCGGACAGCGACTTCTTGGCCTTCACCCGCTCGGCGCCGGACGGGCCGGACCCGCCCTCGTGGTCCGGCCCCCACACCTCGTCGCGGAAGAGCCGGCTCAGCTCACGGGCCGCGGACCGGGTGTGTTCGAGGACGACCGTATGGGCCGCCAGAATGGTCTCGAGCGCGATTGGCACCTCCAGCAGCCGCATGCCCAGGTGCAGCACACCGGGGTCGATCCGGAAGACGTCCGGGTCATCGGTGCGCTCGAGCACATTCAGCGCGGCCAGCCGGTCGATGTCCTCCTCCGACAGCGCGCGCCCGGCCCGCCGGGCCAGCTGCTCCCGGGACGCCTCCTGCGAAGCGTCGGGAGCCCAGGAGGCCACCAGGGCGCGGTGGATGGCCAGATCGTCCGCGCTGAGGTCGGGCGGCAGCTGCCGCAGATAGCGCTCGATGGCGGACAGGGTCAGGCCGTGGTGCTGGAGTTCTTCGATCAGCGCGAGGCGGGAGAGGTGTTCGGGCCCGTAGTGGCCGACGCGGCGCGGGCCGAGTACGGGCGGCGGCAGCAGCCCGCGGGTGCCGTAGAAGCGCACCGTACGGACCGTCACCCCGGCGCGGGCCGCCAACTCGTCGACGGTGAGCGTCGGTTCCTCGGTGTCGGTGGTGGCCGTGTCGGGGATCGCCATGCGCCGCGCCTCACTCTCCGCCCTGCTGCACGATCGGGTCTGTCGGTCGGGTCCGGTGGCCCGGTCCGTCGGTCGGGTTCTCCAGTATTGCTGTCTCACCATCGGTGTGAAGCCCCTCCCTGTCCACCCCCTGTACGACGCCCCTGTTGACGCCTCACACGTCACTTAATAGCGTGCGGTGCTGTTCAACTGTGTTGGTTTTCTTCCGAATCTGTGAGGTGGGGTCGGAGTGAGTACTGAGCACAGCAAACACAACAGCGACAGACACACCAGGCACACCAGACGGGGCCTCGGCAGGCTGCTCGGCGCGGTGCTGGCGATGGCCACGGCCGCCGGGCTGAGTCTGACCACGGCGGATACGGCCCTGGGCAGCGGACCGGACGAGGGCAAGTTCCCGGCCGATGTGCACACGTACCTCGAAGACCCGGAGATGACCGGCGAGGGGCAGGAACCCCCGCACACCCTGCTGCGGCCGGACGGTCCGGACCGGAAGAAGTGGCAGCGCAGCCTGGACGGCACCTGGCGGTTCGCCATCGCCGACCGGCCCGAGGACGTGCCCCAGGGCTTCTGGAAGCAGAGCTACCGCCCATCGGCCACGCACGCCGACTCCGTCTGGAAGAGCGTGCGGGTCCCGCACACCTGGCAGACCGACGACGTCGACCACCCCCTCTTCCGGAACGTCCAGAGCGAGATGGTTCCCGACGCCCCGCCCAAGGTTCCGCGCGACATCAACCCCACCGGCGCGTACCTCCGCGACATCCAGGTGCCCAAGAGCTGGGACGGCCGGCGGCAGGTGATCCGCTTCGACGGGGTGACCTCGGGCTGGTTCCTGTGGATCAACGGCCGGTACGTCGGCTATGACCAGGGCGGCTATGTGCCCGCCGAGTTCGATGTGACCGACTATCTGCACCCGGGCACCAACCGCGTCGCCGTCCAGGTGCACCGCTGGAGCGCCGGTTCGTATCTCGAGGACTACGACCAGTGGCGCTACGCGGGCATCTTCCGCTCCGTGACGCTGTACTCCACGCCCAGGACCCGCATGGAGGACGCGTACATCACCACCGACCTCGACGACGACCACCGGGACGCGACCCTGCAGACCAAGGTCGAAATCGCCCGCGCGGACGACGACAAGAGCGGCCTGCGGCAGGTCACCGGAGTGCTCTATGACCCCAAGGGCCGCGAGGTGCGGCGGCTGACCGCCGAGGAGACCGACGGCAGGGCCGAGCTGACCGCCCGCATAGCCGACCCCGCCAAGTGGTCGGACGAGGCGCCGAACCTCTACCGGCTGGAGCTGACCCTGCGCGACCCCGCCGGAAAGGCGGCGCAGACCGTCAGCCAGAACGTCGGATTCCGCGAGATCGAGGTCAAGGACAAGCAGCTCAGGCTGAACGGCAAGCGCATCCTGATCCGCGGCGTCAACCGGGCCGAGACCGACCCGGCCACCGGCCGGCACGCCACCCGCGCCCGTATGGAGCAGGACATCCGGCTGATGAAGCGGCTGAACGTCAACGCGATCCGCACCTCCCACTACCCATCGGACCCCTACCTCTACGAGCTCGCCGACCGCGAGGGCATCCTCATCGACGACGAGATGGAGGTGGAGACCCACAGCCACGAGAACTGCCCCGACAATTGCCTGGCCGAGCGGCCCGAGTGGCAGAAGGCGTTCCTCGACCGCCACCAGGGCATGGTCGAGCGCGACAAGAACCACCCCAGCATCATCATGTGGGACACCGGCAACGAGGCCGGGCTCGGCAAGGCCCACTACGCCATGGCCGAGTGGACCCGGCGGCATGAGCCCACCCGGCCGCTTTACCACCAGTCCAACCGCCCCGACGGCGACGCGCCCTTCGCCGATATCGCCGGGCCCCGCTATCCGACCCCGGCCTCCCTGGAGACCAAGGCCAAGACGTTCACCAAGCCCATCGTGATGGGCGAGTACGCCCACGCCATGGGCAACAGCCTGGGCAACTTCCGGGAGTTCTGGGAGGTCATACGCGCCTACCCGAACGTCCAGGGCGGCTTCATCTGGGACTGGGCCGAGCAGAACATCCGCCGCCCGCTGATCACCACCCCCGATTCCTCCGGCAACCGCATCGCCGCCAGCCTGTCCGGGAAGCCCCAGGTCGTCGCGGGCAAGAGCGGCAAGGCGCTGTACCTGTCCGGCCTCGACGACTTCGTCGAGGTCTACCGCGACCCCAAGCTCGACCTCACCGGCGCATCCGTCACCCTCGACGCCCAGGTCAAACCGGCCGACACCTGGACCGGTGACTTCACCATCGTGAGCAAGGGGGACCAGTACGTCCTGCGGATGAAGGATCAGGACACCCTCGAGTTCACCCTCACCAGCGAGGGCAAGCCACGTACCGTCACCGCGCCCGTCCCCGACGGCTGGACCGGCGCCTGGCACCGCGTCACCGGTACGTACGACGGCAGCCGGCTGACCCTGTACGTGGACGGCAAGCCGCTCGCCGACACCCCCTGGACCGGCCGCATCGACTACACCGGCTTCGACCTCGGCGTCGGCCGCAACACCGACACCATGGAGGACGGCTACGCCGGACGCACCGCCCAGGGCACCGTCGACCAGGTCCGCGTCTACGGCACGGCGCTCACCCCCGGGCAGCTCGCCGCGGACGAGGACCCCGAGCGCGAGGCGCTGATCGCCCTGGACTTCGACGACTTCACCCGCAAGGGAAGCTATCTCTCCTACGGCCTGTACGAGTCCGGCGTGGACGGGCTGATCACCGCCGACCGCGCCCCCGAGCCGGAGACGGCCCAGCTCGCCTGGGTGCAGGCGCCCATCCGGATCACCGCCCCCACCGGCACCGATCCGCGCTCCGGCCAGGTGAAGGTCACCAACGAGCGCGCCTTCACCGGCACCTGCGACCTCAGACTGCGCTGGCGGGTCACCCAGGGCGCGAACACCGTCGCGAGCGGAGACCGCGCGCTGGACGTCGGCCCCGGCGACAGCGCCGATGTCCAGCTGCCCGCCCTGCCCGCCAACCCCGGCGGATACGAGCGGTACCTCACCGTCCAGGCCGTCACCGCGCGGGACACCGACTGGGCGAAGGCCGGACACGTCGTATCGTTCGGCCAGTTCGCGGTGGGCGGCGACAAGGTGCCGGAACCGGTGGCGGCCGCCGATGCCGAAACCGACGCCAACGCCGACCGCCCTGCCTCGGCCGACGACAGCGCCGAGAGCGTGGAGGTGACCGGCGAGGGCTTCCGCTACACCTTCGGGAAGAAGGACGGCACGCTCACGTCCATGCGCGTCGGCGGACGCGAGCTGCTGCGCTCCGGCCCCGAGCTTGACGCCTGGCGCGCCCCGATCAGCAACGAACGCTCCGACTGGGGCACCGCCGAGGGCAAGCGGTGGCGCGCCCTCGGGCTCGACCGGCTGCGCACCACCGTGGACGGGGTGGACGTGACCCCCGCGGACGACGGCACGGTCACCGTCACCGTCCGCTCCACCGCCGCCGCGCCCGATGTGACCGGGGCGTCCTTCGAGCAGACCGTCGACTACCAGGTCGACGGCTCCGGCCGGATCGACGTACGGCACCGGGTCGAGGCGCGCGGCGCGTTCCGCACGCTGTCGTATCTGCCGCGCATCGGCCTGAAACTGCGGGTACCCGAACGGTACGACACCTTCCGGTGGTACGGCCGCGGCCCCGTGGAGAACTTCGACGACCGCAAGGACGGCACCCCCATGGGCGTGTGGTCCAGCTCCGTCCAGGACCAGTACGTCGAATATCTCAAGCCCCAGGACCACGGCAACCACGACGACGTCCGCTGGGCCTCGCTCACCGACACCGCCGGCCGCGGGCTGCTGGTCTCGGGCGACCTGGAGGCCGGCGCCACCGCGTACGACGAACTCGACCGCGCCGCCTATCCGCACTTCCTCAAGCGCAACGCGGGCTGGTACACCCTGCACGCCGACCACGCGGTCACCGGCGCCGGCGACACCCCCAACCCGGTCCGCGAGCAGTACCGGGTCAGGGCCGACCAACCGTACGACTACACCCTGACGCTGCGTCCGCTCACCGGGAAGGAGGATGCGTCGAACGGGTGAACGTCTTGTGTCCCCGTCGCATCGGCGTGTAGGAAGACGCACGAGGGAACTTGGCACCGGGGGGACGGGGGAGTGCCATGCGCCGCGAGTGGGCGGGGGAGTCCGAGCGGGACCGGGCCGTGGAGGCCTATGTCGAAGCACGGCTGAGACGTGAGGGTGACGGCGGGCGCGGGCCCGGCCTCGGCCGGGCCCGCGCATCCGGCGCCCAACTGGACGCCACCTTGCTGCTCGGCCCGCGCGGCAGCGGCAAGACCACCCTGCTGCGCCATCTGGAGCGATGGGCCGAGCGCGCGCCTGTCGCCCGGCTCGACCTGGCCGACCTCGGCCAGAAGGGCGGCAAGCCGATCGACGCGCTCACCGGTCTGGTCTTCCGGCTCAACGCGCGCAAGGCCGACTTCCCCAAGCTGGACTTCCCCTCGTTCGGCCTGCTGGTCATGGCCGTGGCCGCCGAGGTGGACGGGATCGACCGGGACACCGCCGTACGGGACATGGCGGACGCGCTGGCCGGCCCGGAGAGCCGCCGCCTGGAGGTGCTGGGGCGGCTCGCGGAGGCCGTGTCCAGCGCCGTCGGCGCGCCCGGGCTGGTCGGCGCCGCCCTGCCGCTGCTGCCCGACTGGCAGCGCGGCTGGGGTCGGCTGCGCACCCGCCGACGACTCCGCCGGATCCGCCGCACCGCGCCGCAGCAGTCCCACGACACATTCCTCCTCGAACTCAACCAGCGCTACGGCGCCGGCGAGGACGAGGAGCGCAAGCGGGCCGAGGCGGTGCTCTTCGCGGCCTTCCTGGACGATCTGCGCCGGGCCTACCGCACCCGCGGTGGCGACCGGCGGCGCACCTCGCGCTGTCTGGTGCTGCTCGACAACGTCGACTCCACCCTCGGCAGCGACTTCCTCGAACACCTGCTGGAGGCGCGCCGGGAGGCCGACGACCCGGACCCGCTGGTGGTCGTGGCCGCCGCGGGCAGCTACCCGAGGGTGTTCGAGGACCATGCGTGGGGCGGCGCGCCGCAGCCCGGCGCGTACCCGGGGCGCTGGGACAGCGGCGAGGAGTTCCGGCCGGCCCAGGTCGTCAGGGGGCTGCGCGTCGGCCAGCTGCGCGATCTGCGCCGGCTCGAAGTCGAGCGGCAGGCGAAGGAGGTGCTGCGGGCGGCCGGGCGCGACGTACGGGCGCCGCGGGTCGACAGCGGCGTCAAATGGCTCGGCTGGGCGGCGTACGAGCTGACCCGGGGGCAGCCCGCCGCCACCGCCGCGGTGCTGGAGGCGCTGCTCGGCGCCGGCCCCACCACGGACTGGGACGAGCGGCTGCGGCGGGTCCTCGATCCGTTCGGGGAGTTGGTGGACGGCCTTCTGGACCGACTGCTGCCCATCGACGCGAGCAGAGAGCTGGTCCGGGCGCTCACCCGCGCGGCCGCGTCGGTCGACCTGGCCCACGCGGGCGCCGCCGGACAGCTGTGGGGCGAGGCCAACGCGGCGGTGCAGAAGGAGTTCGACGACTTCTGCGCGGATGTGCTCTGCACGATGCACATCGACACCGGCGACCGGGCCGCCGACGGGCGGGCCGAGACCCTGCACCCGGTGCTGCGCCTGTTGCTGCTGCGCAAACTGGCCGCGCTGGACCCCACCCGGGGCGCGTCCGGCCCGGACGGCTGGGACGCCACCCACGCCGCGCTGCGCGCCCAGGCCCAGGAGGCGGGGAAGCCCGGTCTGGCCGCCTACCACGCGCTCGCCCTGGGCGATCTGCCCGCCGCGGCGGGCTACCTGAACGAGCGCTTCGGCCTGATCGCCGCCGAGGACTGGTGCGCCGAGCTGTGCCGGCTGCGCCGGGCACCGCTGCGCCCGCTCGGCCCCGACGCCCCCCACCGGCCGCCCTGGGAGCGCTACGAGGCGCTGGTCGACTTCCTCAACGAGGGCGAGATAGAGAGCCGGCTGCGTACCGTCACCCGGCTGCTGGCGGCGAGCTGGATCAGCCCCGAGCCCCGGCCGGCCCCGGCCACCGACCGGGTCGGGGACCCGTACCGCGATCCGCTCGGTGATCTGTACGCCGAGCTGTACGGGGAGATCGCCGCCCGCTTCAGGACGCTGGCGGCGCACACGGAGAGCGTGAGCTGGGACCGCACGCTGCTGGCGAAGGCGGCGCAGTACGAAGGGAAACCGTGGTGAGCGGCAGGATGTACGTGCCACCGAGACCCCCGTCCCGGCGGGGTCTGCGGGCCGTGGTGGCCCTGGCCGTCGTCATCTGCCTCGTGCTGGCGGGCGTGTGGTGGCTCCGCGACTCCGGGCCCGCGCGCTGTGCCGAGGGGGCCTGGCAGCGGGGGCCCGGCGGGGAGTGCGTCGGGGTGAGCGACGGCTCGTACGTCTTCAGCCCCGAGCTCAAGGAGGTCAGCGAGAAGATCCGCGCCGAGAACCGCAGGGTGGAGGAGTCGGGCGACCCCTGGGTCACGATCGCCTACACCGAGTCCATGACGAGCAGAAAGGGCGGTCCGCGCGCGAACGACCGCGGGCCCGAGGTGGTCCGGGAGGCCATCGAGGGCGCGTATCTGGCGCAGCGCGAGCTCAACGACCCCGAAAGCGGCCACGGCCGCACCCCGCAGCTCAAGCTGCTGCTCGCCAACAGCGGACAGGGCGGCGAACAGTGGCGGCCGCTCGTGGACCAGCTGATCGGAATGTCGAAGGACGAGAAACTGGTGGGGGTCGCGGGCTTCGGGCAGAGCCTGGAGACCACGAAGTCCGCCGTGGACGCGCTGCGCAAGGCGGAGATCCCCATGGTCGGCGCGACGGTCGCGGCCGACGGGCTGTCCACCGAGAAGCCGGTGTTCTTCCGGGTGTCCTCGCCCAACCGGGACCAGACCGCCATCGCCGCCAAATACCTGAAGGGCCGGCAGGACGACGACCCTCGCTTCCGGGTCGAGGTCGTCAAGGACATCAAGCATGACGACTCGTACAACGAGACCCTTGACCAGGACTTCAACCGGGCGCGGCGCGCCGAGGAGGTGAAGCTGGTGACCGGTGAGGGGCACTCCTTCGTCTCCGGCAGCACCTCGACCGAAACCGCCCTCGCCTCGATCGCCGAGACCATCTGCCTCCCGGAACGGTCGATCAAGGCCGTCTACTTCGCCGGTCGCGGACGGGAGTTGAAGTACTTCCTCCAGGCCCTGACGGCGCCCGGCAGGCGGTGCGATCTCACGGTGCTCTCCGGCTCCAGCGCGATAGGAGTCTTCTTCGACCCCACGGCGAAAGACGGGCTCGCGGTCGCCGGTGACGTGCTCACCCGCTGGAAGCACAGCCGCATCAAGGTCCTCTATACCGCCTACGCCCACCCTGACGCCGTGGCGAAGATCTATCCGCGCCGCGGCGAGAACCCCTACCCCGCCTTCCGGAAGGCGTACCACGACGCCGGATTCGGCGGCGACCGGGAGTTGCAGAACGGCCAGGCCATGATGGGGCACGACGCGGTGCTCTGCCTGGGCAAGGCCGCCCGCCTGGCGGAGGCCCCGCAGGGGAGGGAGGCGGTGGACGCGGCGGGCGTGCGGAACATGCTGCTGCAGATCGGGAAGCGGTCCGAGCTGCCCGGCCTCAGCGGGCTGATCGCCTTCGACGAGCGGGGGAACCCGAAGGGCAAACCCATGGCCCTGGTGGAGCTCAGCCCCGCCGAGGGAGCCCACTACGTGTACCGAGGCACCGTGTCCCCGTAGCCACAGCGCTGAGCGAAGGGGCGAGGCCCCGGCAGGGGCCTCGCCCGGCGGACGTCAGTGGCTTCCGTGGACGGTGTCCGTCGCGTGGATCGCCCGCCACGACTTCGGCCGCGCCGCCCCCGCGCCCGTCGCCGCATCCGCGCCCCCACCCGCCCCGATCCCGTTCGCCCGCGCGGCCGGCGCGCTCGGCTTGGACGCGGTGAACAGCCAGGTGTCGAAGAGGGTCCCGAGCGGCCGGCCCGAGACCTTCTCGGCGTATGTCTCGAAGTCGCGTACCGACCCGTTCCCGTAGCGCCGCTCCGTGGGCCACCCCTTGAGGATCGCGAAGAAGTCCTCGTCACCGACCTCGTTGCGCAGCGCCTGCAGCGCGATCGCCCCGCGGTCGTACACCGCCGCGTGGAACTGGTTGTCCGGCCCCGGGTCACCCGGCTTGACCGTCCAGAACGCGTCCTCGGCCGGATGCTGCGCGTACACATGGTCCGCGAGCTCCTGCGCCGTGCCCTCGCCCTCCTTCTCCGACCACAGCCACTGCGCGTAGCGCGCGAAGCCCTCGTTGACCCAGATGTCGCGCCAGTCCTTCACCGAGACGCTGTCGCCGTACCACTGGTGGGCCAGCTCATGGACCACCACCGAGACGTTCGAGCCGCTTGCGAACTGCCGGGGGCTGTAGAACGGGCGGGTCTGGGTCTCCAGCGCGTAGCTCGTCCCCACATTGGGCACATAGCCGCCCAGCGCGTTGAAGGGGTAGGGGCCGAAGACCCCGCTGAGCCAGTCCGCGACCTCGGCCGTCCGCTCGACGCTCGCGCGCGCCGCGCCCGCGTTGTCGCCCAGGTCCTTGCTGTACGCGTTGATGACCGGCAGGCCGTTCGCGGTGGTGTCGGTGGTGATGTCGAACTTGCCGACGGCGAGGGTGGCGAGATAGGTGGCCTGGGGCCGGTTGGAGCGCCAGCTGTAGCGCGTCCAGCCCAGCCGTGAAGTGGTCGACTGGAGCGTGCCGTTGCTGATCGCCTGGGTGCCGTCGGGCACCGCGACCGATACGTCGTAGGTGGCCTTGTCGAGCGGGTGGTCATTGCTCGGGAACCACCACCACGCCGCCTCCGGCTCGTTCGCCGCGACTCCGCCGTCCGGGGTGCGCAGCCAGGCCGTATACCCCTTGACCTGCACCTTGGAGGGTGTGCCGCGGTAGCGCACGACGACGGTGAAGGGGCGGCCGGAGTCGAGCGGGGCGGCCGGGGTGATCTCCAGTTCATGGTCGCCGCTCGTCGCGAACGCCGCCTTCTTGCCGCCCACCAGCACCTCGCGCACCTCGAGCGCGAAGTCGAGGTTGAAGCGGGACAGGTCCTGGGCGGCGGTGGCCACGACCGTCGCCGTGCCCTCCAGTCGGTCGGTGGCCGGCTGGTAGGCCAGCCGCAGGTCGTAGTGGGAGACGTCGTACCCGCCGTTGCCGTAGTCGGGGTAGTACGAGTCCCCGATGCCGGGCGCGCCCGGGGTGGCTTCGGCAGCCGAGGCCGGAACCGCCAGCAGCAGGCACGCGGCGGCCGCGCTCGGGACGGTGAGTCTGTGACGCACGGGTCCTCCAACTGGTCGACGCACGGGTCCTCCAACTCGTCGGGGAGAACGATCACTGCAGACCCTAGGTACTCGCCGAGGACCCCTCCTGTCCATCACCCCGGGCGACACACGATCGACATCCGGTCGACATCAGCGGCCACCTCGGCCCCACAGAGATCGGAGTGCCCTCTTCTGTACGGGAGTTGACTCGCGCTACGGTCCGCCCGTGCTGCTCTGTATGCGGAAGCCCCGCCACGCAAGGACACGGATCGTGCTCCGACCACTAGCGGCCGCCGCCCTGGCGGCCCTCGCAGCGACATTCATATCTCCCCTCGGCACACCGGCGGCCCAGGCCGCCGAGCGGGAAAGCAGACCGATCTACTCATACGACAAAGCGATCCGCGAATCCGTATGGGTGGACACCGGACTTGACGGCGACTCGGACGGCAGGACCGACCGGGTCGCCGTCGATATCGTGCGCCCCGGCGAACCCGCCCAGCAGGGCCGCCGGATCCCGGTGATCATGGATGCGAGTCCGTACTACTCCTGCTGCGGGCGCGGCAATGAGAGCCAGAAGAAAACCTATGACGCGGCCGGCAAGCCGGTCCTCTTCCCGCTCTTCTACGACAACTACTTCGTGCCGCGCGGCTACGCCACCGTCCTGGTCGACCTCGCCGGGACCAACCGCTCCGACGGCTGTGTGGACGTCGGCGGCCGCTCCGACATCCAGTCCGCCAAGGCCGTCGTCGACTGGCTGAACGGCCGCGCCACCGGCTACACCACCCGCACCGGCACCGCGACCGTCACGGCCGACTGGTCCAACGGCGCCACCGGCATGATCGGAAAGAGCTACGACGGGACCGTCGCCAACGGCGTCGCGGCCACCGGCGTCAAGGGCCTGAAGACCATCGTGCCGATCAGCGCCATCTCCTCCTGGTACGACTACTACTTCGCCAAGGGCGCCCCGCTCTTCGACAGTGGCCCCGACGGCCTCTCGGACGGCGTCGAGAGCGACGACGCGCACGCGCGCTGCGCCGCCGTACAGCGGGAGCTCGTCGACGGCGCCCCGCGCAACGGCGACTGGACCGATCTGTGGACCGGGCGCGACTACGTCCCCGGCGCCGACAAGGTGCGCGCCAGCGTCTTCGCCGTCCACGGGATGCAGGACCTCAACGTCCGTACCAAACACCTCGGTCAGTGGTGGAACGGGCTCGCCGACGCCGGCGTGGAGCGGAAGATCTGGCTCTCGCAGACCGGGCACGTCGACCCCTTCGACTTCCGCCGCGCGGAGTGGGTGAGCACCTTGCACCGCTGGTTCGACCACTATCTGCTCGGCATCGACAACGGCATCGAGCGCGAGCCCATGGCCGATGTCGAACGCGCCCCCGACCGCTGGGCCACCGACCGCTCCTGGCCACCCGTCGGCACCCGCCCGACCACGCTGCGGCCGCGCTCCGGACAGACCCCAGGCGTCGGCGTCCTGGGCACCGAACCGGCCGAACCCGGCGCCACCGAGACGTTCACCGACGACCCGAGGCTGAGCGAGGCCGACTGGGCCGCCCGGATCGACCAGCCGACGGCCGCCAAGGCCGGATTCGCCACCGCGCCGCTGACGAAGGACCTGCGGCTCGCGGGCTCCGGGACGGTCACGGTCACCGCGACCCCCTCCACCTCCTCCGCGCATCTGTCCGCGGTCGTGGTGGACCTCGGCCCGGACACCATCCGCAACTACACAGGCGACGCCGAAGGCATCCGCACCCTCGCCGACCGGACCTGTTGGGGCAGCGGCACGGCGGGCGACAGCGGCTGCTTCAAGCGGACCGAGGCGGATACGGCGAGCGTCGGCTACACCGTCCTCAGCCGCGGCTGGGCCGACCTCGGCCACTGGGGGGACGACGGGAAGGGCCGCCCGCTGACCCCCGGCAAGCCCTACACCATCACCCTCGACCTCGCCGCCACGGACCACATCGTCCGCGCGGGCCACCGACTGGCCCTCATCGTCGCCGGTACGGACGCGGGCCTGATCGAACCGGCGGACACCAAGCCCACGGTCACGGTCGACCTGGCCCGGACCCAGGCCCGGCTGCCCCTGACCGGCGGCGCCCCGGCGCTCGCCCGGGCCACCGCGGGCACCCCGGCCGACGCCGCCACTGCCCCGGCCGACGCCGCCACCGCCTCGCCCGAGGCCGCCCCGCTGAAGGGCGTCCCCGAGCCGCGCCACCAGTCCCGGCTGCCCCAGTAACAGACTCCGGCCCCCTCACCCAAGGAGACCCCACTCCGTGACATCCGCGATCTCCCGCATCCCCCTGCTCCGCGCCGCGGCGGCCGGCGCCGTCGCGCTGCTGACCACATCGTTGCTCGCCGCGCCCGCCCACGCCGGAACCTCGAAGCCCCGCACCGGCTTCGAGACCAGCGACGGCGCGCGCTGGACCACCGAGCCGGAGGAGGAGCGCTTCCTCGCCGCGGTCGACGCCGCGAGCGCGCGCGTCGCCGTCGACCGCATCGGCACCACCGCGCAGGGCCGCCCGCTGCGCCTGGTGCGGATCGGCGCGCCCGCCGCCCCGGCCCGTACCGCGAACGCCAATACGCTGCTGCTCATCTGCTCACAGCACGGCGACGAGCCGTCCGGCCGCGAGGCCTGCCTGTCCACCGTCCGCGACCTCGCCTACGCCAAGGACGCCCGGACCAAGCGCTTCCTGGAGCGCACCAACGTCCTCGTCATCCCGACCGCCAACCCCGACGGCCGCGCCGCCGACACCCGCGAGAACTCCGAGGGCGTCGACATCAACCGCGACCACATCGCCCTCAAGACCGCGGAGTCCCGCGCGACGGCCGCCGTCCTCCGCGACTGGCGGCCCGACACCGTCTACGACCTCCACGAGTACGGGGCCACCGTTCCGTACTACATGAAGGACCTGCTGGCGCTGTGGCCGCGCAACCTCAACACCGCGGACCCCGTGCACCAGGAGGCGCGTACGCTCTCCGACTCCTACGTTCGGCCGCACGCCGAGCAGGCGGGCTTCGGCACCGGCGTCTACGGCATCTGGACCGACCCGGAAACCGGTGATCCCATCAAACAGGTCGCGGGCGACGGCCAGGAGCGGATCCTGCGCAACACCGCCGGGGTCAAGCACTCCGTCGGCCTGCTCGTCGAGACGCGCGTCGACCCGCTCACCGACGCCGAGAAGGCCGACCCCGCGGTCAACAACCGCCGCCGGGTGGGCTCCCAACTCGCCGCGCTCGACGGCGCCTTCGCCTTCACCGGCGAGCGGCGCGGGCGTATCGAGGCCGCCACCACCCGCGCCCGGCTGACCGGCTACGCCGACCGCGGCCCGGTCTACCTCGGCGGCGGCGACAACGACCCGGCGGGCCCGGAGGAAACCCTCGCCGACCCGCCGTGCGGCTATCTGCTCGACGCCGGACAGTACGCGCAGGTGAAGGACGAACTCGCGCTGCACGGCGTCACGGTGCGCCCCCGGCGCGGCGGCGCGGACGGCGCCTTCGTACCGCTGCGCCAGTCGCTGCGCGCGCTGGTGCCGCTGCTCCTCGACGGCCGCGCCACCTACCACCTGACCGAGGGGCAGCCGGTCAACGGCTGCTGACCAGTTCGGCCGCTTCCTCCGCACAGCCCCAGGCGACGGTGACGCCCGCCCCGCCGTGTCCGTAGTTGTGCAGGAGCCGGGAGAGTCGGACACCGTCCGCCGCGGTGTCCGCCTCAAGACGCACCCGCGACCGGGCCGGGCGCAGCCCCACCCGGTGCCCGATGACGCGCGCGTCCGCCAGCCGGGGATGGACGCGGGCGCAGCGGGCCACGATGGCCTCGGCCGTCGCCGGGTCGGGCATCGGATCCCAGACGTCCTCCCGGGCGGTGCCGCCGAGGATCACCCCGTACGGCTGGGGCAGCACGTACAGGGTGGCCGCCGAGCCCGGGTCGGCGGCCACGAACCACTCGTCGACGCCCGGGTTCTCCACCAGCACCAACTGGCCCTGCACCGGGCGCACCTCGGCGTCCGGCACCAGATCGCGGGCGCCGAGACCGGTGCAGTTGACGACGAGCGGCGCCTCCCGCGCGGCCTCGGCCAACGTGGCCACGGCGCGCCGCTCGACGGTGCCGCCCGCCGCCTCAAGACGTCGCCGCAGATACCCGAGATATGTCGGCATGTCGACCACCGGGACCCGGGCCCGCAGACCGTGGCTCCAGCCCTCCGGCAGCTCCTCGCGGCGCGCCGGGCGCAGCCCCGGCACCTCGGCGGCCCAGGGGCCGAGGTCCCCGAGGCCGGTGCCCGCCAGCGTCCCGTCGACCATCCGGACGCCGGTCTCCTCGGGCCTGGCGGCCAGTTCGGCGAGTACGCCGAGGGTACGCAGGGACCAGGCGCCCACCTTCTCCTCCGGCTCGACGCGGTACGGCCACCACAGCCCGCCCGCCACCGCCGAGGTGGTGTCCCCGATCGGGTCCCGGCTCCACACCGCTACCCGCCGGCCGCTCTCGGCCAGCACGATGGCACTTGTCAGGCCGATGACCCCGGCGCCGACGACTATCGCATCGCTCGTCATGCCCGGAGGTTACGCCCCTGAGGTGCGGTATCGCCGGAGCGTGCTGCGCGGTGACGGTGCCCGATATGGGAATACTTGGGCCATGACCTCCGAGTACGCGACTTTCGGCCTCGCGCCGGCGATGCGCGCCGGCGGCGTGCTGTCCAAGGGCGCGTACCAGATACACCGCGACTTCCTGGACTTCATCGTCGACGGCAGACCGCTGCTGTCGCGCCTGGCCGACCTCGACGCGGTCTCACCGCTCGCCGCCGACCTCGGCCCCACCATCTTCACCGCCCAGGTGCGCGGTCTGCTGCTGGAGACCGAGGCGCCGCTGCCCGCAGGCCGCCGCGTCCTCTATGGCTGCCCCGAATGCGTCGGCCTTGAGTGCGGTGTGGTCACGGCGGTCATCGAGCGCGACGGACCGGACGTCGTCTGGCGCGACTTCGCCTGGCAGACCGACGACACCCCGGACATCTACCCCGACCTCGGCCCGTACCGCTTCCACGGCGGGCAGTACCGCGCCGAGTTGGAGCGGCTGCTCGCCCTCGAGGCCCCGGCGGGGCGCCGGGTGCTGCTCGTGGGGCAGCGCGCCGCCTTCCTCGCCAAGCTCGCCGCGGCGCTGCGCACCATCGGCATCGGCGCCGAGATCTCCCGGGACGCGGCGGCCGCCCACGCCGACGAGCTGCGCGGATACGGCGTCGTGGCCTTCGGCCGGACGGTCGGCCCCGAGGAGCGCGCCGCCGTGCGCGACGCGTTCGCGGCGGCGGGCGCAGGCGCGGTCTTCGTGGCCGAATCAGCCCCGATCGTCCCCCTCCTCGTCGCCCGGATCGAACAGGCCCTGGACCGCTCCCCCCAGGAGCAGCGGCGGCTGGCCGGGCTCAGGGCCGCGGGCGGCGAGGCGGTGCTGGAGGTCGTCGCCCGGTGCCGGGTGCGCCTCGTCGCCCACCGCCTCGACCGGCTCGGCCGCCCCCGCACCCACGATCTGTTCGACGGCCGGCTTGAGCCGGGCGTCCATCGCATCCTCCTGGACGCGCGGGTCGTACGGGGGGACGCCTTCGTGGTCGCCCGCACCTCCAGCACCGTTCTGGTGGCCCCGGTGGGCCGCTGACGGAAACGGCGCGGCGGCGAGCGCACCGCTCCGGTTAGGATCGGCGCTCTGATGACTGCCACTCTCGTCGCCAAGGACCTCGCCGCGGGCCACGGCGACCGCACCCTGTTCTCCGGCCTCGACCTGGTCGTGGCGCCCGGCGAGGTGATCGGTCTCGTCGGCGCCAACGGCGCCGGGAAGTCGACCCTGCTGCGGCTGCTGGCCGGGCTGGCCGACCCCGAGCACGGGGCCGTGCGGCTCAGCCCGCCGCATGCCACCGTGGGCCATCTGCCGCAGGAGCCCGAGCGGCGCCCGGCCGAGACCGTACGGGACTTCCTGGCCCGGCGTACGGGCGTGGCCGCCGCCCAGGCCGCGCTGGACGACGCCACCCAGGCGCTGGTCGAGGGGGCGCCCGGCGCCGACGACACCTACGCCACTGCCCTGGAGCGCTGGCTCGGGCTCGGCGCAGCCGACCTGGACGAGCGCGCCGACGAGGTCGCGGCCTCGCTGGGGCTCGACATCTCCCTGGACCGGCCGATGACCGCCCTGTCGGGCGGCCAGGCGGCGCGCGCCGGGCTCGCCTCGCTGCTGCTCAGCCGCTATGACGTGTTCCTGCTGGACGAGCCGACCAACGACTTGGACCTGGACGGGCTGCGCCGCCTGGAGAGCTTCGTCCAGGGGTTGCGCGCCGGCACGGTGCTGGTCAGCCACGACCGCGAGTTCCTTGCCCGTACGGTCGACAAGGTCCTCGAACTCGACCTCGCCCAGCAGCAGGTGAACCTCTACGGCGGTGGCTACGCCGCCTATCTGGAGGAGCGCGAGACCGCCCGCCGCCACGCCCGCGAGCGCTACGAGGAGTACGCGGACACCCGCGCCGGACTGGAGGCCCGGGCCCGCACCCAGCGCGCCTGGATGGAGAAGGGCGTCAAGAACGCACGCCGAAAGGCCACCGACGGTGACAAGCTCGGGCGGAACGCCCGGGTCGAGTCCACCGAGAAGCAGGCCGCCAAGGCGCGCCAGACCGACCGGATGATCGAACGGCTCGAGGTGGTCGAGGAGCCGCGCAAGGAGTGGGAGCTGCGGATGGAGATCGCCGCCGCGCCGCGCTCGGGCGCGGTGGTGGCGACCCTGCGCGGCGCCCAGGTGCGGCGGGGCGAGTTCCACTTCGGCCCCGTCGACCTCCAGATCGACTGGGCGGACCGGGTCGCGGTCACCGGAGCGAACGGCTCGGGCAAGTCCACGCTGTTGGCCGCGCTCCTCGGGCGCCTTCCGCTGGACGCGGGCGCGGCGGCGCTCGGTCCTGGCGTGGTGGTCGGCGAGATCGACCAGGCGCGCGCCCTGTTCTTCGGCGGCGAATCGCTGCTGGACGCCTTCGGCGCGGCCGTGCCGGAGCTGCCGGCGGCGGAGGTGCGCACGCTGCTGGCCAAGTTCGGCCTCAAGGCCGAGCATGTGCTGCGGTCCGCGGCCACTCTGTCCCCGGGTGAACGAACCCGCGCGGCGCTCGCCCTGCTCCAGGCCCGCGGCGTCAACCTGCTCGTCCTGGACGAGCCCACCAACCACCTGGACCTGCCCGCCATCGAGCAACTGGAGTCCGCGCTGGCCTCCTACACCGGCACGCTCCTGCTGGTCACCCACGACCGCCGGATGCTCGACGCGGTGCACACCACCCGCCGCCTCCAGGTCGAAGGCGGCCGCGTCACCGAACTCTGACGGAGTCACCGAACTCTGACGGACCGGCCCTGTGCCGCCGCGCCCCCGGGCGCCGCCGCACACGGCCCGCAACGCCCCCCAACACCGGGGGGCGCGACCCCCGCTTGGGGTCCAGCAGCCCCGCACGCCGCAGCGCGTCCGCCATCGCCCCGTTGGCCGGGGCCGCGTCGCGGCCGCCGGATCCTCCGCCACGCTGTCCTCGGCCGCCGCCGCCCTGGCGCTGCTGAGGGGCGCCGCGGCGGCCGCGGGTGTCCTGGGCGGAGCGGTCCCGGTTGCGGTCCCGGCCGCCGCCCGACCCCGCGCCCGCCTCGTCGTCCAGCCGCAGCGTCAGCGAGATCCGCTTGCGCGGGATGTCCACGTCCAGGACCTTCACCCGCACGATGTCCCCGGGCTTGACCACATCGCGCGGATCCTTGACGAACGTCTTGGACATCGCGGAGACGTGCACCAGACCGTCCTGGTGCACACCGATGTCGACGAACGCGCCGAACGCGGCCACATTGGTGACGACGCCCTCCAGGATCATCCCGGCGGCCAGGTCGCCGATCTTCTCCACGCCCTCCTTGAAGGTCGCGGTCTTGAACGCGGGCCGCGGGTCGCGGCCGGGCTTCTCCAGCTCCTTGAGGATGTCGGTGACCGTGGGCAGACCGAAGGTGTCGTCCACGAACTGCTCGGGCCTGAGCTTGCGCAGCACGGCCGTGTTGCCGATCAGCGAGGTCACGTCGTCACCCGCCGAGGAGGCCATGGAGCGCACCACCGGATACGCCTCCGGGTGCACGCTGGAGGCGTCCAGCGGGTCGTCGCCGCCGCGGATGCGCAGGAAGCCCGCGCACTGCTCATACGCCTTGGGGCCGAGCCGGGCCACGTCCTTGAGCGCCTTGCGGCTGCGGAAGGGGCCATTCGCGTCGCGGTGGGCCACGATGTTCTCCGCGAGCCCGCCGCCGATGCCCGAGACCCGGCTGAGCAGCGGGGCGGAGGCGGTGTTGACATCGACCCCGACGCCGTTCACACAGTCCTCGACGACCGCGTCCAGCGAGCGGGAGAGCTTCACCTCGGACAGATCGTGCTGGTACTGGCCGACACCGATCGACTTGGGGTCGATCTTGACCAGCTCGGCGAGCGGGTCCTGCAGCCGCCGCGCGATGGACACCGCGCCGCGCAGCGAGACATCCAGCTCCGGCAGCTCCTGGGAGGCGAAGGCCGAGGCGGAGTACACCGAGGCGCCGGCCTCGGAGACCATCACCTTGGTGAGCTTCAGCTCGGGGTGCTTGCCGCACAGCTCGCCCGCGAGCTTGTCGGTCTCGCGGGACGCCGTGCCGTTGCCGATCGCGATCAGCTCGACGTCGTGCTCGCGCGCCAGCCGCGCCAGCTTGGCAAGCGACTCGTCCCACTTGTTCTGCGGGACGTGCGGGTAGATCGTGTCGGTCGCGGCCACCTTGCCGGTCGCGTCGACCACGGCCACCTTCACCCCCGTACGGAAGCCGGGGTCCAGGCCCATCGTGGCGCGGGTGCCGGCCGGGGCGGCCAGGAGGAGGTCGCGAAGATTGGCGGCGAAGACGCGCACCGCCTCGTCCTCGGCGGCCTGCCGCAGCCGCAGCCGCAGATCGATGCCGAGGTGCACCAGGACCCGGGTGCGCCAGGCCCAGCGCACCGTGTCGGCCAGCCACTTGTCGGCCGGGCGGCCCCGGTCGGCGATGCCGAAGCGGTGCGCGATGCTGCGCTCGTACGAGGTGGGGCCCGCCTCCTCGGAGGGCTCCTCCGGCTCCAGGGCGAGCTCGAGGATCTCCTCCTTCTCGCCGCGGAACATCGCCAGCACCCGGTGGGAGGGCAGCTCCGTGAACGGCTCCGCGAAGTCGAAGTAGTCGGCGAACTTCGCGCCCGCCTCCTCCTTGCCCTCCCGCACCTTGGTGGCCACCCGCCCGCGCGTCCACATCCGCTCGCGCAGCTCGCCGATGAGGTCCGCGTCCTCGCTGAACCGCTCGGTGAGGATGGCCCGCGCGCCCTCCAGCGCGGCGGCGGGGTCCGCGACCCCCTTCTCCGCGTCGACGAAGGCGGCCGCGGCGGCCAGCGGCTCCACGGACGGGTCGTCGAGCAGCCCCTCGGCCAGCGGCTCGAGCCCGGCCTCCCGCGCGATCTGCGCCTTCGTACGGCGCTTGGGCTTGAAGGGGAGGTAGATGTCCTCCAGCCGGGCCTTGGAGTCCGCGGCCAGGATCTGGGCCTCCAGGGCCTCATCCAGCTTGCCCTGGGACTTGACCGATTCCAGGATCGCGGCCCGCCGCTCCTCCAGCTCCCGCAGATAGCGCAGCCGCTCCTCGAGGGTGCGCAGCTGCGCATCGTCGAGCATTTCGGTCGCTTCCTTGCGGTAGCGCGCGATGAAGGGCACGGTCGAGCCGCCGTCGAGCAGCTCGACGGCGGCCCTCACCTGCCGCTCCCGTACGCCGAGCTCCTCGGCGATCCTGCCTTCGATGGACGTCGTCACGATCACGCTCCGCTTTCCTGTCTGCGCTGCGATCTGCATTGTGGCAGGTGGCACTGACAGAGGCAGGCGCGACCGGCGCGTTGCGGCGCCGGGGCGGGTGATTTCAGACGTGCCTGTGGCGGCTGGAGCCCGCCCGCGAGGCCCCGCCGAAGAGGCGGGCGAGGGCGCGGAAGGGAAGTGTCACCACGGCGGCGAGTGTCGATCCGATGGCGCGAAGCACATCAGCGATCGCACGGAACACGAGGACCTCCTATCGGTCGGTCTTCGGACCGGCATGACCGGCGGCCGTCACCGGGCGCCGTACGCAACGCGGGACACGGGCACTCGCCGGCGTGCGCGGCGCGCGGTTGGGCGCCCTGGAGAGGCGGCCGATCGCGCACGGCGCCCGGGTACCCACCGCGCCCCTGGCAAACCCCTCCGCTCAGCGCTTGCCTATGAGGTCCGCGGGGAACCCGCCCGCCGCGATCACGGCGCCGGTGAAGGACTCCGCCAGCTCCGTCAGCCGCGCCACGCCCGCCGCCCCCAGGTGCTCGTACGGGGCCCGGTCCAGCCGGTCCGTCTCGTCCTCCAGGGCCTTGCGCAGCTCCGTGCCCGCCGGCGTCAACTCCCCGTCGGCGGCCAGCAGTCCGCGCTCCCGAAGCCGTTCCTGCGCGGCCGCCCACTCCTCGGCCGACCAGCCCCGCGACCGCAGGATCCACTTCGGGGACATGCCCCTGCCGCTCGCCGTATGGCTGGCCAGCGCCTCCACCGGGTCGAGCCCGGCGCCCAGGATCGTCATCAGATGGCCGTCGCCGCGGTGCTCGCGCAGCAGCGTGGCGGCGTGCCAGTAGGCCAGATGCGGGGCGTCGGGGACGGGGAGGTCGGCGTGCGCGGCGTACAGGGGGCGGGCGGCGCGGGAACACGCCTCCGTCGCGCGCAGCGCCAGCTCCGCGGCCTCGGCCATCTCCTTCGAGGCCACCGCGTCGTCGCCGAGCAGCCGCCGCAGCACGCTGTCGGCGGCGCGCAGCCGGGCCGCCAGCGCGTCCTCGGGGGAGATCATGTCCCAGGCGGCGGGCAGATGACGGGCGACCAGGTCGTGCTTGAAGTTGAAGAAGGTCGCGGTGACGGTTCCGGCGCCGACGCGGCCGAACGCCGCCGCCCGGCTGACGAAGTAGTCGGCGCCCCGGTCCTCGACCCCCAGCCGCTCGAGCTCCCGCCCGTAGTCGGGCTGGAAGTAGACGGTCGAGTGGAAGGGGTTGACGACGGTGTGGCAGCGCCGCCCGGCACGCTCGGGAAGTGAGGTCATGCCCGCATGTTACTTATGGGTATAAGGGGTGTCCGGCCCTCGGGACGCCGCGCTCGCACAAGACCAGGGATCACACCGGGGCGTCGGCCGGTGCCGGGGGCGTCCAGCCGAAGCGCGGTGCGCGCCGTTCGAGGAAGGCGGTGACGCCCTCGCCGAGCTCGCCGCTGACGCTCAGCTGGTCCCGCCAGTACTCCAGGCGCGCAGGATCGACCGGCCCGGCGGTGAACTCCTTGACCGCCGCCTGGCTGAGCGCGGACCGGGACAGCAGCACCCGGGTGAACTCCGCCACCCGTTCGTCCAGCCCGCCCGGCGGCAGCACCTCGTCCACCAGTCCCGTCCGCAGCGCCCGCTCGGTGCCGATCAGCTCGCCGGAGAGCAGCAGATACTTGGCGGTCGCCGGGCCGACCAGGTCCACCAGCCGCCGGGTGGACGAGGGCGCGTAGACCACCCCCAGCCGGGCCGCGGTGATCCCGAAGCGGGAGCCCTGCTCCGCGAACCGCAGATCGCAGGCGACGGCCAGTTGGCAGCCGCCGCCCACACAGGAGCCGCGCACCGCGGCGAGCGTCGGCTTGGGGAAGCCGGCCAGGGCCTCCTCGGCGGGCAGCGCCAGCGCCGTCGTCTCCTCGTACGTCGTGCCGAGCGAGCCGATGTCCGCGCCCGCGCTGAAGGTGTCGCCCGCTCCGGTGAGCACCAGCGCCCGTACCGCCGGGTCCGCGGCCAGCCGCTCCAGCAGCGGGGGCAGCGCGCGCCACATGCCAGGGGTAAGTGCGTTGCGCTTGGCGGGGTGGTGGATCACGACGGTCGCTATGCCGTCGGCGACGGCGTGCTGCAGGCAGGGCTCCATGTCGCGGATGCTATCCGGCACCCTCAAGCGACTGTCGGCATCGCCGTAAGCAAGCCGGGCAGGAACAGTCGAGCGAGTGACGCTGGCATACGCACGCGGTCAAAAGCCGTCGATAGAGAGCGACTTGCGCTCAGTCAGCCGGTCCGTACCAACACGTTCCCAACACTCGATGACGACTGTTCGGGCTGTGGCGATGGGTGGGGATCGGACATGGAGATCGTCGGGAGCGTCCCTCCTGAACCGGGGGCGGCCACGCCCCGCGGGCCGTTCGCCTACGAGGGCGTCTGGCGCTTCACCGCCCCCGCGCTCGACACCTCCGTCCCGCAGGCCCGGCACGCGGTGCGCGATCTGCTGGCCCATCAGCGGGTGCCCGCCCCTGCCGACCTCGTACAGAACCTGCTGCTGATCGTCTCCGAGCTGGTCACCAACGCCGTACGGCATGCGGCGCTGCTCTCCCCGGAGATCGCCGTCGAGGTGTCCATCGGCCCGGACTGGGTGCGGGTCGCGGTCGAGGACAACCACCCCTACCGGCCCAAGGCGCTGATGGCCGACCAGGGCCGGACCGGCGGGCGCGGGCTGTTACTGGTGCAGACGATCGCCGAGGAGGAGGGCGGGATCTACGACGTCCAGCACACGGCCGGCGGCGGCAAGGTGGTCTGGGCCGCACTGCCGCTCGCGGCCGCCCACGCCCGGCTGACCGCTACCAGCCTGCCGCCGCTCCGGTGACCTCCCGGATCACCGGCCGGGCCGCGTCAAGCACGGTCATGAACCAGGCCGAGAAGGGATTGTGCGCGAGCAGCCGGGTCAGCTCCTCGGGGGTGACGAAGGCGGTCTCGTCGATCTCCTGCGGATCCGGGTGCGGCTCGGTTCGCACCAGCCCCGCGAACAGGTGGTTGTACTCCTGCTCCACCAGGCCCGACACCGGATCCGGGTGGTTGTAGCGCACCGTGCCCGCCTCGCGCAGCAGCGCGGGCGCCACCCCCAGCTCCTCACCCGTACGCCGGGCCGCGGCCACGAAGGGCGGTTCGCCGGGGTAGGGGTGGCCGCAGCAGGTGTTCGACCAGACGCCGGGGGAGTGGTACTTGCCCAGGGCCCGGCGCTGGAGCAGCAGCCGCCCCTCGTCGTCGAAGAGAAAGACGGAAAAGGCCCGATGCAGTCGGCCGGGGGCGAGATGGGCGGAGAGTTTCTCCGCGGTGCCGATGGTCCTGCCGTCCTCGTCGACCAGCTCCAGCATGATCGGCTCCGTCGAACCCGTCGGCGCGCCCGGTGCGGAGGGCCTGGCGGAGTCGGTGGTGCGGCCGTTGGCAGGTGTAATTGGCATTGACCATCCTCATCGTCCGTCGGAACCCTCAAGTCTGCCGCACCAGTGCCATGAGTCAGTGGCAAAGTTTGGCTTCGTGCTCAGCATGTCCGCCTGGCTCCAGCTGGAACGTGCAGTGGGCCACGTCGAAGTGCTCCCCCAGACAGCCCTGCAGGTCGTGCAGCATCCGCTCATGGCCGACCGCGTCCAGCGCCCGCCTGCTGACCACCACGTGTGCGGAGAGTACCGGCATGCCCGAGGTGATGGTCCATACATGCAGATCATGCAGCCCCTCGACGCCGGGAAGGGCGAGAATGTGGGCCCGTACCTGATCCATGTCCACATCCCGCGGCGCCGCCTCCAGCAGGACGTTCAGCGTGTCCCGCAGCAGCCGGAACGTCCGCGGCACGATCATGAGGCCGATCAGCAGGGAAGCGATCGGATCCGCCGTCTGCCAGCCCGTGGTCACGATGATCCCGGCCGATACGAGGACCGCGACCGAGCCCAGCGCGTCCGCCAGCACCTCCAGGAACGCCCCGCGGACGTTCAGGCTCTCCCGCTGCCCGCCCCTGAGCAGCGCCAGTGACACCGCGTTCGCGGCCAGGCCGATGGCGCCGAACAGGATCGTCAGCCCGCCGTGGCTGGTGGGCGGGGTGATGAACCGGGCCACCGCCTCGTACAGGATGTAGCCGCCGACGCCGAGCAGCAGCAGACAGTTGGCCAGCGCGGCCAGGATCTCGGCCCGTGCGTAGCCGTAGGTGCGGCGCGGGCTCGGCGGGCGGTTCGCGAAGTGGATCGCCAGCAGCGCCATGGCGAGCCCGAGGGCGTCCGTCATCATGTGGCCGGCGTCCGCGAGCAGCGCGAGCGAACCGGCGAGCACCCCGCCGACCACCTCCACGGCCGTCACCGTGAGCGTGATGCCGAGGGCGGCGCGCAGCCGCCACTGGTGTGCGGCGCCCGCCGTGCCGAGTCCGCCGCCGTGGTCGTGGCCCGCGCCCATGTACGGCCTCCTCCCGCGCGCCGCCACTGCCCGGGCGCGCCAGCTGCCTTACGGCCCAGTGAACTACGGCGGTGCCCCGAGCCGCGGTCAGCCGCGCCGGGTCTGAGGCCGTCCTAGGGCCTGTCGTCAAAGGGGGCGCCCTGCTCCCGACGCCTGGCACGGCGCCTCGCTGCGTTGTCGCACCGTCCGAGTACGCCCAGTACGAGGACGATGCTCCGCCTTGCGATCCTCCCCCAGCTACCGCTGGGAGGTGCCCCCTGCGCCAGACGCCGCTCGCGGCCGGACGCCGCCTTTGACGACAGGCCCTAGCGGGCCCCGCGGCGTCGCGCTCCCTACCGCCGCAGGGCCTCGGCGCGGCGCTACCGCCGGACGGCCTCGGGGTGGTGCAGACACCAGCCCTCCCAGGCCGAGCGCACCATCGCCGCCACCCCGTGCCGGGCGCTCCAGCCCAGCTCCTTGGCGATCAGCTCGGTCGCCCCGACGACCCGGGCCGGATCGCCCGCGCGGCGCGCCTCGACCACCGGGGTGAGCTCCGGGCGGCCGGTGACCTCGCCGATCAGCTGTGCCATCTCGCGTACCGAGACGCCCTGACCGGTGCCGATGTTCACGGTCAGATCGCCCCCGCCCGGCCGCTCCGCCAGTCGGCGGGCCGCGGCGAGATGGGCGGAGGCCAGGTCCTCGACGTGAATGTAGTCACGGATGCAGGAGCCGTCGGGCGTCGGATAGTCGTCGCCGAAGATCCGGGGAGCCTCACCCCGGGTGATCCGCTCGAACATCATCGGGATGATGTTGAACACTCCGGTGTCGGCCAGCTCAGGGCGTGCGGCGCCCGCCACATTGAAGTAGCGCAGACAGGCCGTGGAGATCGAATGAGCCGCGCCCGTGGCTCTGACCAGCCACTCTCCGGCCAGCTTGGTCTCTCCGTACGGGTTCATCGGCCGGCAGGGCGTGTCCTCGGTGACGAGTTCCACATCCGGCATCCCGTAGACGGCGGCGGAGGAGGAGAAGAGGAAGCTGCCGATCCCGGCCGCGACCACCGCCTCCAGCAGCACCGTCAGACCGTGCACATTCTCCCGGTAGTAGCGCAGTGGCTGCTCGACGGACTCCCCGACCTGCTTCTTCGCCGCCAGATGCACCACCCCGGTCACGTCCAGGTCGGCGAAGGTGCGGTCCAGCAGATCACGGTCGAGCGTGGAGCCCTGTACCAAAGGGACGCCCTGCGGCAGCCGATCGGCGACACCGCTGGACAGATCGTCGAGCACGGCGACCCGCTCCCCGGCCTCCGCCATGACCCGTACGACATGCGCCCCGATATATCCGGCACCACCTGTGATCAGCCACGTCATGACCGCACCCTATCCACAGCCGGCGCGGGCGCGGTTTGTCCCGGAGCGCTGCCATCCACCATGATGATCGCGGCAGCGGAAGCCGTCGTTCCCCCGAGCGGGTGATGAATGTGCGGTGAACGGACGCTTCCTTCTATCCGATAGCCTCTGCCGACGTGCCGCCCGCCCCATGCGGGGCCCGGGGCGTGCGACGCCCGCTGTCCGGACGGCGGCCCTGGGCCGGTATCCCTGTCCGGCGCGGCCACCGTGCCAGCTGCCAAGGAGTGAGTTCGTCTGTCGACCGCCATTCTCACCGGTCCCGCGGTCGCGGGCTCGTCCCTTGAGGACGACCTGCGGTCGCTGGGGTTCGACGTGCGCACGGCAGCCGACGCCGCCGGGGTCGCGAGGGAGCTCGCGGCCACCCCGGCGCGTGAGCGGGTGGCGCTGGTCGACCCGCGCTTCGTCGGCCACGTCCACGCACTGCGCCTGGCCCTGACCGATCCGCGCTTCCCGGCCGCCGCGGTCCACGGCGCCCTCACCGCCCAGCCGGACGCCCGCGCGGCGCTCACCCGCGCGCTGACGGCGCACGCGCCGGGGGCGGCGGCGCCCGAGCGCGGCGCCCTCGCCGTGGCCGGCGCCACCGCGACTCCCGGGCCGGAGGTCCACCTGTCGGCCCCGGACGGCTCCGCCGTGCTGCCCGACGCCCTCGCCGACGCCCTGGGCGCCGAGGACATCGCCGTGCACCGGCCCGAGCTGGGGGTGCTCGTCGCCGATGTGCCCGAGGACGCGGCGGGGCGTGCGGAGGCGCAGGCCCGTACCCGGGCGGTGGACGACGAGCAGGTGCGGCTGCGCAGCGCCGTCAAGGCGCGCGACGGCTTCTTCACCACCTTCTGCATCAGCCCGTACTCGCGCTACATCGCCCGGTGGTGCGCCCGCCGCGGGCTCACCCCCAACCAGGTCACCACCGCCTCCCTGCTGACCGCCCTGATCGCGGCGGGCTGCGCGGCCACCGGCACCCGCCCCGGGTTCATCGCGGCCGGGCTGCTGCTGATCGGCTCCTTCGTCCTGGACTGCACCGACGGCCAGCTCGCCCGCTACTCCCTCCAGTACTCCACGCTGGGCGCCTGGCTGGACGCGACGTTCGACCGGGCCAAGGAGTACGCGTACTACGCGGGGCTCGCGCTGGGCGCGGCGCGCGGCGGGGGCGGCGGAGACGATGTGTGGGCGCTCGCGCTCGGCGCGATGGTGCTGCAGACCTGCCGCCACGTCGTCGACTTCTCCTTCAACGAGGCGAATCACGACGCCACCGGCAACAGCAGCCCCACCGCCGCCCTCTCCAACCGCCTCGACGGCGTCGGCTGGACGGTCTGGCTGCGCCGGATGATCGTGCTGCCGATCGGCGAGCGCTGGGCGCTGATCGCGGTGCTGACCGCGTGCACCACGCCCCGTATCACCTTCTATGTGCTGCTCATCGGCTGCGCGCTGGCCGCCTGCTACACCACCGCCGGCCGGGTGCTGCGGTCGCTGACCCGCAAGGCGCGGCGTACGGACCGCGCGGCGCTCGCTCTCGCGGACCTCGCCGACTCCGGCCCGCTCGCCCAGGGCTTCGCCGCGGCCTTCCGCGGTGTGGCGCGCCGGCTCCCGGCCTTCGCCGCTCCCGCTCTCGCCCTGTTCGGGGCGGCCGCCCTGGTCGCCGTGGCGGCGCTCACGTCCCTCGGCAGCCCCTGGGCGGTCGTCGCGGCCGCGGGCTACGCGCTCACCTCGGGACTGGCTGTGGCCCGTCCGCTCAAGGGTCCGCTCGACTGGCTTGTGCCGCCGGTCTTCCGCGCCGCGGAATACGGCACCATCCTGGTCCTGGCAGCCGACTCGGGGGTGAACGGAGCATTGCCCGCCGCTTTCGGGCTGGTGTCGGCGGTCGCCTACCATCACTACGACACGGTGTACCGCATCAGGGGCGGTACCGGCGCGCCCCCGCACTGGCTGGTGCGGGCGATCGGCGGGCACGAGGGGCGGACCCTGGCGGTCACTGTCGCCGCCGCCCTGCTGTACGAGCAGAACCAAGGCTTCACCATCGCGCTGACCGCCCTCGCGGCGGCCCTCGCGCTGGCCGTGCTCAGCGAGAGCATCCGCTTCTGGGTGTCCTCCGGAGCACCCGCTGTACACGACGAAACAGGAGAACCCGCATGATCGGCCTCGTGCTGGCGGCCGGCGCCGGACGGCGTCTGCGCCCTTACACCGACACCCTTCCCAAGGCCCTGGTGCCTGTCGACGGCGATACGACCGTCCTCGACCTGACCCTCGGCAACTTCGCGGAGGTGGGCCTGACCGAGGTCGCGATCGTGGTCGGTTACCGCAAGGAGGCCGTGTACGAGCGCAAGGAGGCGCTGGAGGCGAAGTACGGCCTCAAGCTCACCCTCATCGACAACGACAAGGCCGAGGAGTGGAACAACGCCTACTCCCTGTGGTGCGCCCGTGACGCGATCCAGCACACCGTGATCCTGGCCAACGGCGACACCGTGCACCCGGTCTCCGTCGAGAAGACCCTGCTCGCCGCCCGGGGCAACGGCCAGAAGATCATCCTCGCCCTCGACACGGTCAAGAAGCTCGCCGACGAGGAGATGAAGGTCATCGTGGACCCCGAGAAGGGCGTCCAGAAGATCACCAAGCTCATGGACCCGGCCGAGGCGACCGGCGAGTACATCGGCGTCACCCTCATCGAGGGCGAGGCCGCCGCGGAGCTGGCGGACGCGCTCAAGACCACCTTCGAGCGCGACCCCGACCTCTACTACGAGGACGGCTACCAGGAGCTGGTCAACCGCGGCTTCAAGGTCGACGTGGCCCCGATCGGCGACATCAAGTGGGTCGAGATCGACAACCACGACGACCTCGCGAAGGGCCGTGAGATCGCATGCCAGTACTGACCCGCCTCATCCCGTCTCCCGTCTCCGTCGACATCAACGCCGGAGCCCTGGACGACTTGGCGGGCCTGCTGGCCGACCAGCGCATCTCGGCCTCCGGCAAGCTGGCGGTCGCGATCAGCGGCGGCTCCGGCGCCGCCCTGCGTGACCGGCTGGCCCCGGTGCTGCCGGGCGCCGACTGGTTCGAGCTGACCGACGGCACCATCGACGGCGCCATCCAGCTGGCCGACGCCATGAAGTCCGGGCATTACGACGCGGTCGTCGGCCTGGGCGGCGGGAAGATCATCGACGCCGCCAAGTACGCCGCCGCGCGTATCGGCCTGCCGATGGTCGCCGTCGCGACCAACCTGTCGCACGACGGCATCTGCTCGCCGGTGTCGATCCTGGACAACGACGCGGGCCGCGGCTCATACGGTGTGCCGACCCCGATCGCGCTGGTCATCGACCTCGATGTGATCCGCGACGCCCCGGTGCGCTTCGTCCGCTCCGGCGTCGGCGACGCCGTCTCCAACATCTCCGCGATCGCGGACTGGGAGCTGTCGCACCGCGAGACCGGCGAGCCGATCGACGGCCTCGCGGCGGCCATGGCCCGTACGGCGGGGGAGTCGGTGCTCCGCCACCCGGGCGGCTGCGGCGACGACGACTTCCTGACCGTGCTGTCCGAGGGCCTGGTGCTGTCCGGTATCGCCATGTCGATCGCCGGTCACACCCGGCCGTCCTCCGGCGCCTGCCATGAGATCAGCCACGCCTTCGACCTGCTCTACCCCAAGCGCTCCGCGCTCCACGGTGAGCAGGTCGGCCTCGGCGCCGCCTTCGCGATGCATCTGCGGGGCGCGCCCGAGGAGTCCGCGCTGATGGTCGACGTACTGCGGCGGCACGGTCTGCCCGTCCTGCCGAACGAAATCGGATTCAGCGAGGACGAGTTCGTCAAGGCGGTGGAGTACGCGCCGCAGACCCGCCCCGGGCGCTACACGATCCTCGAGCACCTTGACCTCTCCTCCGACGCGATCAGGGACGCATACGCCGACTATGCCAAAGCAGTCAGTCAAACCATCGGTGGCTGAACTCCGCCCGGTCGTCCACCCCGCGGGGGTGAAGGACCGGCGGAGCGGTGAGCACTGGATGGGACGCCTCTACATGCGCGAGGTCTCCCTGCGGGTCGACCGCCATCTGGTCAACACCAGGGTCACGCCCAACCAGCTCACATACCTGATGACCGTCTGCGGCGTGCTCGCGGCCCCGGCACTCCTGGTGCCGGGGATCCCGGGCGCCGTGCTCGGTGTGGTCGCGGTCCAGCTCTACCTGCTGCTGGACTGCGTCGACGGCGAGATCGCGCGCTGGAGGCAGCAGTTCTCCCTCGGCGGGGTCTACCTGGACCGGGTCGGCGCCTATCTGACCGACGCCGCGGTGCTGGTCGGCTTCGGTCTGCGCGCCGCCGATCTGTGGGGCAGCGGGCGGATCGACTGGCTCTGGGCCTTCCTCGGCACCCTGGCCGCCCTCGGTGCGATCCTGATCAAGGCCGAGACCGACCTCGTCGGCGTCGCCCGCCATCAGGGCGGGCTGCCGCCGGTCAAGGAGGCGGCGTCCGAGCCGCGCTCCTCCGGTATGGCGTTGGCCCGCAAGGCCGCCGCGGCGCTCAAGTTCCACCGGCTGGTGCTCGGGATCGAGGCGTCCCTGCTGATCCTGTTCCTGGCGGTGCTGGACTCGATCCGGGGCGACCTGTTCTTCTCCCGGCTCGGCGTCGCCGTACTCGCGGGCATCGCCCTGCTGCAAACTCTGCTTCACCTGGTGTCCATCCTCGCGTCGAGCAGGCTGAAGTGATGACGGACACACCACTCACGGTCGGCGCGGTCGTCCTGACGATGGGCAACCGCCCCGACGAGCTGCGTGCGCTGCTCGATTCGGTCGCCAAGCAGGACGGCGACCGGATCGAGGTGGTCGTCGTGGGCAACGGCTCACCGCTGCCCGAGCTCCCGGACGGGGTGCGCACCGTCGAGCTCCCGGAGAACGTGGGCATCCCGGCGGGCCGCAATGTCGGCATCGAGGCGTTCGGCCCCGGCGGCACCGAGGTCGACGTGCTGCTCTTCCTCGACGACGACGGTCTGCTGCCCCATACGGACACCGCCGAGCTGTGCCGTCAGGCCTTCGCCGCCGACCCCGAGCTCGGCATCATCTCCTTCCGTATCGCCGACCCGGAGACCGGCACCACACAGCGCCGTCATGTGCCCCGGCTGCGCGCGGCCGACCCCATGCGGTCCTCGCGGGTGACCACCTTCCTCGGCGGTGCCAACGCGGTCCGTACGAAGGTCTTCGCGCAGGTCGGCGGGTTGCCGGACGACTTCTTCTACGCCCATGAGGAGACCGATCTCGCCTGGCGCGCCCTGAACGCGGGCTGGATGATCGATTACCGGTCGGACATGGTGCTGCACCACCCGGCCACCGCGCCGAGCAGGCACGCCGTCTACCACCGCATGGTTGCCCGCAACCGGGTCTGGCTGGCGCGGCGCAATCTCCCCATCCCGCTCATCCCCGTCTATCTCGGCGTCTGGCTGCTGCTCACCTTGGCCCGGCGACCCTCGAAGACCGCCCTCCGTGCCTGGTTGGGCGGGTTCCGGGAAGGCTGGAAGACTCCGTGTGGTGCACGCCGCCCCATGAAGTGGCGTACGGTATGGCGCCTGACCCGACTGGGCCGACCGCCTGTCATCTGACAAGCTCGTATCTGAGAGCATCGGGCGCGACCCGGGGCGCGGCCCCCGTCAGCGCACCCCTGATGAGGACGAAAGTGTCAACTGTGAGCGAGACTACGCACAATAGTGCGGTCGCCAGCGCCCCGCCGTCGCCTGATGACGGCCTGGCCCCGGCAGAGCTGGCGGCGAAGTACGGGCTGTCGGTGAGCGGCGCCCGGGTGAGCCTGCCCGACTACGTCCGGCAGATGTGGGGCAGGCGCCACTTCATTCTGGCTTTTTCGCAGGCCAAGCTCACCGCCCAGTACAGCCAGGCCAAGCTGGGCCAGCTGTGGCAGGTGGCGACACCGCTGTTGAACGCGGCGGTGTACTTCTTCATCTTCGGCCTGCTCCTGAAGAGCAACAGGGGCATGGACCACGACATGTACATCCCGTTCCTGGTGACGGGTGTCTTCGTCTTCACGTTCACGCAGAACTCCGCGATGGCGGGTGTGCGCGCGATCTCCGGGAATCTGGGTCTGGTGCGGGCCCTGCACTTCCCCCGTGCCTCGCTTCCCATCTCCTTCTCGCTCCAGCAGCTCCAGCAGTTGCTGTTCTCGATGATCGTGCTGGTCGTCGTGCTGGTGGGCTTCGGGCACTACCCGGCCCTGGCCTGGCTGCTGATCCTCCCGGTGCTCGCACTGCAGTTCGTCTTCAACACCGGTCTCTCGCTGATCATGGCCCGGCTCGGGGCCAAGACCCCGGACCTGGCGCAGCTGCTGCCGTTCCTGCTGCGGACGTGGATGTACGCGTCCGGTGTGATGTACCCGCTGGCGCCCACGCTCGAGCGGGCGGGGGCGAGCGGCTGGATCGCCGACGTCATGCTGGGGAACCCGGCCGCCGTCTACATGGACCTGATGCGGTACGCGCTGATCGACGACTACGGTCAGAAGTACCTGCCTCCGCATGTGTGGGCACTGGGCCTGGGCTGGGCGGTGGTCTTCGGCATCGGCGGCTTTGTGTACTTCTGGAAGGCAGAGGAGCAGTACGGCCGTGGCTGAGCAGACCCTTGACGAGACCTCCCAGGCGTCCCAGACCTCCCAGGCGCCGCAGGCCGCTCAGGCGGCCCCGGCCGCGGGGCGGATCCCGACCGTCATCGCCGACGATGTGCACATCGTCTACCGCGTCAACGGCGGTCCCCGTGGCCGCGGCAGCGCCACCGCGGCCCTCAGCCGCATCCTCCGCCGCAAGAACGCCCCGGGCATGCGCGAGGTGCACGCCGTGCGCGGGGTCACCTTCGTGGCCTACCGCGGCGAGTCGATCGGTCTGATCGGCTCCAACGGCTCCGGTAAGTCGACGCTGCTCAAGGCCGTCGCGGGGCTGCTGCCCACCGAGCGCGGCAAGGTCTACACCGACGGCCAGCCGTCGCTGCTCGGCGTCAACGCGGCGCTGATGAACGACCTGACGGGCGAGCGGAACGTCATCCTCGGCGGGTTGGCCATGGGGATGTCGCGGGAGCAGATCCGCGAGCGCTACCAGGGAATCGTCGACTTCTCGGGCATCAACGAGAAGGGCGACTTCATCACGCTGCCGATGCGCACCTACTCCTCCGGTATGGCGGCCCGACTGCGGTTCTCGATCGCCGCCGCCAAGGACCACGATGTGCTGATGATCGACGAGGCGCTGGCCACCGGCGACCGGAAGTTCCAGAAGCGCTCGGAAGCCCGCATCCGCGAGCTGCGCAAGGACGCCGGCACGGTCTTCCTGGTCAGCCACAACAACAAGTCGATCCGGGACACCTGTGACCGGGTGCTGTGGCTGGAGAAGGGCGAGCTGCTGATGGACGGCCCGACCGACGAGGTCATCAAGGCGTACGAGAAGGAGACCGGCAAGTAGCCGACTTCCGCGTATCCGCAGGCCCTGCCGGACATCTGTCCGGCAGGGCCTGCGTCATATGGTCGCGTCGAAGAGCGCGACCGTGCCGCGCACCCGGATGTGATGGCGCTCGAATCGGGACCCGAGTGCTTCGTCCAGCAGCTCCAGCGAGTCCTCGGAGTTGTTGAGCACCCCGCGTCTCACGCATTCGCGCAGGTGGAGCCGGGAGACCGCCGTATGGCGCACGCCGTGCGCCAGCACGGTGCTGCCGAACACCTGGGCCCCGGGCTCGAGATGGGGCAGCAGGTGATCGAAGACGGCGAACTTCGCCGGCGCCCCTGAAGGCAGGCAGTGCAGTACGAAGTTCAGCGCGGCTGAGGTGAACCGCCGCCCCTCCAGCTCCATCGGGCGCAGCACATCGCGGCACAGCGCCGTGGGGCCGTAGCGCGCGATCCGGCGCTGTGCGGTCGCCAGCACCGTCGGGTTGAGGTCGACCAGGGTGATCTGCGGCAGGCGGGTGGGGAAGCGGCACCGGTCGAGGAAGTAGCCGGTGCCCGGACCGATGTCGAGATGGCGGTCGGAGACATGCCGGTCGTACAGGGCCAGCATCTCCTCGGGCGGGCAGCGCCACACCGCACGGCACACCGCGCCCAGGATGAGTGTGTCGTACAGGGCGAGCAGGGGCCGGGAGTAGACGGCCGCCGCGGCGGCGGCTTCGCTTCCCTCGTCCCGCTCGCGGTCGTGCGGGTTTCCCATGCGATCGGCTCCCTTTCTGTCCTGGGCACAGCCTTCCTCTTCTTACAGATCCCGGCCGGCGGCCCGTGGATACACCCGCGAAGGATGTATCCGCGCGGCGCGGCGCCGGATCTGTTGGGCAGTGCGGATACCGAGCGGAGGAAGGGTGAGATGAGCCAGCCCGTCACCAGGAAAAGCGCGGAGTGGGACGCCATCGTCGTCGGAAGCGGGCTCGGAGGCGTCTCGGCCGCGGCCGTCCTGGCGCGTTCGGGGCTGAAGGTTCTCGTCTGTGAGCAGGGCGAAGGTCTGGGCGGGCTCGCGCATGCCTTCACCCGGGACGGGCGGACCTTCGACTCGGCGATCCGGGTGCTGGCCGAGGGCGAGATGGTGCTCGGGCTGCTGGAGTGGCTGGGCGTTCAGGACCGGTGCGAGCTGACGGTCATCGACCATCTCTACCAGGCGGAGTTCCCGGGGATGAGCGTCTTCGCGCCCACGGGCCTGGAGGAGTTCATGGAGGCCCATATCCGGCTCTTCCCGGATGAGGCGGAGGGCATCCGTGCCTTCTTCCAGCTGCGGCGCCAGATGTTCTGGGAGACGGCGCAGGCGCCCATGCGGGTGACCGACCCGTCGGCTCTCGGGCAGTTGGAGGAGCTGCTGCCGACGCTGATGAAATACCGGACGGCGACGCTCGCGCAGGTCATGGACGAATATCTGCGCGACCCGCGGCTGAAGGCCATGTGCTCCGCCCTGTGGCCGTATATGGGGGCGCCGCCCTCTCAGCTGTCGTTCTTCGCCTACGCCCAGTTCATCGGGGTGCTCATCGACGGCCCGTACTACTGCAAGGGCAGCTTCCAGAATCTGGTGGACGCCTTTCTCACCGCGGTCGAGCGAAACGGGGGCCAGGTCGTCACCGGCACCCCCGTCGAGCGGATCCTGCTGCAGGACGGCCGGGTCGTGGGGGTGCGCACGGCGGAGGGGGACGTGTGCACCGCCCCGGTGGTCATTTCGAACGCGGACGCCCGCCAGACCTTCGAGGACCTGGTCGGCGCCGAGCACCTGCCCGGGCCCTACGCCCGGCGGCTGCGGCGGCTCCGGCCGTCGATGTCCGCCTGCGTCGTCTACGCGGCGACCACGCAGGATGTGCCCGCCCTCGGCGTTGCGCACGAGACCTTCAAGTACAACCACTGGGACCACGAGGGGACCTGGCGGGACCTGATGGGTGGCCGACCGGGCGGGATGTCGCTGTCCGTGATGACGATGCTCGATCCCGGGCTCGCTCCGCCGGGCGAGCATCTGCTGATCGGCACCGCGGTGGCGCCGTACCGGCTGCCCGGCGACAAGCCGTGGCAGCAGCACAAGGACCGGTTCGCGGACTCCCTGCTCGCCGAGTTCGAGTCCGTGATCCCGGGCCTGCGCGACCATCTGACGTTCCTGCAGGCGGGCACGCCCGTGACCATCGAGCGGTATACGCGCAATCACGAGGGCGCCACCTATGGCTGGGCGCTGAGCCCCCACCAGATCGGAGGGAAGCGGCTCGCCCACCAGACGCCGGTGCCCGGTCTGTTCCTCTCCGGTCACTGGACCGAGGAGGGCCCGGCGTCCTTCCGGGTGATCCTCTCCGGCATGAACACGGCCCGTGAAGTGCTTGACCACCTCGGCACCGGTCTGGACGTGCCCACCTTCAAACCCGACGACGTGCCGCAGTTGGCTCTGGACAGGTGAAAGGCAGCCCCCCCATGACCACCGTATTCGTGCCGCCCGGCCCCCGGGGCCACCCCGTGCTCGGCAGCATCCGTGAGATCCAGCGGGACAACGTGTCGGCGTTCATGCACGCGTTCCGGCACCACGGCGACATCGTCAACTTCCGCGGCCCGCTGAGGATCAATCTGCTGGCCCACCCGGACCATGTCCAGCATGTGCTGCGCGACCAGCACAAGCACTATCCGCGGCCGCGCAAGGTGCAGGGCTGTCTGAGTACGATCGTCGGGGACGGACTGGTGGCTGCCGAGGGCGGCTCCTGGCTCCGGTCCCGGCGGCTCACCCAGCCCGCCTTTCACCGCGACATTCTCCGCCGCTTCGGGGAGACCTTCACCCGCACCACCTCCGAGATGCTGGACGACTGGGAGCGGCGCCGCGGCCAGGGTCGGCCGCTGGACATCAAGTCGGAGATGATGCATCTGAGCCTGGCCAATCTGGCCAGAGCGCTGTTCAAGGCGGATCTCACCGACGCCATCGCCCGGATCGAGCCGGCCGTCCAGGGAACGCTGAGCTTCACCCACCGCCGGATGACCTCTCCCGTGGACCCGCTGCGGATCCCTTCCAAGGCCCGGGGGCGCTTCCGGGACGCGCTCGGGACGATCAATTCGGTGCTCTACCCGATGATCGTCGCCCGTCGCCGGGAGGGCGGCGAGGACGACCTGGTCAGCATGCTCATCGGCGCCAAGGACCCCGGCTCCGGCGAGGTGTTCACCGACGAGCAGATCAGGGACGAGGTGAGCGGCTTCTTCGTGGCCGGCCATGAGACGGTCTCCACCGCGCTCACCTGGACCTGGTATCTGCTCTCGCTCAACCCCGAGAGCAGGCGCCGGGTCCAGGACGAGGTGGACCGGACACTGTCCGGGCGCGTCCCGACCGTGGACGACCTGCCGAAGCTCGCCTACACGACCATGGTGCTCCAGGAGGCCATGCGGCTGTATCCGCCGATCTTCGTCTATATGCGCTGTGCCGCGCGGGACGACGAAATCGGCGGCTATCACGTGCCCGCCGGGCGCTGGGTGGTGGTCTGCCCCTATGTGACGCACCGCCACCCCGAGTTCTGGGACAACCCGGAGGGCTTCGAACCCGAGCGGTTCACCCCCGAGAACAGCGAGGGCCGCCACCGGATGGCGTATCTCCCGTTCGGCGCGGGACCGCGCAAATGCATCGGCGACTCGTTCGCGATGCTGCAGATGCCCCTGGTGGTCGCCATGGTCGCGCAGCGGTTCCGGCTGGACCTGGTGGAGGGCCAGCGGGTCTTCCCGGAGCCTGCGATCTCGCTGCGCCCCCGGGACCCCATGTGGATGTGGCTTCGCCCCGTTGAGGAGGGATCCCGATGACCCGTCAAGCACCAGGCCCCAAGGGCGAGCCGGTCCTCGGCAACGCACGGGCCTTTCAGGCCGACATCCTCCAGGCCCTGCAGCGGGGGCGCCGGGAGTACGGCGATGTCGTGCGGTTCGAGGGCATCGGCCCGCTCTTCCCGGTGTTCTTCGTCGGCCACCCCGACGGGATCAAGGAGATCCTGCAGGACAAGCACCGCAACTTCCCCAAGACGCCCTTTGTCAGCGACCGCTGGCGGGCCCTGGTGGGTGACGGCCTCATCTGCAGCGAGGGCGAGCTGTGGAGGCGCCAGCGCAGGCTCTGCCAGCCCGCCTTCCACCGCCGCCTGATCACCAGCTTTGCCACCGGGATGACCGAGGTCACCGCCGAGTTGCTGGACCGCTGGGAGGCCGCGGCGCGCGCGCACCGCGAGATGGATATCACCCTCGAGATGACCCGGCTGGCGCTGAGTGTTCTGGGCGGCGCCCTGTTCGGCGCGAACTGGCGGCAGGACTCCGAGGTCATGGCGCACGCCGTCGAAGTGGCCATCGGCGAGGCGTACAAGAAGTTCGGGAAGTTCGTCAGCCTGCCGGAGGGCGTGCCCACCCCCGCCAATCTGAGGTTCGCCAGGGCCAGGAAGCAGCTCGACCGGATCATCTACCGCGTTATCGAGGACCGGCGGGCCGACCGGGGGCCGCACCCCGACGATCTGCTCGAGGCTCTGATGACCGCCACCGAGGACGACGGCTCGGGCATGACCGTCGAGCAGGTCCGCAACGAGGTCATGACCTTCATGTTCGGCGGCCATGAGACCGTCGCCTCCGGGCTGACCTGGGCGCTGTATCTGCTCTCCCGCCACCCCGAGGTCGCCGCGCGGCTGGAGGCCGAGGTGGACGAGGTGCTGGGCGGCCGCCTCCCCGGCGTCGAGGATCTGCCCCGACTGCCCTATGTGGACCGGGTGGTGCGTGAGTCGCTGCGGCTCTACCCGCCGGTGTCGCTCATCTCGCGCACCCCGCTGGAGGACGACACCGTGCAGGGCTACGACATCCCCAAGGGCTCGATGGTGCTGCTCTCGTCCTTTGTGACCCATCGGCACCCGGACTTCTGGCCCAACCCCGAGGGCTTCGACCCCGATCGCTGGATTCCGCTGGGCGAGCAGGGTCCGCACCGCTATGCCTGGTGGCCGTTCTCCGGCGGTCCCCGCAAGTGCATCGGCGATGTCTTCGGCCTCCAGGAGATGAAGCTGGTGCTGGCCATGATGGCGCAGCGGGTACGGGTCCGGCTCGCACCCGGCCACCCCGTGATCCCACGCCCCGGGATCACCCTCGGACAGGAATACGGCGTGATCGCCACCGTCGCGCTGCGCGAGAAGGCGCCGCCCGCCGCGCCTCGCGTCCTCGCGGTCGCGGACGCGGAGTCCGTCGCTGCCGCCGCTGCCGCCGCTGCCGCCGCGGGCTGCCCGGTGCACGGAGGTGGAGCGCGATGACGCTCGCCACCGAACCCGCCCTGCGGGCGGGCCTGGAGACCGTATGGGCCTATCTCCATGAGTGTGGGGGCGCCCGGCAGCATGCGCTGGCCGACCGGCTGGTGACCCGGGAGGCCCGGCTGCACAATCCGCCCTGGCTCGGCCCGGACGGTCGCGGCGCGGGCGGCGTCCGGGACCAGCTCGTCTCGCTGCACCGCGCGTTCCCCGACCTGCGTACCGAGGTTGAGGACTTCTTCGGCGCCGGTGACCGGGTGGTGGCCCGGCTCACCCACCGGGGGACCCACCGAGGGCCCTGGCTGGGCGTCCCCGCCACCGGACGCGAGGTGGAGTTCTCGCAGACGCTGATCTTCCGTATCGAGGACGGCCCCGGCGGCCGGATCGCCGAGATCTGGCAGCAGACGGACGCGCTCGGCACCCTGATCACCCTGGGTGCCGCGCCGCCGCTGGGCACCACGAGCGCGCCGCGCGCGCTGGGCTGGGCCATCGCGGTGGCGCACCACCGGGCCCATCACCGTGTGCCGCAGGACCAGCCGTGGCCATGGCGGGGGACCGACCGGCAGTGCACCCCCGCCTTCCGCGGCGCCCTGTCGGGCACCGCCCCGGCCTCCGCCGATCTGCTGGAGGCCAATGCCCTGCCACTGCGCCGCTGGATCGCGGAGTGCGTCAACGAACAGGCCGTGCACATCTGCCAGGAGATCTTCCACGAGAACTATCGAGGCCACTCCCCGCCGCACGCCGAGCCCGAGCCGCTGCGTGGCCCGAAGGGCTACGAGCGCTTCATCCGCGGGATCCTGACCGGCTTCCCCGATGCCAAGGCGACCATCGAGGACCTGATCCCGATCGGCGACCGGGTCGCCTGCCGGGTCCGGATGACCGGCACCCATCTGGGCCCCTACCGCGGACTGCCGCCCACCGGTCGGCCGTTCTCCCTCGGGCAGATCGTGATCTGCCGCATCGAGGACGGCAAGATCGTGGAGAGCTGGCAGGAGATCGACGCACTGGGGCTGATGCTGGGCTTCGGGGTGGTGCCCCGGCCCGGGTCCGGCTCCGCCGGCTATCTGCTGTGGTTCGCCCGGCTCGCCGCCACGCTGGCCACCGCCCCGCGCCGGATCGCCGCCGTACGCAAGGGGGCGAAGGCATGACCGGGGCCCGTGAGACAGCCGACGCGGCGGTCCTCGACCGCACCCTCGCGGCGTACGGCGGCGCGGGCCGCTGGGCGTCCGCCGAGCGGATCGAGGCGGAGCTCTCCTGCGGCGGCCTGCTCTTCCGCTGGAAGCGCGGCAGCGCCGGGACCTTCGAGCGGATGCACATCACCGCGGAGGTGGCGAGGCAGCGGATCCGGTTCCATGGCTTCGACGGCCCCCTGGACGGGGTGCTGGAGGGCCACGAGGTGCGGCTGGAGCGGGACGGCGCGGTCGTCGCGCGGCGCATGGACGCCCGCGCACCGTTCCCCGGCGGCCGCCGCCTGCTGCGCTGGGACTCGTTGGACATGATGTATTTCCTGGGCTACGCCCTGTGGAACTACCTCGCCTTTCCCGCGTTGCTGCGCCGCGAGGACATGAGCTGGCGCGCCGACGGCCCCGACGCCCTCCTGGCGCGTTTCCCCGCGCATCTGGCCACCCACTGCCCGCAGCAGCGTTTCCGGCTCGACCCGGCCACCGGGCTGGTCACCGAGCACGAGTACACCGCCGAGGTTTTCGGGCGCAGTTGGGCCCACGCCTGCCATCTCACCAGCGAGTACCGGGATGCCGACGGCGTCCCGTACGCCTCCCGCCGCCGGGTGATGCCGAGGCGCCCGCGGGCCGGGGGAGCGATGCCGCGCCCGGTGCTCATCTGGGCCGACATCCATGACTACGCACTGACGAAGACTCGGTAAGGAGAAAGTCCATGCTCGATCGCTTGGCCCGGGCCATCGTCCGGCGCCCCAGGGCGTTCCTCATCGCGGTCCTCGGCTTCATGCTGATAGCCGGCCCGTTGGGCGGGCCTGTCGTCGGCAAGCTCGTCAACGGCGGGTTCGAGGACCCGAAGTCGGAGTCCAGCCTGGCGAAGCAGGCCCTGGACCAGCATTTCGGGGTGAAGGACTCCAATCTGGTGCTGCTGGTCCGGGCGCCCGGCTCGGTCGACTCGGGCACGGCAGCCGAGGACGGCGCCGCTCTGACCCGGCGGCTGGCGGCCGAGCCCGGGATCTCCCAGGTCGGCTCGTACTGGAGCCAGGGCAGAGACCAGCGGCTGCGCAGCGAGGACTCCCGGTACGCCATGGTCATCGGACACATCGGCGGCGGGGAGAACGCCGCCGCGGACCGTATCGAGGGGCTGCGCAAGGAGTTCGCCGGTCGGCAGGGGTCTTTGGAGGTGAAGCTCGGCGGCAGCACCGCCATGGGCTTCGACACCGACCACACCGTCCAAAAGGACCTCCAGCGGATGGAGGCCATAGCCTTTCCGGTGCTCTTCGTCATCCTGCTGCTGGTGTTCGGCAGCCTGGTCTCGGCGCTTCTGCCCCTGCTGATGGTCCTTCCGCTGCTGCTCGGCACGCTGCTGATGCTCCGGACCATCACGCTGTTCACCGATGTGTCGGTCTTCGCGCTGAATGTGACGACCATCATCGGCCTGGGCATCGCCATCGACTACAGCCTGTTCATCGTGACCCGGTACCGGGAGGAGATCAGGGACCGTGGCGGCGATCTGACGGACAAACAGGTGCGGTCCGAGGCGATCGTGGCCGCGGTGCGCACGGCTGGGCGCACCGTGGTGTTCTCCGCCGTCACGGTGATGCTCTCCATGGCCGCCCTCGCGCTCTTCCCGCTGCTGTTCCTGCGCTCGATCGCAGTGGCGGGCATCGGTGTGATGCTGTTCGCCGCGCTTGCGGCCACCATCGTGATGCCGATGCTGCTCGCGCTGTTCGGCTCGAAAATCGACAGCCTGGATCTGCGGAAGGGCGTGCGGCGTCTTTTCGGCCGCCCGCCCCGGCCGCGGGCCGAGCTGGAGCGCGGCGTGTGGCATCGGCTGGCCACCTTCGTGATGCGCTTCGCCGCGCCGGTCGCAGTGGTGGCGACCGCGGCTCTGCTGTTCCTCGGGGCCCCGTTCCTGGGCGCCAAATACAGCCTGCCGGACGACCGTCAGCTGCCCAAGACCGCGCAGAGCCGCCAGGTCGGGGACATCATCCGGGAGGACTTCGTCTCCCGGGAGGCCGATGTGATCGCGATCGTGGCCACCGGGATCGGGGACCCGAAGCAGCAGTCCGCGGCGATCGGCGCGTACGCGGAGCGGATTTCGAAGCTCGACGGCGTGGAGTCGGTGGCCTCGTCCACCGGTGTGTTCGCGGACGGCGCGAGGGTGGCGCCGGCCGGACCCGCCACCGCTTCGCTGGCCGCGAAGTCCGCCACCTATCTGCGGGTCTCCCCGGACGTCGAGCCGTTCTCCGCCGCCGGTGAGCGGCTGGTCCATGACATCCGCGGCGCCGACTCCCCCTGGCCGGTGAGGGTGGCGGGCAGTGGCCCCGCACTGGTCGACACCTTGGACGCGCTCGGCGACCGGATGCCCATGGTGCTGGGTTTCATGATGCTGTCCACATTTGTGCTGCTCTTCTTGTTCACCGGCAGTCTGCTGTTGCCGCTCAAGGCACTGGTTCTGAACGCGTTGAGTCTGAGTGCGACCTTCGGCGCCGTGGTGTGGATCTTCCAGGAGGGACATCTGGCGGGGGCGCTGGGCGCCACGGTGACCGGGTCCTTGATCGCTCTCACCCCCATCCTGATGTTCTGTCTGATGTTCGGCCTCTCGATGGACTACGAGGTGTTCATGCTCTCCCGGATCAAGGAGGAGTACGAGCGCACCGGGGACAACACCGCCGCGGTGGCCCGTGGCCTGGAGCTGACCGGCCGGCTGGTGACGGCGGCGGCGCTGCTGCTGGGCATGGTGATGGTCGTAAGCCTGTTCACCGCTCAGATCACCTTCCAGAAGATGCTCGGCCTCGGTCTGACGGTCGCCCTTGTGGTGGACACCCTGGTCGTCCGCGGCCTGCTGCTGCCCGCCTTCATGCGGCTCGCGGGCTCGGCCAACTGGTGGGCCCCGGGTCCGCTGCGCCGGGTGCACCGGAGGTTCGGGCTCAGCGAGGCGCCGAAGAGGACGGGTCAGGGCCACCTGGCGAAGGCTCCCTCGGCGGCAAAGGAGCCCGATGTGCCGGCGACCGCCGGTTCCTGACACACGGCCGGGGCCGGCCC
>NZ_JBHWES010000017.1:0-169126 GCF_042734105.1 Streptomyces sp. NPDC059679 | reverse complement strand
GTCGGGGGAGGCCATACCGGCGACCACCGACGCCACCTCCGGCCGCCGCAGCGGGAAGCGGAGCGCGGCGTGGGCCAACTCGATGCCCGCGGCCCGGCAGAGCGCGGCGAGCTCGCGGGCGCGGCGCAGCACCGGCTCGGTCACCGGCGCGTAGTCGAAGGTGTCGTCCTCGCCCGGCTCGGTCCGCGCGAGAATGCCGGAGTTGAACGGCGCCGCCGCGAGCACCGACACGCCGCGCTCGGCGCAGCGGTGCAGCAGCGGCTCGCCGGAACGGTCGAGCAGGGTCCAGCGTCCGGCGAGCATCACGGCGTCCACGTCGCAGCGGTCCACGATCTCCGCGAGCGGCTGCCAGTAGTTCATGCCGACGCCGACCGCCGAGACCAGGCCCTCGTCGCGCATCCGTAGCAGCTCAGGCACCGTTTCGGTGATCACCTGCGGGACGTGCAGGTCGGGGTCGTGTACGAGGACGATGTCGACGTGGTCGACGCCCAGCCGGGTCAGGCTGTCTTCGAGGCTGCGCCTGACCCCGGCAGGGGAGTAATCGAGCCGCCGGCGCAGCGTGTCCGGTACGGCGAACCCCGAGCCGAGATCCGTGCCTCGCGGATCGTCGTTGGGGACGAGGAGCCGCCCGACCTTCGTCGAGATCACGTACTCGGCGCGGGGCCTGGACGCCAGCGCCCGGCCGAGCCGCTGCTCGGCCAGGCCGAGCCCGTAGTGCGGCGCCGTGTCGAAGTACCGGACGCCGGCCTGCCAGGCCGCGTCGACGGTGGCCAGTGCCTGCTCGTCGTCGACGGCGGCGTACAGGTTCCCGATCGGCGCGCTGCCGAAGCCGAGCTCGGTCACGTGGACGCCGGTCCGTCCGATCCGCCGGCGGTTCACGCGGCGGCCCCACTGCCGACAGCGAGTCCGTACCAACGGCTCGCGGTGCCCCCGTACACGGCGGCCCGGTCCGCGTCGTCGAGCGTCTCCAGCAGCGCCGCAGTGATCGACAAGGTGTGCCCGTAGTCGGCGGCCAGGGTGCACACCGGCCAGTCCGAGCCGAACATCAGCCGCCGGGCGCCGAACTCCTCCAGCAGCGGCCGGGCGTACGGGAGCAGGTGCTCGGCGTCGCGCTGCCCGTCGCCGGCCTCGGTGAGCAGGCCGGAGAACTTCACCGCGACGTTCGGCAGGGCCGCCAGCTCGGCGATGTGCGTCGCCCACGGCTCGATCGCGCCCGCCGCGATGGGCGGCTTGCCCGCGTGGTCGAGGACGAAGGACGTGCCGGTGTGGCGCCGTACCGCCTCGATCGCCGAGGGGAGCTGTGCGGCGGTGACGATCAGATCGAAGACCAGCCCGCGGTCGCCCAGGACGTCCAGGCCGGCGGCGACGTCCGGGCGCAGCAGCCAGTCTCCCTCTGCCGCGCCGGGCGGTTCGAGCTGAACCTGGTGCCGCAGGCCGACCAGGCCGGTGCCGCCCTCCGCCGCGCGCAGCCGGTCCAGGGTGGTGGCCAGGTCGGGGGCGGTGAGTTCGGCCCAGCCGACGACACCGGCAACGCGGATGTCGCGCGCGTACAGCCGCAGCAGCTCCACGGTCTCGTCCGCCGAGTCCACCGTCTCGACGACCACGGTCGCGTCGATGCCATGCGCGTCGAGCTGCGGCGCCAGGTCCGTCATGGTGAAGTCGCGGCGCAGCGCGGGCAGGTCCCGTGTCCATGGCTGGTCCCGGACCGACAGGTCCCACACATGGTGGTGCGCGTCGACACGTGGCGGTCCCGCCACGCTTGTCGAGGCTTCAGCGCGGTCCACCCATTTCATCAAGGCTCCTTGCTCCTTAAGTCGTTCAGGCGACCCGGTGGTCGTCGAGGGCGTCGGGGTTCCAGTCGATTCCGATGCCGGGTACGTCGGGAGGGGTCACACAGCCGTCCTCGATGGCGAGCGTGCTGTGCGTGATCGCCTGGAGTTGCGGTATGTGCTCCACGAAGATCCCGTTCGGCACGGCCGCGGCAAGGCTGACATGCAGCTCCATGAGGAAGTGTGGGCTCACCGCGACGTTGCAGGCCTCGGCGGCGTGCGCGACCTTCAGCCAGGGGGTGATCCCGCCGACGCGGGCGACGTCGACCTGGACGATCCCGGCCGCGCCCGCGGCCAGGTAGGCACCGAACCGCTGGACGGAGTACAGCGACTCGCCGACGGCCACCGGCACGCTGGTGGAGGCGGACAGCCGACGGTGCCCGGCCAGGTCGTCGGCCGGCAGAGGCTCCTCGAACCAGGCGATGTCAAGCGGCTCGTACGTGCGAGCGCGGCGGATCGCGTCGGCGGCCGTGAAGGCATGGTTCGCGTCGACCATCACCTCCAGCTCCGGGCCCACGGCCGCGCGGACGGCCGCGAGCCGCTCGGCGTCCTCGGCCGGCGACGGCCTGCCCACCTTGATCTTCACGCCGCGCAGCCCGGCCGCTGCCGACTGCCGCGCGCCTTCCACGACGTCTTCGATCGGCAGGTGCAGCCAGCCGCCCTCGGTGTCGTAGACGGGCAGCCGCTCGTGGGCGCCGCCCGCCATCCGCCACAGTGACTCGCCGGTACGGCGACCGCGCAGGTCCCACAACGCGGTGTCGACCGCGGCGAACGCCAGCGAGGTGATCGCCCCGACGGTCGTCGCCCGGGTCTGGTCGAGCATGTGCCGCCACAGCGCCTCGATGGGCCGGGCGTCCCGCCCCAGCAGTGCCGGGGCCAAGTGGTCCCGGATGAGCGACACGACGGCCCGCCCGCCGGTCCCGATGGTGTAGGAGTACCCGATGCCGGACAGCCCGTCGGACGTGTGGACTGTGACGAGGGCCGTCTCCTGCTTGACGAAGGACTGCATCGCGTCGACGCGTACGGCCGCCGGCTCGAGATCCACCAGCTGGACGTCGATGCGTTCGATTCGGGTCATGTCGTGGGCTTCCTGGATCGGGGCACGATACGGCTCACTTGGGGGCTACGGCTCACTTGAGGGCGCCCAGCGTGATGCCGTTCGTGACGTAGCGCTGGAAGATGAGGAAGAGGATGACGATGGGAAACGTCGCGATGGTGAGGCCGGCGAAGAAGGCTCCCTGATCGCTGACGAACTGTCCCTGAAAGGACAGCAGCCCGACCGACAGCGTGCGGTTCTGCGGGCGGGTCAGCAGGACCACGCCGAACTGCACCTCGCTCCAGACGAAGATCAGCCCGAGCATCGAGACCGAGATGAAGCCGCCCTTGCTGATCGGCAGTACGACGCGCAGCAGCGCGGCGAACTCCCCGCACCCGTCGATCTTGGCGGCCTCGAGCAGTTCGCGCGGCACGGCGGCGAACACCGACCGCATGATCAGGGCGATGGTCGGCGTCATGAACGCCGCGTACACCAGCGAGATGCCGAGCACGCTGTTGAGCAGGCGGTACCTGCCGAGGATTTCGAACGTCGGGATCAGCGCGACGATCAGCGGGATGCTCAGGGCGAGCACCATGATGCGGCTGACCGCGCCCGACAGTGCCCGGGTCGCCCGGGCCAGGCCGTAGCCGGCGAGGCTGCCGCAGGTCACGCCGATGGCGAGGCTGCAGAGCGTGATCAGCAGGCTGTTGACGATGTACGTCGGCAGAGGTGCGCCGCCGACTGTGCCGCGCCAGGCGGTGGAGTAGTTCGACAGCATCCAGCGACCGCTGAGGCCCAGCGGATGGGCGTAGATGTCGGCCGTCGGATGCAGTGACAGCAACAGCATCGACAGGAACGGGACGACGGTGATCAACGTCCAGACGAGCAGCAGCAGGTACCCGAGGTACCACAGCGGGCCGCGTCGCCGGAGCCGTCGCTGCCGTCGGTGTCGGTGTGCGTCTGCCGCCATGTCGGCCGTACGGGTCTTCGCGAGCCGCGCCGGTGTCGTCGGGGCCGTCATCGCGCGTCCAGCCGCTGCTGGCGGAACAGTTGCAGGACCACGACGCCGATGACGCTGACGATCAGCGTCGTCACGACGGCGGTGGCCGAGCCGTAGCCGTAGTCCTGGTCGATGAACGACTGCTTGTAGACCAGCACCGGCAGGATGCTCGTGGCGTTGCCGGGCCCGCCCCGGGTCATCGCGTAGATGATGCCGAAGGCGTTGAAGGAGAACACCGACATCAGGGTCGTGACCGTACCGAGCATCGGCACGATGTTCGGCAGCGTGATCCGGAAGAGCCGTCCGGCCTCGGACACGCCATCGAGCGTGGCCGCCTCGTGGACCTCGGGGGAAATGGTGTCCATCGCGCCCAGCAGGATCAGCATCGCGTACCCGGTCTGCGTCCACACCGCGACGAAGATCGTCACCATCAGCGCGGTCGTCGGCGATGCGAGCCAGGCGTGTGCGTCGCCGAGTCCGAGTGAGCCGAGCACTGTGTTCACCACGCCGGTGGAGGGCTGGAACGAGTTGGACCAGAAGACGCCCGCGACGCTGACCGGGACGATCACCGGCAGGAACCAGATGATCTTGAAGAAGCGGGCACCGGGGACCTTCCGGTTGATCGCGTTGGCGAGCAAGGTCGCGATCACCACGGTGCAGACCACGGTGCCGACGAAGAACACCAGGCTGGTCACGATCGACTGCCGGACCAGCGAGTCGTTGATGAGCCGCCGGTAGTTGGCCAGCCCGCGGTAGGTGACGGATCCGACGCCGTCCCACGAGCCGAGGCTGATGTGCACCGACTCCGCGACCGGGTAGGCGATGAGCAGGGTCATCAGCACCAGCGCCGGTGCGAGGATCAGAATCGGGAACTTCCGTGCACTGCGTCGTGGCCTGCGGGTGGTGGCGGCAACCGGGGGGATCTCCTGGGCGGTCATCAGTCCGTCGCCCCGGAGACCTTGCCGGACTGCAGATCCTCCAGCCCGTTCTGGAACTGCTGGGCCGCCTGCCGCGGGGTCAGCTTGCCGGAGACGAGCTTCTGCAGCACCGGCACCGCGAACGACTGCCCGAGCGTGGACGGCACGGTCGAGTCCCAGATGTTGACCAGTCCGACGGACTTGGACAGCTCGAACTGCTGCTGCACCAGGTCGCCCAGGTTCGACAGGCTCGACGGCTTGATCGAGGTGAACACCGGCAGGGAGCCGCTGGCGGCGACCACGCTGACCTGGTACTTGTCGGTCATGAAGAACTTGAGGAACTTCTTGGCCAGCCCCGGGTTCGCCGCCTTGGCCGGGATGACGAGGGTGTCGCCGTTGAAGGCGTTGAACGGTGTCTTGCGGCCCTTCGTCAGCGGCGGCAGCAGGAACCAGCCCATGTCGAACGACGGCTTGGCCGCCTTCAGGTCCGCGTAGCTGTAGTTGCCGCCCTGCAGCATCGCGAGCCTGCCGCTGGTGAACAGCGCCTGGGCCTGCGTGGTGTCCATGCCGAGCATCCCCTTCTGGTAGATGCCCTTCTTCTGCCAGCCCTGGATGGTCCGCAGTGCCTTCACGAAGCCCGGGTCGGTGTACTTGACGTTCGTCGGCGAACCCGGCTTGAAGTTCGTGAGCATGGCCTGGTAGTCGCTCTCCGACACCGCGGTGGGCAGCAGCGCGTCGAGCGTGTGCCCCAGGTCGTACGGGCTCGACCCGCCGACGCCGAGGCCCTCGTACCCCGCGGACTTCAACTTGGCCGCCATGGACTCGAACTCGGCGACGGAGGCGACCTGGTGATCGGCCGGGTCGGGGATGCCGGCCTTGGCGAACGCCGCCTTGTTGTAGTAGATCGGGGCGATCAGCAGTTCCTCGTAGAGAACGCCGTAATGATGCCCGTTGGTCGTGTAGTAGGCGGTCTGGCTCTTGGTGTACTTGTCCGCCAGACCAGCGGCATTCCACACATCGTCAATCGGGGTGAGCTGCTTGTTCTTCAGCAGCGCCGACCAGACGCCGGTACTGCGCTGGAGGTAGCCGATGTCCGGGGTGGCGGTCGAGCTGAGCAGGGCCACATTCGGGCCGCGGGAGCTGTTGGAGTCGACGCTCTCGAAGGTGACCTTGGTGCCGGGGTTGGCCTTCTCGAAGTCCTTGCCGACCTGTTGCATCCGATCGGCCATCGGCCCGGCGGGGATCTGCACACGCAGCGACTTGCCGTCGCCGGATGAAGCGCCCGGACCGGTGCCGCACGCCGAGAGGATGCTCGCGGCCGCGAGCAGGACCACGGCACGCCTGGCCGCCTTGGAAGTGTTAAAGGGCCGCACGTGACTCGTCTTTCCGGGAGTTGGACAGTTCGATGGCAATCACGTCGATGAGGGCGCCGGTCGGTGGCGGCACGGTGATGAAGAGCTCGCCGAGGGGCTCGTCCTCGGCGCCGTTGGCCTTGTGCACTTCCTCATTGACGGAGTACTCCAGGGGCTGCTCGGTGCCGAGCATGCGCACGCCGGCCACCAAGCCGATAGGCACGTTGCGCACGACGAGGAGGTCCTGCGGCCGCAACAGCAGGTGCAGGTAGACGGTGTCGCCGTGCTGGGTGGCGGGGCCGTGGAAGTCGAGGCGTTCGGACGCCGGCCCGGCGCCGAAGAGGCTCTCGCCGTGGCTGGCGAGCCAGGCGCCGAGCCGCTTGAGTATGGCCACCTCGGTCGGCACAAGCGTTCCGTCGCCGCGCGGCCCGATGTTGAGCAGGAGGTTGCCGCCGCGCGAGACGACCTCGCTGAGGTAGCCGGCGAGCAGGCGCGGGCTCTTGTAGTCCAGGTCGTCGGGCCGGTACGCCCAGCTGTCGCTCATGGTGAGGCACAGCTCCCACGGTCCGCCCGGCGGACGGCGCGGCATGCCCTGCTCGGGAGTGGCGTAGTCGCCCTGGCCCGGCAGCCGGTCGTTGATGATCACATCCGGCTGCAGCGACTTGATCAGCTCGCGCAGCTCGGCGGCATGCCACTCCTCCGCGGTGCGTTCCCACTCCCCGTCGAACCAGAGCAGGTCGATCGTCCCGTACCGGGTGAGCAGTTCGGTGAGCTGTCCCTTGACATAGCCGATGTAGCGCGCCCACTGCTCCGGCGACGGCCGGCGGTACAGGTTGTGCGGGTAGGGGCGGTCGGCGTCGGTGAACGCGGGGTAGTCCGGATGGTTCCAGTCCAGCAGCGAGTAGTAGACGCCGACCCGCAGGCCCTCGGCGCGCAGCGCGTCGAAGAACTCGCGGGTGATGTCCCGTCCGTACGGTGACGCCGCGATGGAGAAGTCGGAATGTTCGGTGTGGTACATCGAGTAGCCGGCGTGGTGCCGGACGGTGAAGACGACATAGCGCGCACCCGCGGCACGGGCGAGGCGGGCGACTGCCCGCGGATCCCAGCGGTGCGGATCGAAGGTCGCGGCGGTCGACTGGTACTGCGCGACCGTGATGTCGGCTTCAGGCTCGGTACGGCCCGGAAGGATCGAATGGCCGACCAGCGGCCAGCCGATTTCCACGCCTTGCTGACTGGCGTGGTCCCAGTGGACGAAGAGCCCGAAGGCCGCTTCATCGAACCAGTCGGGAATGGTCACGAGGGTCACCCTCCGCATCGAGAGGATCTTGATCCCAGATCGGATACTATAGGATTTGATTGAGGATGCAGCTATTCCGATCGTGCGTCAACAGGTGTCGCGAAGATTTCAGAACGATCGAAGCCGTCCTCCTGATGGAAGCGGCGTCAAGCGCGTAGATTCAGTGATCGACGATGTGGAGGGTCGATGAGTGAGCCCATGCCGCTGACGGTCGCAGCCGCGATGAACAGCTCGGGTTCCCGGGGATCGGTCAAGATCAACGTTCGTGAGTCGGTCTTCCAGGCGCTGATGACCCTGCTCATGGATCACGACCTGGAGCCCGGTACGAAGCTGTCGATCGCCGGGCTCGCCCGCCAACTCGAGGTGTCCCAGACGCCGGTCCGCGAAGCTCTCGCCCGATGCGAGTCCGAGGGCCTCGTCGTGCGCCGGCCGAACGCCGGCTACCTGGTCGCCCCCCTGCTCGACCGGACCGGCCTGGACGACCTCTACGACATCCGCCTGCTCCTCGAGCCGGCCGCCGCTGAACGCGCGGCACGGTACGCGACCTCAGCCGAACTGGACGGCATGCACCACCTGCTCGAGCAGATGAGACCGCCGCTGCGCGGCGACACCTACGAGGCGTATCGCGGCTTCGCGGAACTCGACGCCGCCTTCCACAACGCCATCGCCGAGGCGAGCCGCAGCCCGCTCATCGCCGACACGCTGCGCCGGTTCCGGGCGCACACCCACACCTACCGGCTCTACTTCCGGCACAGCATCGCCGGTGAGGCCGTCGTCGAGCACCAGGCGGTGCTCGACGCCATCCGTGCCAAGGGCCCGGGGGCCGCGGCGCGCGCCATGCACGACCACTTGGAGGCGTCGAGGTCGCGCCTGAGGAACACCGGCGAATCCTGACAGGGCGCCCCAGCTCGCGGGGCAGCGTGCCGGGCGAGCCGCACAACGCGGCTCTGACGCTCAGCGGGACGCGGTCCGGCTTCGCGCCGGGGGCTGCGGGCGGTGGCGTACCCGGCTGGAGCGCAGATGTGTGGCCATCGCCTCGGCCGCCTTCTCCGGGTTGCGCTGTACGAGAGCGTTCAGGATGTGCTCGTGCTCGGCGACGGTGGCGTCGACGGATCCGGGCGCGCTGTTCAGCCGCAGCATGTGCAGATGGGCGTGGAGGCGGTTCACCGCGTCGGCGAGCAGCGGCCGCCCCGCGGCCTGGGCCAGCACATCGTGGAACTCCTGGTCGAGCGCGGCGAATCGGCGATAGTCCGCGTACTTCTCGCCCAGGTCTGGCTGGCGGCGCATCTCCTCGACGACGGACCGCAGTTGACGCAGTTCGTCGTCGCTCGCGTTCTCCGCGGCCAGTGAAGCGGCCCGGGGTTCGAGCAACAGCCGCATCTCGAACAGGTCGAGCAGGGCGTCGCGGTCGAGCAGGTCGGTGGCGCGATAGCCGGCGTTGGGCCGCTTGACCACGAGCCGCTCCGATTCGAGCCGGGCGAGCGCCTCTCGCACCGGGGTCGCCGACACGGCGAGCTGACGGGCCAGTCCCTCGATGCTTACGCGGGCGCCAGGTGCGATCTCATGGTCCATGATCATCGCCTTGACGCTTTCGTATACGCGATCGGTCAGCGCATCCTGTCGAGTCCCATCGGTCATGGCATGAATCATAGAGAATCCCTGCTCATCCCGGGCCCAGGCAAAGGATGGACGGCAACATGAGACCTGCCGACCATGCCGGTCGAACCGTTCCGCGACTGGTGGCGACGGACGGACGGCGGAAAGGACGCAGACAAATGAGCGGCAAGGACGTGATCCTGGGCCGGGTGCGGCGCGCTCGCTCGAACGGCTCGACCCGTCGCGACCACTCACCTGGATCTCCGGTCCGTCCGCCACCAGCGACATCGAGCTGGACCGGGTCGAGGGGGTGCACGGACCGCGCACCCTGGAAGTGGTGCTATGTGAAGGTGACGGCTCGGCGGCAGGCGTCAACGCTCCGGAGAGAACTCCGGCAGCACGCCCTTGGTGAGCAGGAAGCACCCGTACGGTCTGTCCTCGCCCGTGATGACCACCGCGAACGCGGAGCGGGCACGCGCATAGAACGCGTGGCGTTCGACCGCCTCCACCGCCAGCGGACGGCCCGATGCCTCCTCCGCGGCGGCGACGAAGTCCGTCTGTACCGGCGGCTCGGCGGTGGCGTCGCCGACCACCGCCATCCTCGCGATGGGCTCGGGGATGAACGTGTCGAGCGGCAGCAGTCCCAGCACCGCCCGGCCCGCCGAGACGACGTCGGTGCCATCCAGCCGAATCACCCGGTCGTTCACGGAGTGCGCGGGGAAGTTCCTGTCGACGAGCGCGATCGTGTCTCCATGTCCCATCTGCGCGAGCGCGTACAGCAGGTCCGGGGTCAGGAGCGGGTCGAGTCCTTTGAGCAAGGTGGATCAGCCTTCCGTGATCGAGGATGAGCGGGGGCCGGAGTCGCGGGGGCCGGTGTCGAAACCGTCCGGGGGCGCACCGAGGTCCGAAGTCGCGAGCGCGCGGCTCAGCAGCGGAGGCGCGAGCAGTCCGCACGGCTCGGGCTCGGCGCGGAGCCCGGTCCCGGCGTAGTAGCGGTTGGCCGCCGACGGCGCGACCCGGATGCGGAGTTCGTTCGCCCCGGGCCGCAGGACATCGGCGGGGATCGGGACGCGGTACGGCGCCCAGGCGCGCGCCCCCACCCGCACGCCGTTCACGGACACGGTCACAGCTCCGGCGACAGCCGGGAGCGTCAGCTCCAGGCGGACCGGCGCGTCGAGCTCGATCTGCCGCACATAGTCGGCGGTGCCCGCGAACGCCGGAAGGCCCTGGCGCTCCCAGCCGTGCGTCACCGCGATGTCGCGGCGGGTGCCCGCCTCCTCGTACGCGCCCTCGGCGACCTCGAGCAGCCAGCCGGACTCAAGCTCCTCGGGCGCCTCCGGCGCCGACCATTCCGGCGTGCCGCGACCGGCCGCGGCCTCGGAATCTTCCGTGGCGTCGGCCCGGCCGGAAGCGGCCTCCGCGCCCCGGTACACACGCAACAAACGCACTGCGTTCTGCTCCAGCCGCAGCACGACCGGGCCCTCGGCTGTTTCGAGGGTGTCTGCTTCGAGGGCGTGCACGGAACCGTCGGCGGCCTCCCACTCCTCGATGCGCCAGGGCCCGTCGGGCAGCAGGAGCTCCACCGTGCCCTCGGCCTCGGCGAAGCACGCGAAGCGGAAGCCGTCGGCCGCGTCCGGGCCGCCGCGCCAGCGCACCGGCGAGCCCGCGGGAACGCGCAGCGTCGGCTCGGTCCGCCCACGCTGTGCGACGAGCCCGCTCAGGACCGCCTCCTCGGGGACCGTGGCGAACACCTCCACGGCCGGGGCGAGGCCTGCCCAGTCCTCGACGGCGGTCTGCGGGCCGTCCTGGTAGACAGCGGGTGTCGCACCGCTCGCGAGCACCCGTACCCCCGATTCGGCCAGACGGCGAAGCCGGTGCAGCGATGCGGCCGAGCGCAGCGTCGTGACGGCGGGGAGTACGAGCGCCCGGTACTGGTGGTCCCCGAAGCGCACCGCACCTTCCTCCACAGCGGCGGCGTCGAGATCGCGTTCGTCCACGAGGTGGAAGCCCACCCGGGCCTCGGTGAGCGCGCGGGCCCATTCGCCCATCACAGACGCCTGCTCGCCGAGCTGACCCGCGGTCCACACCGTACGCAACGGGTACAGGACCGCCACGTCGCTCTGCGGTGACACCGGCTCGAGGAACTCGCTCAGCCGCGCGCTCTCGAGCGCGAACCGCAGGTGATGATCGGCGAACCACGGTTCGAAATTGATGCCCGGGGGGAAGTCGAAGCGCGGATTCCGCAGCGACTCGTGATCGTCTCCGTGGCCGTGGGTCTGATAGAAGCCGTGGAAGACCATCTGCCGCATGCCCTGCAGATGGTGGTTGATCGCCGTTGTGCGCAGCTCCTGCAGGGTCAGCCCCCAGTGGCCGGACCACGGGGTTCCGCCTTCGGGCGGGGTGAGGAAGTACTGCTCGACCATCGTCCCGCCGCGGCCGTGGTGGCGGGCGACGGAGTCGCCGAACACGGGGCTGAGCTGCACCAGCGCGTCCTGCGCATCCACCGCGGTGAGGTCGCGGTAACCGTCCACGCCGAAGTGGTCGAGGCCGAAGTTCACGCGCAGGTCCCAGTTCGAGAACGCGGTGTCGAGCGCCCAGCCGCCGACGTGCCCGAGGACTTCATGGCCGGTCTGACGCAGGCCGTGGGCGTGACTCCAGGTGCGCAGCTTGCCGAGAAACGTCTCCATCGCGTAGCCGCTGAAGTGCTCGTAGAACTGGGCGCGAAGGCTCAGCCGCTCCGGGTCGTCCCCGTCGAGTACGGCGGCGAGCACCTGGGGGGTCTGCCCGCCCCAGCGCTCCCGGATCGAGACGGCCAGGCTCTCGTGGAACGGCATCGCAGAACGCAGGTCTCCGGTGCGCTCCGGCCAGTCGTAGTACACGGCGTGCGGCTGGTCGAAGAACATGTAGGCGACGGTGGAGCCGAAGAAGTCGCCCAGGGCGTCGGCGAACGGCTGGTAGCCGGCCTCGATGAAGCGATCGACCGCGACCGGGTCGACGGGGTTCACGAGCCGGGAGGTCGCGCAGCGGGCGGAGACGAACACGATCGCCTCCGCGCCGTCGGGCACGGGGCCGGCGAGGCGGATACGACACCTGTCGGCGGTGCCGTCCACGCCGTCGACGAGTTCGGGCCGCTCGGCGACCGCGCCCTGCTCCCCTTCCACGACGAGCGCGTACTCGACCCGCCAGTCGGCCCAGGCGACGACGCCGCCCTCGTAGTGCCAGTCCATCGCGGCCGGGCCGAGGTTCTCCGTCGCCGAGCGGATCCCGCTGAGCGAGCCGTCCCTCGCGCCCGCGGGGATCCGCACCCAGAACAGGTGCCGTTCGCGCAGTTCGTCGTGGTCGGCCACGGCCCGGCCCGCGGCGTGACCGGTCTGCCAGTTGTAGTCGTCATAGATGCCGACGATCATGTCGAGCTCGGCGGCCGTCTCGACGGCCGTACGGCAGGCGGCGAGGTAGTCGTCGTTCAGGTAACCCTCGATCGGGTACGACAGCCGCGCCTGCACCTGGAAGCTCCGGATCCCGGCGTCGTGCATCTGCCGCACCTGGGCGCGGATCGTGTCCTTGGCGGGCAGCCGATGCCAGAACCAGTAGGCGGCGGGCGCATGCCACGGGTCCGGGTTCCGGAATCGCCGCAGCGCGGTCTCATGTGCGGACAAGGGGGTCAGCTCCTCGAGCGGTCAGCTCCTCGAGCGGCGGCGAGACCCGCGTGGGCCTCGCCGCCACGGGTCGGTCAGCGTTCGGTGCGCTCGGCCGCATGCCTGCCGGCCGCGTCGGGAGTCGGAACCCTGCGCCCGCCCTCCCCGTGCCCGCCCTTCCCGCGAGCGGCGTCTCCCGCGGTCACGAGCGAGTAGTCGGGCTTCGGGTCCAGCCGGAGCCCGAACGTGAGGATCGCGTAGAGCGCGGCGCCGAGCGCCAGGGCGATGACGATGCCGAGCCCGCTCGACCCGAACACGCCGGTGCGGCCGCTCTCGGTGAGGAGGAACCCTGTGATCTTCCCGAAGTTCGGGTCGGAGCTCGTCACCAGGCCGAGACCGACGACGGTTCCGGTGATCAGACTCAGAATCGCCGTCCAGCGCGCGTCGCGGCCGCCGTAGCCACGCGGGTTCGCCATATCGGTGTTCCAGCCCATGCGGCGCTGCCGGATGAAGTCGACGATCTGGATGCCGCCCATGGTGCCCATCATCACGGCGATGAGCGACAGGAACGACTGGAACGTCGCGAGGAACGAGGTGGAGATGAACAGCAGGTAGAAGGCGCCCGCCGCGATGATGACCGCGTTGATCGCGGTCGTCACGGAGCGGCGCAGCCGTACGCCGACCGCCATGAGCGCGAGGCCGGAGCTGTACATGCCGGTGATGGCGGCCGAAACGAGCGAGATGACGATGATGATGGAGAAGGGAACGAAGAACCACATCGGCAGGAGCGCGGTGAGCGCGCCGATCGGGTCGGACGCTGTGGCGGCACCGAGCTTCGAATCCCCGCCGACGAGAAGCGCGCCGACGGCGAGGAGGATGACGACCGGCAGGCTGAGCCCGGCGACCGTCCAGCTGATCACGCCGCGTGCCGGAGTATCGCGCGGGAGGTAACGGGCGAAGTCGCCGCCGTAGTTGAGGAAGCCGAGGCCGACGAGGGTCATCGCCATGATGATGCCGCCGATGAACACCAGCGGTCCGCCCGCAGGGGTGTCACCGAGGTGCGACCACTCGATCTCAGGCACCATGAATCCGAGGAACGCGACCGTCATGATGCCGGTCACCCACGAGATCCAGACCTCGACCTTCATGATGAACTCATGGCCGAGGACGGAGACCGTCATTGTCACGGCGAGCACGAGCACAAACCACAGCACGATCGTGAACGTGGCGCTCGACCCGTCCGTATCGGCGAACACCGACGGCCACAGCTTCGCGAACAGGTTCGCACCGGTGGTCGAGGCAAGGGTGATAATTGTCACCTTCCAGCCCATATTGGACAGGTAGGCGAAGAACGCGGGGATCCTGTTGCCCTTGATGCCGAACGCGAAGCGCGTCTGGGCGAGGGTCGGCAGTCCCGTGCGGGGCCCGCCGACCGCGAGGATGCCGACGAGGGCGGACGAGGCGAGGTAGCCGATGGTCCCGGCGACGATCGTCTGCCAGACGTTCAGACCGAGACCGAAGACGAAGATGCCGTAACTGATGCCGAGGATCGAGATGTTCCAGGCAAACCACACAGCGAACAGGCCGCTCGGCCTCCCGCGCCGTTCGGCATCGGGAACGGGGTTGACGCCGTTCGATTCGACGGTCGTGCCTCTACGACCTTGCTGAGCCTCACTGCTCATGGAAGGGCGCCTTTCGATGTATGGCGATGTGGGGAGGGGCGGGTGGTTGGAACTTCGGGGAATTCGTGGGTTCGCGTTCGAGGAGCGCGTCGACCGCGTCGGGGGACGACGCGGCTCCGCATGCGACGTGCGCGGTGACGGTTATCGCGGTCGCGGCGGTCGCGGCGGACGCGTGTACGGGGACGTGCGTACGGCGGTGAGGCGGACCGCTAAGCGGTGGGGTGGACCGCTAAACCGCCGGCGAGAGGGGAAGCGAGCGCGCGGACATGCGCGGGCTTCAGGAGATCGCCGGCTCCCGCGTGGACGACGATGCGGCTGCCGCCGCAAGCGATGAGCGGGACCGATCCGACGACAAGCACCCGTGCGCCGCCCCCTGGGGCGGCGGACGGGTGGTCACGCGGTACTCTCATCGTCGGGAAAACCATTTCCGAACCTAAGCACGCTGGTCCCTGCCGCGTCAACGGGTCGCCGGGAACGCCCTGATAACATCGACGGCCAGCAGCCAGGGGAGATCAAGATGGGCGCGCGCATCGGCTTGAAGGACGTGGCGTTGCGCGCAGGGGTCTCAGTGCCGACGGCGAGCCGTGTGCTCTCCGGTGTTCAGCGCAACGTCGACCCGGAGCTGGCGCTGCGGGTGCGGAACGCATGCGACGAACTGGGCTACAGGGTGAACGCGGCGGCGCGGGCGCTGCGGATTCAGTCGACGGATTCGTTGGCGCTTGTCGTTCCCGCGATCGCGAACGCGTACTTCGCGGAGCTGGTGTCGGCGTACTCGCGCCGCCTGGATCTTCAGGGCAAGCGGCTGGTGACGATCGACACGGGCGAGAGCCCGGAGACCGAGCAGCGCCAGCTCGGCGCCATGGATCGGGTGCTGGTGGACGCGGTACTCGTGGTGCCTGCGGCGTTCGAGCGGAGTGGCGAGGCGATCACGGAGCTCGCGCGGTCGAACCGTGTCGTGCAGGTCGACCGCCGCGCACGAGGCGTCGAAGCGCCGTCGGTACGGCTCGACAACGCGGCGGGGGTCCGCCTGCTCGTGGATCACCTGCGGGCGCGAGGCCGCCGCAGCATCCTGATGGTCGACGCCCAGGAAGACTCCTCGTCGAGCATCGAGCGCACAACCGCGTTCCGTGCGCTCGCCGGGCCGGACGACCGGGTTCTGGAAATGCCGAACTTCACCGTGGCGAGCGGCATCGACGCGGCGAAGCGGCTGCTCGCGAACCCCGGCGACACAGATGCGATCATCTGCACCGCTGACACTGTCGCGCTCGGCCTGCTGACGGCGCTTCAGCACGCCGGTAAGCGCGTGCCCGCTGAGTACGCGATCACGAGTTTCGACGGCACGTACATCTCCGACACCGCCGCGCCGGGACTCACCACCCTGGGCTCGACCGCCGAGCGCATGGTCGAGGCATCCCTCGCGCTCCTCGACGGCGGCAGCGGTGATGTCGTCCTGAAACCCGAGCTCGTGGTCCGCGGTTCCAGCGGCTGACTGCGAATCCAGGATCGCCGACCGATCAACGGGTCGAATCAGTCAGATGGTGAAGAGCGTGAATTTCGCGTTCCACAGACCCAATGGGCCTTCTTCCCCGAAATTCACGCCGGTTCTCTTGAATAGCGCATGCAGCGCCCACGACTCTCCGTCATCGTCAGGCGTCATCTCGGGAACCGCGTCGCTGCCGGTCGCTTCCAACACCTGCTGACCGTTGCGGTAGTGCAGTGCGATCGGCTTGTCGGCGATCCGCACAAGATGCAGGTCTGTCGACGCTGATGCCTCATCCAGGTAGTCGTAGTCCCCCGACAGCCTGCAGCCCGCATCGATGACGACCACCCAGTCGCCGACCTTCGTTGCGCACAGATTCGGTACCCGCCTGCCTGAGGTTGCGTCCTCGAAACACATCGTGGTGCTCGTCTCGATGAACACGTCCGGCACCGCTTCGTACAGCTCGTCCTGCCGGACAGCAACCACCTCTATGTTCCAGCCCATTGACGCACTCTAACAATTCCCATCCTGCTTTTCGGTGGCTGAGCCGTTATGCGCCTGTCGTCGAGCCGGGGCGGACGATCATCAGGACCACCACGATCAGCCAGGCGAGCGCGAACAGGCCGGTGATCACCGACAGGCGGGGCAGCCGGGCGATCAGGGACTCCGCGGCGGTCGACGTCCGTTCGGACTTGTCGAGCTGGCTGACCACGTTGTCCTGGGTGCCGAGCACCGCGATGCCCAGCAGGACGGCGGCCACCGCTGTCAGAGCCATGGAGGCGATGAGCCAGGGGCTGCCCATGACGCCCATCACCTGGGCGGTGCCGACACCGAAGATCGGGACGGAGATGCCGGCCACGGCGTAGACCCGGCAGATCCGATGCAGCAGCCGGACCGGGCCCTCAGCCGACTGCTGCTCGGGCCCGTCTGCCAGTGCCTGGCGCGCAAAACGCGGGAACAAGCTCGCCGCGATGGTGACCGGTCCGATGAGCAGGATCGCTGCCAGCACGTGGATGCTGAGCAGGAATTTGGCCATGTCGGTGTCTCTCGATCCCGAGGTGGACGCCCCCGGAATCAGCCAACTGCTCATGGCGATCAACCGGGGCATGGAAGTGCTGGCCAAGGCCGGGTGCGACGCGGTCGCGCTGGAGCGCGTCGCCGATCAGGCATTCGAAGGACTCCCGCTTACGGCGCGGGCCCGGTCTCAGCGGGCGCCCCGCCCAGTCGTCTCCGACGCCTCCTGAGCACTCACCTGCCGGCGGCGGTTGCGCGGTCAGGTCCGCGTCCGTTCCGCCTTGTGGCGGAACAGAGTCCGGTATTCCTGGGGCGAGGTGCCGAGGTGCCGAGGTGCCGAGGTGCCGAGGTGCCGAGGTGCCGGTGGAAGGCGGCCCGCAGGGAAGCGGGGGCACCGAAGCCAGTGAGGCGGCCGACTTGTTCGACGGGCACAGCGCTCGCCTCCAGCAGTTCGCGTGCTCGGTCGATGCGTGCGTCGGTCAGCCAGGCCATCGGCGTAGTGCCGGTCTCCTCGCGGAAGCGGCGGATGAAGGTGCGCCGGGACATATGGGCTTGTTCTGCGAGGTCGTCGACGGTGAGTGGGTCCGCGAGGTTGTCGAGCATCCACTCCCGCAGGGGAGCGAGCTCGTCTCCGCTGGCTTCGGGGCGGAACTGTTCGATGAACTGTGCCTGGCCTCCCTGTCGCCGTGGCGGCGCGACGAGATCGCGTGCGTGTGTTCGCTGCCGCGGCGCCCAGGTCGGTGCGGATCAGGTGCAGGCACAGATCGATTCCCGCCGTCACGCCGGCGGACGTGAGGATGTCGCCGTCGTCTACGTAGAGCTGGTTGGGCAGGACATTGACGCGCGGGTAGCGCCGTCGCAGTTGCTCAGCCTGCCGCCAGTGCGTGGTGGCGGGGCGCCCGTCGAGCAGTCCGGCCGCGGCGAGGGCGAAGGCTCCGGTGCAGATGGAGACGAGCCGGGCGCCTCGGGCGTGGGCCGCCCGCAGCGCCGTCAGGAATCCGGCTGACGGGGTCGTGTCGATGTCGTCGTAACCCGGGATGATCACGGTGTCGGCGTCGTCCAGCGCTTCAAGGCCGGCCGCGACGGTGATCGCGAAGCCGGACCCGGGCACGGGTCAGGGCCCGCTTTCGGCGCGCACGGTCAGCTCGTAGTGCGGGTCCGTTGAGAAGATCTGCGTCGCGGTGCCGAATTCGAGCGCGAGGACACCGGGCAGCACGAGCACCGCAACGTGATGTCTTTTGGTCATAGTGGCACGACTGTAGCGTTGGTTGGCATCCGTGCCACTTTTTGCGCGAGGTCTGCCCTCGTAGCGTCACATCATGACCAATCCTCCTCCTACCCTCCCGAACGGGCTGCACGGCGACGTACTCGCCCTCCCTTCCGGGCCACTGGTCGAGGCGAGCCTCGCCGCGGCACGGGCCGCGGTGCATCCGTCCGTGCTGAACCACTGCATCCGCGGCTTCTACTGGGCCCGCCTGTTCGCCGCCCACCGGGGACTTCTCAACGACGCGGACTACGACGAGGAACTCCTCTTCGCCGCGAACGTGATGCACGACCTGGGAACCGGCCCGGACGCACCGGGCCGGCTCCGGTTCGAGATGGAGGGTGCCGATCTTGCCGCCGCCGTGCTGACCGGTCTCGGCGCCCCGGCCGTGGATGTCGACAAGGTCTGGGAGGCCATCGCTCTGCACACCATTCCGCAGATCCCCGAACGAATGGGGCTGCTGACCTACCTGACCTACGAAGGCATCTGGATCGACTTCGGCAAGAACGCCGACCTCGTGGCCGAGGAACAGAGTCAGATCCATGCCGCGTACCCGCGGCTTGCGATGGTCCGCCATCTGGCCGACGAAGTCCTTGCCCACGGTGCCCGCTCCGAGACAGCCGCGCCTCCCTGCACGATGGCCTACCACCTTGCGCAGGAGCGGGCAGCGGACGGCGTCAGCACCATGGAGCGCGGCGTGGTCAACGGTCCGTGGGGGGAGTAGGCGAGAAGCCCTCACGAGCCTCCGTCGGGAGGCCGCGGAGGCCGTGCCACGTACCCATTCCCTACGCGAAACGTTCCCGGCTTGCCAAGGAAGCCGGGGAGTCAACCGCGAGAACCGGAGTGGGATTTTGCAGCGTTCACGTTCCAAGGACAGCCGGGTTACAACGAAGCAGCGGCTCGGGAGATCATCGCCAGTGTGATTCCCGTCAGGACGATCGCCATGTACTGCTTCGACCCCCGGGCGGCCGGGGCTGCGCAGGCGGTGGCCGATTACTTCGGCGACGAGGTCTACCCCGGAGAACTTCTCCTCGACGAGACCGGCAGGAAGATGGGCTCCACAGCGACCGTGTTCCCCCTCATCGTCGGAGGTGGGCGCGCGGCGGACGCTCTTCGCTCGATCACGGTCTCCCAGCACCTCTTCGGAATCGAGCGGGTTGTTGTCGTGCACCACTCCTTCTGCGGCGCGACCTCCTTCGCGGCGGAGGGAATCACCGCTGCGTGGAAACACGAGCAGCACACTGACATCTCGTCGTTGTACGACTGGGACGGCATCTCCATCGCCGACTTCGAGAAGTCGCTCACCTACGACGTGAGCCTGATCCGCAACAGCCCGGGCACGCCCAAGCACATCGAGATTTACGGCCTTTTCTACGACATCGATTCCGGCGAGCTGACCGAGGTCGTTCGCGATGTTCCCGCCGAGGTCGCGTCGTAACCCGTCTCTGTTGAGGGTCCGCACTCCGCAGTACGGTCAGCGCTCCGCGGCGAATGACTCGATATAGGCCAGGGCCCCGTACAGCGCGTCACGCAGGGGTGTGGACTCGCCGGCCGCCTGGTCCAGCAGCGCTCCGCCCTGGAACGCGGCGGTGAGCAGGTGGGCGAGCGCGGCCGGGTCGGCCTCCGGCCGCAGTTCGCCGCGCTCGCGCATCTTGCTCAGGCCGTGCTTGAACAGCTCCTGCCACCGGTCGAAGCCGTCGGCCACCGTGTCCCGGTGGGCGGGCTCGGTCTTGACGACCTCGGCGGCCAGGGAGCCGAACGTGCATCCGCCGCGCAGCATGTCCTGCGAGGCGATGTAGGAGTCGGCCCACCGGCGCAGGGCGGCAAAGCTGTCCAGCTCGCCCAGCTCGGGCGCCTGGTGGCGGGCGACGATGCGGTCGGCCTGCCAGGCGAGCACGGCGCGCACCAGGGACTCCTTGGTGGGGAAGTGGCGCGTCAGCTGCGAGCCGCTGACCCCGGCGGCCTCGCGGATCTGCTCGTTGTTGGTGTTCTGCGCGCCGTGTTCGTAGATCAGCTCCGCCGCCGCCCTGACGATGCGTTCGCGTGTAGCCAGGCCCTTGGCGGTCAGCTTCTGACCCGGCGCTTCGCTGGTGGTGGTCATGGCGGCAATCGTAACGCAAAAAAGGGCTTGACAGCCCATTCCGATGGGTGTCTCCTGGAACTGGACCGAAAAGGGGCCGTCAAGCCCCTTTTCTTGCGAGGCGGACGGGATGTCCGCACAGGGCCGCGGCCACAGCCGCCCCGCTGGACGGGTATCGCACCGCCTCTCACCCATCTCGTGCGACACCCGCTCGAAGGACCGACGCTGGAGCTGCCGCCACTTCCCTCTCAAGAGCCACCCCCTCTCAAGAAACGGACTCGCGATCATGGAACGCAACCTCCTCGTGATCGGGGCCACCGGCAAGACCGGCGGTCACACCACCGAACTCCTGCTCCAGCGCGGGCATCGCGTCCGCGCGTTCGTCCGTGGCCTCGACGGGCGCGCCGAGCGGCTCGCTGCCCTCGGGGCGGACCTCGCCGAAGGCGACGCCCTGGACCTCGACTCCCTGGCGCGGGCGACCGAGGGGATCGACGCCCTGTACTTCGCCTATCCGATCCGTCCCGGCCTGATGGACGCCACCGCGAACGTGGCCCAGGCGGCGGAGGAGAACGGGGTCCAGGCGATCGTGAACATGTCGCAGATCTCCGCCCGCCGCCATACCGCCAGCAACGCGGCCCGCCAGCACTGGGTCGCCGAGCGCGTCCTGGACCACTCCCCGGTCGCCGTCACCCACATCCGCCCGACCTTCTTCGCCCAGTGGCTGATCGACACCTGGGCCGACGGAACCGGCGAACTGCGCCTGCCGTTCGCCGACGGACGCCACGCCCCCATCGCGGAAAGCGACCAGGCCAGGGTGATCGCGGCCATCCTGGAAGACCCCGCCCCGCACGCCGGCCAGATCTACCCGCTGTACGGAGCCGAGGAGCTCAACCACTACGAGATCGCCGAGAAGATGTCGCGGGCGCTGGACCGTGAAGTCACCTACGTTCCCATCGAACTCGACGAATTCGCCGCCATCCTGCGCGGGCGCGGCGCGCCGGACCACCTGATCCAGCACCTGCTCGCCGTGGCCGTCGACTACCGCAACGGTGTCTTCGCCGGCACCAACGACCTGGTGAAGACGATCGGCGGCAGCGACCCCCTCGACGTCGAGGGCTTCATCGCCCAAAACCGCGCGGCCTTCGACCTGCGCACTGCCTGAACTCTTCCGCACCGACTTCCTCGACCCCGCCGGCCCGCACCCCGGCTCCGACACGATCGACGACTACGCGCCCACCGTCAGCGCGATACGTGCAGCCGCCGCGAGTCTGAACCACGCCCAGCCCGGCGACCCGATCCCGAGGCGGGTTCATCACGGGAGTGGGGGAAGGGGCGGTTGGCCACCTGGGCGAAGACACCGAATGGGGCCAGCTTCGTGACGTGGCCACGCAGCGCCGCGGCGCATGACCTCAACACTCATGAAGTCCTGCGCACGCGGGCCCTCGGCGGCCTCGAGCGGCACAGGCTATGCGTCCCGTGGGCTGTAGTGATCCAGGAACATGTCGATTCCGTTGCTGACGAGACGGTCCGTCAGGTCCTCGTCGATGTGTGTGCCGTAGGAGCTGAAGACCATGTGCGGGAAGACCAGGAGCCCGTAGAACTGGATGATCGCCACCTGGAGGTCGGGGATTTCCAGCCGGCCCTGCTCGGCGAGGGAACGCAGGGCGCCGGCGACGGCGGGGTGGTGGCTCTCCGTGGCGTGGTGTTTCCATGCCTCGCCCAGCTCGGGGAAGCGGTGGAGTTCGGCGGCGACGAGATTGCGTAGAGCGGTGACCTCGTGATTGCTGCGGACGGCGTGGACCCAGGTGCGGGCCGCCTCGACGAGGGCTGTCCGCAGGTCATCGGCTTCCGTCAGGCCCTCGAGGGCGGCTGAGGACTCACCGGCGAGCGACTCGTCGAGCGCGCCGCTGATGACCGCCGTGAACAGGGCTTCCTTGCTGCCGAAGTGGTTGTAGACGGTCACCTTCGACACGCCTGCCTCGGCGGCGATGGTGTCCATTCCCACGCCGAAGCCCTCCCGCAGGAACAGCTCGCGGGCGGCCCGGACGATGGCCTGCCGCTTGAGCTCTGCCCGAGGGCCGCTCGGCGGTCGTCTGACGCTGTCCACGCTCATGACTTCGACCCTAGCATCCATCTGAACTGTACGGTTGAGTTCATGTGAACTGAACAGTATGGTTCAGATCTCTGCGGGCGGTCGAGCGGGACCGTGCGCGGCACGGACACGACCCTCGACCCTGACCACGCACCAGAAGGACCCGTCATGACCCACTCCGAAGCCGGTGCACCGCATACAGCCGAACACGACGACCACCCGCCCACCGACCCGCGCCGCTGGGCAGCCCTCGCGCTGATCTGCCTCGCCCAGTTCATGCTGATTCTCGACGTCACCGTCGTGAACGTTGCCCTGCCCGACATGGCGGCCGACCTCGACCTCGGCCGGGAGGCGGTGACCTGGGTGGTTACCGCCTACACCCTCTGCTTCGGCGGGTTGATGCTGCTCGGTGGCCGACTCGCCGACGCCCTGGGCGCCCGCCGTACGCTCCTCGCCGGACTCGCGCTGTTCACCGCCGCCTCGCTGGTCACCGGCCTGGCCGAGAACGCCCCGACACTGCTCGGCGGCCGGGTCGGCCAGGGCGTCGGCGCAGCCCTGCTCTCCCCGGCCGCACTCTCCATCGTCACCACCACCTTCCACGGCGCCGAACGCAACAAGGCGCTCGGTGTCTGGGCGGCCATCGGCGGCACCGGCTCCGCGGCCGGCGTCCTCCTGGGCGGAGCCTTGACCGACGGGCCTGGCTGGGAATGGGTGTTCTTCATCAACGTGCCGGTCGGGCTGCTCCTGTTGGTGGCCTTGCCCGCCTTCGTCCCGGCCCGAGCGCCGCAGCCCGCACGGCTCGACGTCCCCGGCGCGCTGCTGGTCACCGCGGGCACCGCCGCTCTGATCTACGGCCTGGTCAAGGCGGGGGACGCCGGCTGGGCGGCTGCCTCGAGCCTGCTGCCGCTGGTCGGCGCGGTGCTCGCGTACGCGGCGTTCGCGGGGGTCGAGCGGGCCGGCCGGGCCCCGCTGATGGACCTGCGGATGTTCACCCGGCGGCCCGTGCTCGCCGGGGCCTTCCTGATGCTGATCGCCACCGCCCTGCTGATCGCGTACTTCTTCCTCGGGTCTGTGTACTTGCAGCGAATCCGGGGCTTGGGCCCGCTGCGCACCGGGTTGGTGTTCCTGCCCGTTGCGGTCGCCACCGGTATCGGGGCACACCTCGGTTCCCGGCTCGTCGGCCGGATCGGCAGCCGCCCGACCGCTGTCGCGGGCATGCTCGTCGCCACCGCCGGAACCGTCCCGCTGACCCAGCTGTCGGAGACCGGCAGCGTGTACGCCCGGCTCCTGCCGGGCTTCGTGATCGCCTCGCTCGGCGTCGGCGCTGTGTTCGTCACGGCCACGACGACCGCACTGGCCATGGTGGAACACCGGGAGGCGGGGCTCGCCTCCGGAGTCGTCAACACCTTCCACGAGGTGGGTGGTTCGATCGGTGTCGCCGTCGTCTCCACCGTCGCGGCTTCCGGGTTCGAGCGAGGCTCGGTGGGTGGCTTCGCCGACGCGTTCATCGTGTGTGCGGTGGCGGCGGCCGCCAGTGCCGCCGTGGCCCTGGGCCTCGTACCGCGAGGCAAGCCGCAGTCGACCGGCGGCCCGCACGTGCACTGACCAAGAGTGGCCGCAGACCCGGAGGCCGAGCTCTCCGTACCCCGGTGTGAGCGACCGTACTGAAGTGCCACTTACCCCCGCCGGGTATATTGGCGGCACCGTCTCACCGGGAACCCAGAGGGCAGCGATGACAGCACAAGGAGCTTGGGCCCCGCGGACCAGCGCCTCGCGCGCCGCCGTCCGCTGGGCACGCGCTGCCGTCATCGCTCTGCTCGCGGCACTCGCCGTACTGATCCACCACGAGACGGCCGTCCTGGCGATCGGACCGACGCCCTCGTCCGCCGGACACGTGATGACGCCCGGCATGGTGATGGCGGGCAAGCATGCCGCACCGGCGACGGCCATGTCCGGGCACGCGCACGGAAGCTCCCCCGCACAGTCCGCCGCGCCGACGGCGACCGCCCCCGCGACGAACAGTGCCGATGGCCCGGCCTGCTCCGGTACGGCCATGCAGCACTGCTCGACCGCAAGCCTCGAGGCCGTGAAGCTCGCGGCACCGCAACAGACCCTTGTGCCGTGGGATGTCCCCGCGCACGGAGGTGTCACCGCGGGGCCGAAGGCCGCCGGGGCGGTGGACCGGGCGCCTCCGGACCTGTCCGTACTTTCTCAGCTGCGCATTTAGGCCGTGCCCACGGCTTTCTCGTGCTGCCTTTGTCATGCCGAGGAGCCGTTCCAGCACGCCAACTCCTTATGTGCACACTGAGATCGAGGACACCGATGAACAGCATCAACCGTCGCTCCGTCCTGCTCGCGGGGCTCGGCGTCGCGGGCGCCGGCGCGCTCGCCGCCTGCAGCAGCGGCTCCACCAGCACGCCCGCCCTGATCAGCCCCTCCGGCTCGGCGGTCGCCGCGACCGAGAAGAAGCGGAAGGGCACCGGCAGGACGCAGAAGGTGACCCTGACCGCCGCGCCCGCCATACTCGACCTCGGCGGCAGGATCATGGCCAAGAGCTGGGCATTCAGCGGTCAGGCCCCCGGCAAGGAGATCCGCCTGTCGGCCGGCGACACCTTGGCAGCCGAACTCTCCAACCAGCTCCCGAACAAGACGACCACGTCCATCCACTGGCACGGCCTCGCCATGCGCAACGACATGGACGGCGTGCCCCCGGTGACCCAGCAGGCCGTACGGGCGGGTGCCAACTTCACGTACCGTTTCATCGCCGACGCCCCCGGCACGTACTTCTTCCACCCCCACGTCGGCGTCCAGCTCGACCGCGGGCTGTACGCGCCGCTGATCGTCGAGGACCCCAAGGAGCCGTTGTCGTACGACGACGAATGGGTCGTCGTCCTGGACGACTGGGTCGACGGAGTCACCGGCACCCCCGACGAGGTCCTCGCCGAACTGCGCCAAGGCATGGGCGGCATGGACATGGGTGGCATGGACATGGGCGGTGACTCCGGCTCCGGAGGCATGGAAGGCCACGACATGCACGGCAAGGGGAGCATGGACATGGGGGAGGACCCCGCGTCCCCGTCCGCCTCGCCCGGGTCCGGCGGAAAGTCGATGAAGTTCATGCTGATGGGCGCCGAGAGCGAGCTGCTCGGCGGCGACGCCGGCGACGTGAAGTATCCGTACCACCTGGTCAACGGCCGAGTGCCGGCCGACCCGGACGTCTACCAGGGCAAGCCCGGCAAGCGGGTCCGACTGCGGATCATCAACGCGGGCGGTGACACCGCGTACCGGGTGGCGCTCGGCGGCCATAAGCTGACCATCACGCACACCGACGGGTTCCCCGTCGAGCACCAGCGGGTCGACGCCCTGCTGATCGGCATGGGGGAGCGGTACGACGTCCTGGTCACCGTCGGCGACGGCGTCTTCCCGCTCGTCGCGCTGGCCGAGGGCAAGAACGCCACCGGCATGGCCCTGGTGCGTACAGGATCCGGCAGCACGCCGAAGGCGACCGTCCGCCCGAAGGAACTGAACGGCAGGATCCTGACGGCGTCCCAGCTGCGCGCGGCCGACGATGTCCGCCTGCCGTCCAAGAAGGTGGACCGGGAGCACCGTGTCGAGCTGACCGGCGGCATGGACAAGTACAACTGGGCCATCAACGGCAAGGCATTCGACATGGACGACCCGGCCGCGCATCCGCTCACGATCGAGGAAGGGCAGCGGGTCCGGCTGGACTTCGTCAACACCACGGAGATGTGGCACCCGATGCACCTGCACGGCCACACCTACCAGCTCGGAAACACCGGCCCACGCAAGGACACCGCCATCGTGCTGCCCAAGAAGAAGCTGTCCGTCGTCTTCGACGCCGACAACCCCGGCCAGTGGATGCTGCACTGCCACAACGCGTACCACGGAGAGGCCGGCATGATGGCGCTGGTCGCGTACCAGGCCTGACCGTCACGGCTCCTGCCCGGTGCCGGGGCCGGCCCGCCCGGTCGGCCCCAGCACAGGGTAGTAGCCGGCTACCGCTTCATCGCGGTGCGGTCGCCGCTGCCACGAACATCGGCAGCGCCAGGAAGACCCGGTCGGCCTCGGCCCGCTCACGCTGCTCAGCGATCCAGCTGTTCGCTTGTTTGCGCGTGACGGCGCCGACGGAGCAAGCTCCCTCGACCAGGCCGGTGAGCATGGGCAACATCGTCGGCCCGGTGAAAACGCCCGTGTGCACCTCGACCGTCACATCGTCGAAGCAGGCGTCCAGCAGTAGGTTGCGGTATCGGCGAGCGGCACGCGGGCCGGCGGTCAGGTCGGCGCGGGCGTGCACGATGGTGCGGGTAAGGGCCGGATCGGCGGAGTCGATGACGAACGTGTCCCAGTCCTGCCCGACCAGCACGATCCGCCCTCCGGGTACGAGAACCCTGCGCGCTTCCGCCAACGCCCGCTCCGGTTCACCCAGTTCATGGAACACCTTGTCGGCCCGGTAACCGTCCACTGAGGCGTCCTGCAGCGGCAACTCGTATGCCCCCGCGATCCGGTAGTCCCCCTCGGGCCACCGGCCGCGGGCGACGGCGATCATCCGCTCGCTCGGGTCCACACCGACGGCCTTCACGCCCTGCTCGACCAGTTCCGCCACGGCCCGTCCGGCGCCACACCCCACGTCGACCACCCACTTGCCGGCGGCGGCGCCGAGCAAGTCGCAGGACAGAGCTCTCAGTTCCTTGGCACCCGGTAGACGGTCGGCCGCGTCGAGCAGCGCGATGAGATCGTCCGCCGACTGGGGTTTCTGATCTGTTTCCCTGTTCATGACCCCCAAGGCTGCGACTTAATGTCGGCATGAAGTCAAGCGAGCACGGGATGACTGCCGACGGCGGGCGCGAGCTCATGAGCATCGGTGCCATCGCCCAACGCTTCGGTCTGGCCACGCACGTCCTGCGGCACTGGGAGTCAATGGGGATCCTCACCCCTGCACGCGATGCCGCCGGTCGGCGCCGCTACGGCATCACCGACCTCACGCGCGTCGCCGTCATCCTGCGCGCCAAGGAGGCAGGGCTCTCCCTCGACACCATCCGCTCTCTGGCCGCTGCCGCCGATCCGACACAGCGACGGGACATCCTGTACGAGGAGGCCGAGGCGCTTCGCTCCCGTATCGCAGCTGCGCAGGCGTCCCTCGACCTCATCGAATGCGCCCTCGGCTGCGATCACGAGGACTTCACCCAGTGCGCTCATTTCCAGCAGATGGTGGCAGATCGCATCGGCCTGGACGCTGCTCCCCACATCCCCATCAGGCCGTAGGGTTCGAACCGGCGTGGACGGCGTGCTGAGGGGCGCGGACACGTCATGCAACGACCCGTTCGGACTCCGTGCGCTCTGCCGGTGGCCACGGGCCGCAGCAATGATGAGCAGACCGCACGTGATCCAGACGACTCCGCACACCTGCCCCTTGGCAGGTGGATATGCGGTGGAAGGAATCCACGTTGTTGCTTCTCATCTCCCCGGACAGCGTCGAGGAGGCTCTCGACTGCGCGAAGGCGGCGGAGCACCTCGACATCGTCGATGTCAAGAAGCCCGACGAGGGCTCGCTGGGCGCGAACTTCCCGTGGGTCATCAGGGAGATCCGCGATGCGGTCCCGGCGGACAAGCCGGTGTCCGCCACCGTGGGAGACGTCCCGTACAAGCCCGGCACGGTGGCTCAGGCGGCGCTCGGTGCAGTTGTCTCCGGAGCCACGTATATCAAGGTCGGCCTCTACGGCTGCACGACGCCCGAACAGGCCATCGAGGTCATGCGAGGGGTCGTCCGGGCAGTGAAGGACTATCGGCCGGACGCGTTCGTCGTCGCCTCGGGTTACGCCGACGCCGACCGGATCGGCTGCGTCAACCCGCTCGCGCTGCCCGACATCGCCCGCCGTTCCGGGGCCGACGCGGCCATGCTCGACACCGCGATCAAGGACGGGACACGGCTGTTCGACCACGTTCCGCCCGACGTCTGCGCGGAGTTCGTCCGGCTGGCCCACGAGGCCGATCTGCTCGCCGCCCTCGCGGGCAGCGTCAAGGTGGGAGACCTCGGCGCGCTGACCCGCATCGGCACGGACATCGTGGGGGTGCGCGGGGCGGTCTGCCAGGGGGGCGACCGCACCACCGGAAGGATTCAGCCGCAGCTGGTGGCCGCCTTCCGGGCGGAGATGGACCGGCATGCCCGGGAGCACGCAGCTGCCGTCGCCGCCGCGAGCTGACCGCCGGCATGCTGACACGTTTACCCCGTCGCGCGCCCGGGACCCGCGGCGAGCGCTTCGCCGTTCTCGATCCGGCAGTGGGCGAGGCCTTCGACGAGGCTCCCGATCAGCGCCCGGACGAGTTGGACGCCATCGTCGAGCGGGCCCACGAGGCCTGGCGCGGCTGGCGGGCCGATCCCGTCGCCCGCACCACCGCGTTGCTCGCGGCAGCCGACGCCGTGGAGGCGGCCGGGGCCGACCTCGCTCCGCTGCTCACCCGTGAACAGGGCAAACCCCTGGCCGAGTCGTACGCGGAGATCGCCCGTACGGCGGCCCGCCTGCGCTACTTCGCCGAGCTGGACCCCGGGCCCCAGCCGATCACGGACGGTCGGCCGGTACGCAGCGAGATCCGCTGGCGACCGCTCGGGCCCGTCGCCGCGATCGTCCCGTGGAATTTTCCCCTCCAGCTCGCGTCGGCGAAGTTCGCGCCCGCGCTCGCCGCAGGCAACACGATGGTGCTCAAGCCCTCCCCGTTCACGCCCCTCGCCACACGGCTGCTGGGGTCCGTCATCTCCACCGCGCTCCCCGAGGACGTACTGACGATCGTCACCGGTCGCGAACCCCTCGGCGCCCGCCTCGCGTCCCATCCGGGGATCCGCCATGTGACCTTCACCGGTTCGATGCGCACCGGACGGGCCGTCGCGGAGGGCGCGGCGGCCTCGCTCGCCCGGGTCACCCTGGAGCTGGGCGGTAACGACGCCGCCATCCTGCTGGAGGACGTGGATGTGGAGCGGATCGCGGACCGGTTGTTCTGGGCGGCGTTCCGCAACTGCGGGCAGGTCTGCATGGCGGTCAAGCGCGTCTACGCCCCGGCCCGGCTCTACTCCCAGGTGGCCGAGGCCCTGGCAGAGCGCGCGAAGACCGCCGTCGTCGGAGCAGGGCTCGACCCGGGATCGCAGCTGGGGCCGGTCAACAACGCTCCTCAACTGGCCCGGGTCGAGCGCTACACGACCCAGGCCCTGGCAGTCGGCGCCAGAGCCGTGGCCGGTGGCCACCGGCTGGACCGACCGGGCTACTTCTTCGCCGCGACGATCCTGGCCGATGTCCCCTCCGACAGCCCGGTGGTGACGGAGGAGCAGTTCGGTCCGGTCCTGCCCGTGCTGCCGTACGGGAGCCTCGACGAAGCCGTCGAGGCGGCCAACGGCACCGGTTTCGGGCTGGGCGGCTCGGTATGGGGGACCGACCTCGACCGGGCCGAGGCGGTGGCCGACCGGCTGGAGTGCGGGACGGCGTGGATCAACCACCACGCCGAACTGTCCCTCGCCCAGCCCTTCGCGGGCATCAAGGAGAGCGGTGTCGGCGTCGCGGGCGGGCCGTGGGGGCTCTACGGGAACCTCCGGCCGTTCGTCGTGCACCGTCCGGAGGAGGCGTGACGATGAGGTTCGGTGCGGCGGTACTGCGCTCGTACCAGAGCCGCTTCGCCGTCGAGGAGGTGATCCTGAACGCGGGCCCGGCCGACGGCGAGATCCTGGTCCGGATCGCGGGCTGTGGGATGTGCCGGACCGATCTCGCGGTCCGGCGTTCGGCGGGCCGCACACCGCTGCCGGCGGTGCTCGGCCACGAGGGGGCCGGGGTCGTGGTGGAGACGGGCGGCCCGGACACCGGCCTGAGCGTCGGCGACCATATCGTGCTGAGCTTCGACTCCTGCGGACGCTGCCGGAACTGTATGGGCGCGGCCCCCGCCTACTGTGACTCGTTCGCCTCGCTCAACCTCTTCGGAGGGCGCAAGGAGAACGCGGCGCGGTTCACCGACGCGGCCGGGGACGAATTGGCTCCCCGGTGGTTCGGCCAGTCCTCCTTCGCCGAGTACGCGATGGTCCCGGCCCGCAACGCCGTCCGGGTCGATCCCTCGCTGCCCGTCGAACTGCTCGGACCGCTCGGCTGCTCCTTCCTCACCGGCGCCGGAGCGGTCTTCAACTCCTTCGGCGTCGGCCCCGGCGACACCGTCGCGGTCTTCGGCGCGGGAGCGGTGGGTCTGGCCGCGGTGATGGCGGCCACCGCCGCCGGGGCAGTGACGGTGGCCGTCGACCGGCACCCCGAACGGCTGGCCCTCGCCGAGCGGCTTCGCGCGATCCCGCTGCACGCGGCGTCGGCCGACCTGCCCGGCCGTATTCAGCGGCTGACCGACGGCGGCGCGCAGTACGCGCTGGACACCACGGGCTCCGCCCAGCTGATCAACGACGCGCTCCGGGCCCTGCGCCCGACCGGCCACCTCGGCCTGGTGGCCCGGCTCCACACCGCGCTGCCGCTCGAACCGGGGGCACTGGACCGGGGCCGCAGGATCTCCCACATCTGCGAGGGGGACGCGGTGCCGGGACTGCTGATTCCGCGGCTGACCGGGCTGTGGCAGGCCGGCTGGTTCCCTTTCGACCAGCTGATCCGTACGTACCCGCTCGCCGACATCAACGAGGCCGAACGCGCCTGCGACGCGGGCCGCGTGGTCAAACCCGTCCTGGTTCCGCAGGGGAGGGGGCGATGAGCGAGGCGTTTCAACACCGCCGCCTGTCCGATGGGCCGCCACCTGGCGGGCGCCATCTGGCGGGCAGCCACGGACACCGCACCCTCGCGCCAAGGGAGGACACATGGTCGGCACAGCGCATCGGAACACCGGTGTGGAAGGTGTGGAAGGGGGTGTCGGTCTGACCGCTCTCATGGTCGCCGCGGCACGGGCGATCGAGACCCACCGCCACGACAGCCTGGCACGGGACGTCTACGCAGAGCACTTCGTGCTCGCCGCACCGGCGTCCGCGGGCTGGCCGGTCCGCATACAACAGGTTCCGGACGGGGACGCGAACCCGCTGTGGGGGCGATTCGCGCGTTACTTCGGTCTGCGGACGAGGGTCCTCGACGACTTTCTCCTCCGGTCGGTGCACACGGGGGGCGCCCGCCAAGTGGTCCTGCTCGGAGCGGGGTTGGATTCGCGGGCGTTCCGTCTCGATTGGCCCTGCGGCTGCGTGGTCTTCGAGGTCGACCGGGAAGGCGTGCTGGCGTTCAAACACAAGGTGCTCGGCGGACTGTCGGCAACCCCGAAGGCAGCGCGCGTACCGATCCCGATCGATCTGCGCGCCGACTGGGTCGGAGCGCTGACCGACGCCGGCTTCGACGCGGCCGCACCGAGCGTCTGGCTGGCCGAGGGGTTGCTGTTCTACCTGCCAGGCGCCGCCGAGACGTACCTCATCGACACGGTGGACCGGTTGAGCACGGAGGGAAGCGCCCTGGCATACGAGGTCAAGCTCGAGAAGGACTTGCTGGAGTTCAGCGACAGCCCGCTCTACACCTCGACGAAACACCAGATCGGCATCGACCTGCTCAACCTGTTCGATGGCGAGCCGCGGCCCGACTCCGCAGGCGATCTGGTGGGCAAGGGCTGGTCCACATCGGTCCACACGCCCTTCGACTTCACCCGCCGGCACGGACGCGGCCCGCTGCCCGAGCCGGGCGACGCGCTGGCGGGCAACCGGTGGGTCTTCGCGAACAAGCCACGGCCGTAACGCTGCCGTCAGTGTCGCGGTCCGGGTTCCGTGGCGCTTGAGTGGCGCGGCAGGCGGAGCGTGAAGGTTGAACCGACGTTCGGAGTGCTGACCGCGGTGACCGGTCCCTTGCGCGCTTCGGCCAGGCGGCGCACGATGGCCAGCCCGAGGCCGCTCCCGCCGCTCTGCCTGCCGCGGGACTTCTCAGCCCGCCAGAACCGGTCGAAGACATGCGGCAACTCATCGGCTGAGATCCTGGTTCCGGTGTCCGCCACGTCAATCTCAACGGTCTCGGGATCGGCACGGGCGCTCAGGGTGACGGATCCTCCCGCAGGTGTGTGGCGAATCGCGTTCGACACGAGGTTGCCCACCATCTGCCGTGCCCGTACGGGATCAGTCATGGCCAGGATGGCTTCGCTGTCCGCCATGGTGAGGGTGTCCGCCACGGTGACGGTGACACCTGCTGCCGCGGCGGTGGCCTGGTTGGCCATGGCGGTGGCCGACAGCAGTCCGGAGACCTGTACGGGCTCCGGCGCCAGGCGAAGCTCGCCGGCCTCGGCCGCTGAAAGGTCCCGGAGGTCGTCGATGATGTGCTGCAGTTGGCACGACTGTCCCAGCAGGGAGGTCACCAGATCGGGGTCGGGACGTGCGATGCCGTCCTCGACCGCCTCGAGCCAGCCCCGGATGTTGCTCACCGGGGTGCGCATCGGGCCGCTTCCTGAGCCCGTCCACTGACCGGCTGCCCACCGTCGTGCTCGGCCACCAGGCCGCCGCCCGGCCCGGTATTCCCCGTATCTTCCGGGGCAGCGGGCCCCGCAGGTCATCATCGATCAGACGTGGTTCAGCGTCATCGGCATCCTCGACCCGGTACCACTTGCCGAGGACCTCGACCGCTCCGTACTGGTGGGCTGGCAGACGGCGCAACAGGAGCTCGCCTTCGACGGACACCCCACCGTCGTCTATGTGCGGGCCGATGAAGACGCCATGGAGGCCGTGGCCGACGTCCTTCCCGCCACCGTGTACCCGCAGCTCCCCGGGCTGGTGCAGGTCAGTCGGCCATCCGATGCCCTGGCCGCAAAGCGGGCGGCGGACAGCACGTTCTCGGCTCTCTTCCTAGGACTGTCGGGGGTGGCACTCCTGGTTGGCGGCATCGGAGTCGCCAACACCATGTACATCTCCGTCCTCGAACGGCGCAGTGAGATCTGTCTTCGGCGTGCGCTGGGAGCCAACCGCAGGCAGATTCGCGGCCAGTTCATGACCGAATCCGTGGTGCTCTCGTTGCTCGGCGGTGTGGCAGCGGGAACGGTGATGGGCGCTCTGGCCACGGTCGCCTACGTGACGTATCAGGGCTGGCCGCCGGTGATCCCGCTGACCGCCGTCGCCATGGGCACGGGCGGGGCGACAACCATCGGCGTCCTGGCCGGGGTGTACCCCTCCGTACGTGCCGCCCGCCTGGCACCTACCGAGGCGCTGAGCACCGACCGTGATCCGCTCCACGACCAGCTCCATCGACCCTGACACCGTTCCTCGCCACGTCCCAGGCGGCTGGCCGCGTCCCATTCCCGTATTCCAGGCTGCCTGGATCGCTCCTGGTCAAGGCCCGTTTTCCGTCCCAGCGTATCCAATTGCCGGTCCTTCGTAGCGGCTGGGACGGATCACCCAACAGACTCCGGTCATCCAGCACCCCCCATGCACCACAGAAGGGCACACCACCCACATGTCCAGTGTCCGGGACACCCGTACCCGCCTGCTGACCGCCACCGCAGCCGTCGCGATCGCCGCTCTCGCCCTGACCGCGTGCAGCGACGGATCGGGGGAGTCTGATGAGGGCTCGTCGGCAGGTGGCTCCCCGGCTGGCTCCTCGACCGGCTCCTCCTCTCGCTCGTCCTCCGGCTCGTCCGCCGGTAAGGATGTGAAGTCCGGCGGCGCCGGTGCGAGTGGCAACAAGGCCGTCGCCTGCAAGAGTTCCAGCATCAAGACGGTTGCGTCCCCGGTGAATCGCCCGGTGAACCACATGCTGCTCACGGTCACCAACACCGGCAGCGCCCCCTGCGACCTCTACGGCTACCCGGCCGCCCGCTTCGGCGAGGCCCAGTCGGTGCCGCGGGTCAACGAGGACTCCAAGCCGCAGGCCGTCGTCACGCTTGCCCCGGGCAAGTCCGGCTACGCGGCGGTGAACCTGTCGGCCACCGACGGCAGTGGCACGAACGGCCACACCGTGAAATCCCTCGCCGTCACCTTCCGGGACCGCGCCGGGGAGAACACCTCCTGGGTCGCCCACCCGTCTCTGCCCGCCGAGGGCGTCTACGTGGATGACTCCCTGAGCGTCACGTACTGGCAGCAGTCGATGGACAACGCCCTCAGCTGGTAACACCACCGCCGCCGCGCACCGCCGCGCATCGGCTCACTTGGCGACGTCATGCCGCTTGTGGACGGAGAAGGAGAAGGGTTGATGAATGTTATGGCGACGGGGAATCGCCCTGTGGGAGGGATGAGCGAGCGGCGGCGTACGCGGCTGCGGCTGGAGATCTCCCGGGAGGCGGCGCGCCTGTTCTGGAAGCAGGGCGTGGCCGCGACCAGCGGCGACCAGATCGCCGATGCGGTGGGGCTGTCCACGCGCACCATCTGGCGCCACTTCCGCAGCAAGGAAGCCTGCGCCGAGCCGATCGTCATGCAGGGCGTCGTCACCTTGATGAGCGTGCTGCACAGCTGGCCGAAGGACAGGTCCCTCGAAGACCACCTGGCGGGGGAGCTGGTCCGGCTCCAGTACGAGACGCGGCCGGTCGACTTGGCCGATGAGATGCTGGCGATGAAGATGATCCGGCTTGCCGACACTGAACCGGCGCTGCGCACGGCCTGGCTGATGGCCTGTGACCAGACCGAACAGCAGATGCGCGTGATCATCGGCGGCCGACTGGGGCGCCCGGCAGGTGATCTGGAAGTGCGGCTGCACGCCGCGGCCACCGCCGCGGTGGTGCGGGTGCTGGATGAGCAGATCGGCGTCGCATTCCTCGCCGGCGCCGGCGCCGGTGTCGGAACCGGCGCCGACTCCACGGAACTGACCGAGGTGAAGGCCGCCGCCGTGCGCTTCGCCCACGCGATCCGCACGGCCACCGGCGGGGCCGTCGGCGACCCCATCGCCTGACCGAACAGAGCTGATCACGGGTGAGCAGGCGCGCTGCCTGACCTGCGGCGGGATATCGGTCCGGTTTGGCGCGGCGGCGGCTCGTTTCGTTACTGCTTGTCGCGCACGGCGAGCCGTTTGGCGATCTCGGTCTTGACCGTCTCGTGCAACTCGTCCGACGTGAAGCGGAGGTTGCGCAGGATCTGCGCGGCGGGGCTCTCCTCGGCGCGGATCAGGCCCAGCAGTGTGTGTTCCGTGCCGACCCAGTCGTGGCCGAGGTCGGCCGACGCGCGGTGCGCCTGCTCGATGGCCTCCTTGCTCTCCGGCCGGAACGGGATGTGACCTCGCAGCGCCTTCTGTCCGGCCGGCGGCATCGCTTCCTCGATCGCGTCGCGGATGCGTTGCTCCGACTCGGTTTTCGCCATCAGCACCTCGTACGCCAGGCCCTGCGGTTCGCCGAGCAGGCCGAGCAGGATGTGTTCGGTGCCGATGAAGTCGTGCCTGTGGGTTCGGGCGGCCTCCTGTGCCAGCACGATGCTGTGCCGGTTCAGATTGGTGAACCGGTCAAATGCGGCGGGCTTGTGGCGTTGCTGGGCGGCCTGTTTGGACACCCCGATGGCGTCGCCGATCTCGGTCCACGACGCGCCGGTCCGCTTGGCCTTGCTGACGTAGTGGTCGATGAGCTGGTCACCGAGGTCGGACAGGGTCTGGGCACGAAGCCGCGCCTCGCTGATGCGGGCCAGTTCGTCGGCGTCGGAAAGTTCCTCATCGAGACGGGCGATCAGGTCGGCGAGGCTGATGTCGAGTGGGCTCATGCGTCAATCGTAAGTTGACGATGCGGAGTCGTCAACTTGTAATTGACGCTCGTTCCGGGTGCGCTACACAGGTTTCCGGCACCCACTGGCGGCGTGCGGTGTCTTTCTGGCCGCCGCCACGGTCAAGCGCGCTCGGACGCGTGGGTGTCCTGGCTTTGGATCTCTGCGGCGGCGCGGTGCAACTCGGCGAGGACGGTTCGGACGGCCCGTCGTGCGGTGCGTTCCGGTCGGTGGAGGACATCGATGTGGCGTCGGGCGTGGACTGCGCCCAGCGGCCGCAGGACGAGGTTGGGGTGCTCGCGGGCTGTCCAGCGTGGCATCAGCGCCAGGCCGCCGCCGGCGGCTACGGCCTCGGCGACCACGGCGAATTCGTTGATGCGGTGGGCGATGTCGAGGCGGCGGTTGGCGACACTGGCGATGGCTTCGATGGTGGTCATAAGGGGGAAGCCGTCGTGGACGGTGATCCAGGGCTGGTCGGCCACGTCATGTGGCATGAGCAGCGACTTGGAGGCCAGCGGGTGGCCGGTCGGCAGGGCGACATCGAGCGGCTCTCGCAGCAGGGTGCTGGCGGTGACGGTGCGTGGCCAGGGTGGGCCGTGGTCGAGGCGGTGGGCGAGAACGAGGTCGTACTCACGGGTGAGGGCGGGGAAGCGGTCCTGGGCGACATCTTCGTCGGCGAGAGCCAGTCGTGGGTGGCCCGGCCCGGCGAGGCTGCGCAGCACCAGGGGGAAGAACGCGGAGGCCGCGCTGTGGAACGCCGCCAGCGAGACGTCGCCGTCGGGCTGTTCGGCGAAGTCGGCGATGGTGTGTCGCGCCCGGGCCAGGGCCGTCTCCACCTCGATGGCCGCGCGGGCCAGGGCTTGCCCGGCTTCGGTCAGCACCACCCGGCGCCCGGCGCGCTCGGTGAGCGGGACGGGGATCGAGCGCTGCAGCAAGCGCAACTGCTGCGAGATGGCGGAAGGCGTCACATGCAGTGCCTTGGCGACCGCACTGACACTGCCCAGTTCTCCCAGTTCCCGCAGGATCTGAAGTTGCCGCTCATCCATGCGGACAGTGTAGGTCTCGGTGTAGGGATGCTACAGCTTTGCTTTAGAAGCTGGTGATTGTCTTCAACATCCTGATGGTGCAGCGTGGGCATATGCCCGTTGCACGCCGTACCGATGTAGCGCTGTTCCTGATCGCGCTGGTCTGGGGTTCCAGCTACCTGGCGGCCAAGACGGCCACCGGCGCGCTCCCGGTTACCACCGTGCTGTTCGCCCGATACGCGATCTCCGCGCTCGCGTGCGGAGCCTTGGTCGCCTCCTGTCGCCGGGCGCGCCGCTGGACCCGCGCGGAGGTCCGCGCCGGGTCGCTGCTGGGGGTTACGCAGGCAGCCGTTCTGGTACTGGAGACCTACGGGGTCGCGCACACCAGCGCCGCGAACGCCGGGCTGATCATCAGCCTGACCATTGTGCTGACGCCGCTGCTGGACCGGACCGCGAGCAGCCGCGGACTGCCCTGGACGTTCTTCGTCGCCGCCGGCCTGTGCGTGCTGGCCGTCGGGCTGCTCACCTCCAGCAGCGGATTGCACGCGCTACGGCTCGGCGACGCCCTGGTGCTCGCCGCCGCGGTTGTACGGGCCGGGCACGTCGCGCTCGTCGGACGGCTCACCGCCCGCCACCCCATGGATCCGCTCCATCTGACGACCGCGCAGACAGTCGTCGGCTCGGCGTTGTTCCTGGTGCCCGCCCTCATGCAGCTGCCCGACCTTGCCCACAGCAGCGCCACCACATGGTCGCAGCTGATCTATCTCGCCCTGTTCTGCAGCGTGTTCGCCTTCCTCGTCCAGACCTGGGCCGTGCAACGCACCTCCGCCAGCCGGGCCAGCCTGCTGCTGGGCACCGAACCGATCTGGGCCGTCGCGATCGGGATCAGTTTCGGCGGCGAACGGCTCACCGTCTTGGCCTCCCTCGGCGCCGTGCTCATGATCGCCGGAACGTACTGGGGCCAGGCCATCGAACGCACCCATCGCACCGCCGCCGCCACCGCCGCCGCCGCCAAAACCGTGGAAGAGGACAGCACGTGCCCCACCCCGACACCTACCAGCGTCTGATCGCCCTGTTCGACACCACCCAGACCCCCTATCGGCTCATCGACCATGAACCGGACGGCACCACGGAATCGGTCAGTGCCCTGCGCGGTCACCCCGTGTCCCACGCAGCCAAGTGCATCATCCTCAGAGTCAAGACCGACCGGCGCACCACCCGCCACGTGCTCGCGGTCGTCCCCGGCGACCGGCGCGTCGACCTGGACGCCGTCCGCCGGCTGTTCGACGCCCGCTACGTCGGATTCAGCGACGCGGCGACCGCCGAACGACTGGCCCACGCCGTCCCCGGCACGGTCCTCCCCTTCGCGTTCGATCCCGATCTCGAACTCGTCGCCGACCCCGAGATCGTCACCCGTCCACAGCTCTACTTCAACGCCGCCCGCCTCGACCGCTCCGCCGTCATCTCCGGCGGCGACTACGTCCGGCTCGCCCACCCGCGGATCGAACGCATCGCCACCCCCGACGACATCGGCGCCCAGGCGCCCACACCGGTATGAGCGCTCCTCGGGCGAAGGAGTGCACGTGCCGCATCAGACCGGCCGACGGCAGAGGAAGATCCAGAAGGCGATTACGGGCAGGACGAAGGCCGCGGCGACGGCGTTCAGCCCGCCGAAGCCAATCCAGCCCATGAGGGGCCCGGCCAGGCCGGCGCCCACCGCTGCGACGACGTTCATCGCGGTGTCCGTGGTGCCCTGCACTCCGGGCCGGAGAGCCGCGGGCGTGGCCTCGCTGAGCATCGCTGAGCCGGCCACCAGGCTGAACGACCAGCCCAGCCCCAGGAGGAACAGTCCTGCCATCACCATGCCGACCGAGCCGTGACTCAGGCCCGACAGCAGTGCGGACGCGATGAAAATGGCCTGCCCGGCCACCGCCGTCGGCAGATGGCCGATCCGGTCGGCGAGCCAGCCGACGATGGGCGAGAGCGCGTACATGCCCAGCAGATGGCCGCTTATGGTGACGCCGACGATGGTGAGGTTCGCGCCGTCTTCGGACATGCTGACGGGCGTCATCGTCATGATGGCCCCCATGACCGTGTGGGCCACGACAATGGTCACGAACGCGAAGGCCGCCCGCGGGGCGTGGCGAAGATGACGCAGGCCCGCGCGCAGCGTGCCGGTCTGCGACTGCCCCGCCTCTTTTGTGGCCTCGACTTGTGCCGCCCGGGAACTCGAGCCGCTTTCCGGTTGCTTGTCAGCGTCCTGGTGCTGCCGGGCCAGCAGGAGCGGGTCAGGGCGGAGCCAGACCCACAGCAGTACCGATGCCAGCGCCATGCAGACGGTGGCCAGGACGAACGCGCCGGCCAGCCGAGGGAGGTGCAGAGCCGATGCCACGCCGGCACCGGGATCGGCGAGGTTGGGCCCGATCACCGAACCGATGGTCGTCGACCACACCACGATGGACAGAGCCTGGGCCCGGCGGTGCGGCGCGGCCAGGTCGGCGGCCGCGTGGCGGCTCTGCTGGTTCGTCGCGTTTCCGATGCCGAAGACCAGCATCCCCACTACGAGCAGGGGTATTGATCTGCTCACCGCCGAGCCCACGAGCAGGACTCCGCCGAGGGCGGCGGCGAGCCATCCGGCGCTCAGGGAGGACCGGCGCCCTCGCCGTTGCGCGAGGAGGGCAAGAGGCACACCGACCGCGGCGGCGCCCGCCGTCGTGGCGGTGCGAGCCAATCCGGCGTAGGTCTCGCTCTGGGCGACTGACTCGGCCAGCAACGAACCGATCGACACCGATACGCCGACGCCTACCCCGCCGACGATCTGCGCTGCGGCCAGGGTCCGGACCGCGCGCTTCTGCGCGGCGCGCACCTGTGCCGCGGCCTGCCATGGCACCGCGCGTATGTCCTGTGATGCGGTCACGTACCGGCACTCCTTCTGGGATCTCGGCGGGGCGGGCGGCTTCACCTGTGGTCGGTACACGGCGGCCCGGATCGGGCCTGGGCCGCCCGCGACCGGTCACGTGCGGGCCGCGCACAGAGTGCGCGAGTGCGCCGGCGAGGTGAGGAAGACCTTCTCGCAGGGCGAAGGACGGCCAGGGAGCACGCGTCGCACACGCCCACGCACTCGCCATCGTCCCTGCCGCGCTGAACCGGGGAAGAACTGACATCACCTCACGTCACACCCGGTCACGGTCAGGCCGCCGGCCGCACTCCGCGCGTCACACGTAGGGGTGCAGGACGAGGTAGCCGTCGATACGGTGGACATGGTCGGAGTCCGGATCGGTAGGCAGTGCATGCCCGAGGTGCTCGGAACGGACTTCGCCGATCCACTGGTCGTGCTGGTACTCATGGTTGATGAGTGCGGTCAGCAGCTGCGTCCCGACGATGGTCATCTGTGTGGGGGCACTCACCTTCCCGGCCGCGATGTCACCGATGCGGGCGTGCACCCGCTCGGCGACGGTGTCCCTGAAGGCCGTGAGCCGACGCACCGTCGGCAGCGCGCCCCGGAACTGTTCCGGCAACGCGGAGTCCATCAGGGAGTCCAGAGCGGGATCGGGACTGGGCTCGGCCGCGGTCAGATTGCGGATCATGAAGTGGGCGACGTGGGCCTGGTGGCCGAGATGCCATCCGATGGCGCTGAAGTCCTCGCGCGGACGCCAGATCACCTCGTCCGGAGTCAGGTCCTGCCACAGCTCGTCGGTGTAGGCGCGGGCACGGTCGTATTCACGCAGCAGCGCTTCCAGCTCGTACATGACTCCTCCTTGAAGTAGCCGGCGGGGGTGAGGCCATGAAGGCGCTGCCCGAGTTATGTCGCGACGGACCGCCGCAGTCGGCCGACGTGGGACCGAGGGAAGGGACAGCTCGATGGTCCGGGGGACCCGGTGGTCACCTGTCGGCCGTCGGAGGGTCGCGCCACTCGGGGTGGCGGTCTGTGGGTTTCCGAAGGCGACGGTGGTGTACGGGCCTTGCGGCCGGACCTGGCCGCAGGACGGCCTGCCGATGAGCCATCGCGATGTCTTGCTCCCGAACGTCCGACGTGGTGCGGCTGACGCCGTCGCACCGACGCCAATGTAGAGATCCGGATCGCGGGCCGGTAGGGGACGGAGTCGAATGTCCGCATCACCGCCTTGTATGGCCGAGCTCCTGGGTGCGCCTGCCGGCCGCGGATGTTGTCGGGGTTCGACGCGGTTGCCGTGGAACGGGCTCGGTGTCAGTGCCCGTCGGCGCAGTAGTCGCCGCCGACCCATTCCCGCCATTCGAGGTAACTGGTGGAATCCTTCTCTCCGGCCACCAAGGTGTTCGGGGCGCCGAGCGCCGCCAGTACGGTCTGCGTTGCTCGCTCTCCGGCAGCGAGGGCGCCTTCGATGTGTCCGGCGTGGTCGGTCGCTGTCTCCGTCGACGCCCAGTGCAGACGGCCGTCCAGCGCCGGCCGCTGATAGAGGAGGTGGCCGAAGAACGAGTAGTCGGAAAGGCGCTGCACGGTGGACGGGGACGTCCACCGCTCGGCGCTCCAGTTCTGTACGTGCAGGACATCGGGGGTGGCCGCGGCCGGGCCGAAGAGCCGCGCGAGCTGTGCGGTGACGGCCTCTTCGAAGCCCGGGCCGACGGTGCGCGCGTGCGCGAACCCGAAGAGTGCGGCAGGTCGGCCGTCAGGCCCCGACATGTCGTGGATCTCCTGGAGTGGGCCGGTCCTGCTGAACGCCGCACCGGCCAGCCCGGCCTCCCGCCAGAAGGCGGAGGGGTACTGGGCGACGACCTTGGCGACGGCACCCATCCAGACCGGCGTGGACCGGGCGAGGCGCACGAGGTCGGCGGGAAGTGCGTCGCCGAAGTCGATGTGCTCCAGCGCCAGGGCCGGGGGGACGGCCAGGATGACGTGCTCGGCGTGCAGGGTTCCGGCCGGGGTGAGCACGGCAAGGCCGCCCTGGCCGTGTGGGCGAATGGCGGTGACGGGCGTATTCAGCCGCAGGGATTCGGTGGGCAGCGCGGCGGCGAGGGCGGTGGTGAGGCTCTGGGATCCCGCGGCGAAACGGCGCGAGGGCGCGTCGATCAGGTTGCCGGCAAAGCGGCGTGTGCCGGTGGTCTCCTGAAGGATGGTGTCGCCGGCGAGGTGCTGGTCGAAGATCTCGATGCCACTGCGCACGGCCAGGGTCCGCACGCGCTCCTCACCGTCCCAGAACCAGGTGGCTCCCAGGTCGAGGGCCCGCTCGGGGTGCGATGTGGGGGCAGAGAGCAGACGTCCGCCGATGCGGTCGCGGGCCTCCAGGCAAACCGTGTCGCGGCCGGCGGCGAGCAGAGCGGTGGCCGCGGCCAGTCCGGAGGCGCCGGCGCCAACCACGATCACGTTGTGGCTGGCCTGGTGGGACATATGTGGGTTCCTTTTTGATCAGGCCGAACCCCCGCTGTTGTCGGTGGTGTTTCGGCGTCCGGCTTCTGGAGCGTGCCGAGCCGGTGGCGTCAACGCAGGCGGCGGGCACTCCGAGCCGTGGCCGTGGCCGCGGCCGTGGCCGTGACGCGGAGCGGCCGGAAGGGTGTGATTACTGGCCGTCGGCTGCCGTGCGCCTGGTGTCCAGGACGATGCGGAAGCGGGGAGCCCCGGAGCGCAGCCGGGTCACGGCTTCGCCGGCCTGCTCCAGCGGCATGCGCTCGATCATGGGCCGTACGCCGTTGGTGACGGCGAACTGCATCGCGTCTTCTGTCTCGCGGGCGCTGCCGGTCAGGTGTCCGGTGAGGGTGTGGCCGTTCATGACGAGTTGGGCCGCCGGAACGGTCACGGATCCCGCGTCGACGCCGACGAGGGTGAGCTGTCCGTGCACGTTCAGCCCGGTGAGCAGCTCGTCCACGGGGGTGGTGGAGGAGGCGGTGTAGACGATGAGATCGGCGCCGCCGAGTTCCGCGAGAGCGGCCCCGGGCGCCTGGGCGTCGCTGTCGATATAGCGGTGGGCGCCGAGGTCGCGGGCAAGCTTCTCGCGGTCGCCGCCCCGGGCGATGGCGATGGTCTCGTAGCCGAGCTTCGCCGCGAACTGAACGGCGAGGTGGCCCAGTCCGCCGAGCCCGAACACGGCGACGCGACCGCCCTCGCCGACGCGACCGCCCTCGCGCGTACCGGCCTTGCGGACGGCGTTGAAGGTCGTCACGCCCGCGCAGCCGAACGGGGCGGCGTCGAACAGGTCGAGCTCGTCGGGGATGCGCGCGAGCGCGTCAGTGGGCACGGTGATGCTCTGGGCCCAGCCGCCCGGGTAGGACAGGCCGGGCACCTTGCGTTCGGGGCAGTGGACGACGTCGCCCGCCCGGCAGTATGCGCAGTGCCCGCAGCTGCCGCCGAACCAGCCGACGGCCACGCGGTCCCCGACCGACCAGCCCTCCACCTGGTCGCCCAGCTCGGCGATGACACCGGCAACCTCATGCCCCGGGGTCACCGGGAAGGACGTACCCGCGCCGGTGGCCGCGGCCGTTCCGATGTCGGCGTTGCATACGCCGCTCGCCGTAACGGAGACACGGACCGACCTGCCGGTCGGCGATGGCGTCTCGGCCACGGAGAGGTGAACAGGGCCTCGGGGCTCGGTCACGACCATGGCCACGGCAGTGGTGTCTGACATGGTGCCTTTCCAATCCGAACACGATGATGCATATAGCTGCTGGTTATGCTGGATTAGCAGCTGAATCGTGGTAGAGACCCCACCGTAGGCGGAGGGAAACAAGCCAGGTAGGGGACATCAGTGAATGGAGCGATAAGGCATGGCTATGATGGACCGCCTGAATCTCGAAGGACTCCGCTACGCGCAGGCGGTCGCCGAGACCAAGTCGTTCAGTGCCGCCGCGCGGGCCTACGGGGTCACCCAGCCAGCCCTGTCCAACGGGATCGCCAAGCTGGAGGAGCGCCTCGGCGACAAGCTCTTCGACCGGTCGCCGCGCGGCGTGACCCAGACCGCCTTCGGCACCCGGATCCTTCCACTGATCGAGCGCGCCCTGGTGGCCCTCGACGCCGTCGCGGCGGAGGCCAGGCGGCTGACCGAACTCGGCGAGCAGAAGATCCGCATGGGCCTCTCGCCCCTGATCGGCTCGCATCTGGTCGCCCGGGCGTTCAGCAAGGTGCGCGACCTTCCCGTGCCCCGCGACCTCGTGCTGCGCGAGGCGAACATGCAGGACCTGCGCGAATGCTTGCAGGCCGGCCAGCTCGATATCATCCTGATCCCGGCCGTCACCGCGATGCCTCGCTTTGAGCACCGCGTCGTCGACGTCGAGCCGATTGTCGTCATCAGTCCCGATTCCGCAGAGGGGGCGGAGGTGACAGAGGTGACTCCGCTCGAACTCGGAGAAGTCAGCAAGGAGTGCTTCATCCTCGTTCCGGACACCTGCGGCCTGACCACCTTCACCACACAGCTCTTCCAGGCACGCGAGATGCCCCTGCGCACCTATCCGGGAGAAGCCGCCGGCTACGGGGTCCTGGAGGACTGGACCAAGCTGGGTCTGGGCTCGGCCATGGTCCCCCGCTCCAAGCTCACCTCGCCCAATGTGCCCCACCGGCGCCTGATGGACGAGGGTCGCGAGGTGCAGATCTCCTTCGAAGCGGTCTGGAGCGCCGACTCCCCGCTCAGTGCGGACCTGCTCCGCCTTGCCGACAGCCTCGTGGCCGCCCGCCGTTAGCCATACGCGTCACTTATAGCGTGATTCAACGGGATCCTCTACCGGCCCTCCTGAGGAACGCCTAATTTGGCAGGCACGTTGCGGTATCAACCGCATCGCTCAATCCGCGCCGACCGAGTGAGGCATAACCATGGCATATCTTGAGATCACGCTGCAGGTGGACCCGGCCAACCGTGTCGCAGCCGCGGGTGTGTACGAGAAGTACAAGCAGCCGTTCCTGGAAACCGTCCCGGGTGCCACCAGCAAGGAGCTCCTGGTCCGCGACGAGGACGTCCAGGTCCTCCACGGATTCCAGACCGTGGCCGACGCGCAGGCGTACCTGGCGAGCGACCTGTTCACCCGCGATGTGGTCGGTGGCCTGTCCCCGTTGCTGAAGGCGGCACCCGAGGTGCGCCTCTACGACACTGTGTGAACCCTCGACGGCGGTACCGAAGCCGAGGCCGCCGTGGCGGGAGGCCCCGATCGCCCCAACCCGCCTGAAACAGGAGCACCACATGTCCAGTACCACCCTCGACTTCTCCGGCCAGAAGGTCGTCGTCACCGGCGTCACCAGCGGCATGGGCTACGCCGTCGCCCGCCACGTCCTCGACGCCGGCGGCAGCGCCGTCGTCACCGGCCGCACGCAGTCCAGCGCCGACGAAGCGGCAGTTGCCCTGTCCACCCACGGCAACGCCGTCGGCCTGGCAGCCGACCTCGCCGACCCGCGGCCGTCGACGGCCTGCGCGTCATCCTCACCGAGGAGCACGCCGACGCCACCCTCCTCGCCAATGCGGCCGGTGTCTTCGCCCCGAAGCCCTTCCTGGAGCACACGTCCGAGGACTACGACCGCTACCAGGCCATCAACCGGGCCTTCTTCTTCCTCACCCAGACCGTCACCGGCAACATGATCGCCCGCGGCGCGCAGGGAGCCATCGTCAACATCGGCTCCATGTGGGCGCATCAGGCCGTCGCCGCCACGCCCTCGTCGGCGTACTCGATGGCCAAGGCCGGGCTGCACTCGCTGACTCAGCACCTCGCGATGGAACTCGCCCCGCACGGCATCCGCGTCAACGGGGTCGCCCCCGCCGTCGTGCGCACCCGCATCTATGAGGAGTTCACCCCAAGGCGGACGTCGACTCCGCGCTCGACGGCTTCAACACCTTCCACCCCCTCGGCCGGACCGGCACCCCCGACGACATTGCCGCCACCGTGGCCTTCCTCCTGTCGGACCAGACCGACTGGGTCACCGGCGCCGTCTGGGACATCGACGGCGGCGTCATGGCCGGACGCAACTGACCTGCTCCCGCCCCGCCTCGTACAAGTCCCCACTCCGCTCCTGCCCTGGTGCTTCCGCCAGAGAGACCGGGCGGTCGCGCTGCTGGCCCGGCCGACGCGGGCACCATCCCGCGGTGCCGGACGGGGCCATGCGCCCCGCCCGGCCTTCCTCACCCCCAGAAGCAGGCACGACCATGAGCACAGCGTCCGCCTGAGCTCCTACCTGATGGAGATCACCGCCGAAGTCCTCGCCCGCACCTACTCGGCCACCGGCAAGCCGCTCGTCGACATCGTCGCCGACGCCCCAGCCCAGAAGGGAACCGGGCGCTGGACGATGTTGTCCTACTCGAGGCCGGGCCCGGTGGCTACGTCGCCGCCGTCGGGCCGCCCAACTGGGTCAGCACGTCGCAGTCGTCGAGGAGAAGCGTGCACGCCCACCCGACCCTCAGCGCACTTTCTCCGCCGGTTCGGGGGCTGGAGAACGCAGCTGGCCGATGCGCGCCGGCTCTGATATCAGACACCGACGACGGCCAGCGCGCCGTAGCCGACCACCGCGACGAGAAGCGTGGACAAAGCGCCCAGGGCAAGACCTCGCCTTCCCGCGCGAAGCAGTGCACCGATCTTGACGCCGCTGCCCAGACCGAACAGTGCGGCGGCGAAGAGCAGCGTGGTGCCGACTTTGGCCACGGAGAGCGCGGTCGACGGCACGATACCGCTGCTGCGAACCAGCATCATGACCAGGAAACCGAGGACGAACGGTGGAACGATCGCCGGGCGTTTCCCCGTCGAGGCCCCGCCTCGCCGGCGCTGCACGATGCTGACGCCGGCGACCATCGGGGCGAGCAGGACGACCCTGGTCAGCTTGATGACGACGGCGATGGCAACCGCCCCGGCGCCCGCCGGTGACGCGGCCGCAACGACCTGGGCGACTTCGTGAACGGAAAGTCCTGCCCAGGACCCGAGGTGCTCAGGACTCATTCCCAGCGCCTGGCCGACGAACGGTACGAGCGCGATCGTGGCGCTTCCGTAAAGGGTCACGAGAGTGACAGCGGTCGCTACGTCCTCTCTATCGCTTTCGGTGACACTGTCCATTGCCGCGATCGCCGACGCACCGCAGATGGAGAACCCTGTCGCCACCATCAGCGCGAGCCCCTTCGACACTCGGATCAGCCGACCGAGCAGGAGTGTTCCGAAGAAGGCCACAAGCACGGTGACCACGACCGCCAGCACCTTGCCCGCACCGAGCCCGAAGACCTCGCCGAGCCCGAGCTGGAGGCCGAGCAGAACGACGCCGAGCCGCAGAAACTTCTTCGTCGCCCAGCCCAGACCTTCCCGGGTCTTCACCGGAAGACGACCCCCTACGGCGACCCCGAGCACCACCGCGGCGGTAAGCGCGCTCACCGCAGGCACCAGCTTGTTGACAGAGAACGCGGTAGCCGTGCCGATAGCCGCCACGAGCAGCCCCGGGGCCAGTGAACGAACCGGCCTGGCAGCGGCCGTGGAACGCCCGACAAGGTGTCCTGGTTTGATCATGACCTGATCGTCATCCTGCTGCGCGGAGCGCGGTACCGGTCAACAACTTGGGACGTCATACCCGGAGTGCATGACAGAGCGGCTGGACACCTGGCGGTGTGACTGCTGGTCTGGCCTGAGCCATACCCTGGAGCTATGAGCCAGTTGCCGGATCTGGAATCGCTGCGCTTGCTCGTCCTTGTCGGAGACGTAGGGAGTCTGAGCAGGGCGGCGGCGCAGCTCGGTTTCGCGCAGCCGTCGGCCAGCAAACGGCTGTCCACGCTGGAGCGCAGGCTCGGCCTGGTGCTGGTGGAGCGGACGCGGCGCGGATCACAGCTCACCGATGCGGGTCGGGCCGTGGCGGGCTGGGCCCAGCAGGTTCTCCAGGACTTGGACGGTCTGCTCACCGGCGCGGAGGCGTTGCGCACCAAGCGGGACGCCGAGCTTCGGGTCGCGGCGAGCATGACTGTGGCCGAGTACTTGGTACCGGGTTGGCTCGGCGAACTGCGTCGGATGCGGCCGGAGCTGTACGTGGGTCTCCAGGTGACCAACAGCGAGCACGTCCCCGAGTTGCTGCGCAGTGGAGCGGTGGATGTCGGTTTCATCGAGTCACCGCAGGCCCCAGCCGGATTGCCTGCTCGGCGGGTCGCCTATGACCGTCTGCTCGTGGTGGTTGCGCCGGGTCACCCCTGGGCACGCCGCCGTCGCCCGCTGGGCGTCGCCGAGCTTGCCGCCGCGCCGCTGGTCCTCCGTGAACGAGGATCGGGCACACGCGAAACTCTGGACCAGGCGCTGCGCCGGGCGGGGGCGGCTGAGCCCCGGCCCCTGCTGGAACTCGGATCGGCGACGGCCGTGCGAAACGCCGTGATCGCCGGGACCGGCCCGGCAGTGATCAGTGAACTCGCTGTGCGAACGGACCTCGCCGATCGCCGCCTGGTAGCCGTCGAGGTCGAGGGCATCAAACTGCACCGTGTCCTGCGCGCCGTATGGGCATCGGAACGCCCCCTGGTCGGCCCTGCAGCTGAACTCCTGGCCGTGACCAGGCGACACAGACCAGACGTCGCCACCACGGGCGTCACCGCGCGGTGCTCCTGAGGGAGGAACTCCCAACACCCCGCCATCCACCGGATACAAGTACAACGCCCGAAAAGGGCATCGGCTTCACCGTGGCGGCCGAGACCGAGCACCGGGTCGCGCTGCTGCCTCTGGTGCCGGCCGGGGTCGGGCTCGCGGTGGTGACGGAGTCCTGGCGGGATATCGCCCGGCAGACGGGGGCCGATGTCCTGGACATCGAACCCGCGACCGCGCTGCGGGTCTCGCTCGTCAGCCGCCGTGGCGCCCTGTCGCCGGCCGCCGCGGCCTTCTGGACGACGGCGGTACCGTCCAGCTCCAGCCCCTGACAGATAGGCGTCGGTTATAAGGCAGATCCAGAATGCGTCTTGGACGCCCTGCCGGCTGCCTTGCTGGAATCGGCGGCATGGCGAACCACCGTATTGCCCTGATTCCCGGCGACGGCATCGACCAGCTCCGCCCCGGTGCGCGGCGCCCGGGCGGGCGACGTCGACTTCGTCGTGGTCCGCGAGAACGTGGAGGGCGAGTACAGCGAGGTCGGCGGACGGCTCAACCGCGGCTTCCCGGACGAGATGGCCGTCCAGGAGTCCGTCTTCACCCGGGCCGGTGTCACCCGCGTACTGCACTACGCCTTCGAGCTCGCCGCGCGGCGCGGCGGCCGGCTGACGTCTGCGACGAAGTCGAACGGCATCGTGCACACCATGCCGTTCTGGGACCAGCTCGTCGCCGAACGGGCCACGGATTTCCCGCAGGTGGCCTGGGACCAGGAGCACATCGACGCGCTGGCGGCCAAGTTCGTCCTCGAACCGGCCCGCTTCGACGTCGTCGTCACCTACAACCTCTTCGGCGACATCCTCAGCGGCCTAGCGGCCGCGGTCGCCGGGTCCATCGGCATCGAACTCCCCGCCATCCGCCGCACGGACGCCGACATCGCCGCCATGCGGACAGCCGTCCGCAACCTGCTGACGAGCCCCGCACCCGCGACCTCGATGAACACCACCAGCTGGTCGAGCTCATCGTCAGCCGCCAGGCCGCCGAGGCCGCCCAGCTCATGCGCGACCACATCACGCACAGCCTCACCGCAACCGCCATCAGCGCCCTCGAAGAGAGCGAAGGTCACGCCTGAGCCCCCAGGAGGCCTCTCAAAGAAGAGGTAATCACCTGGCGAGGCGGCGGCGAGGCGGCGCACTCCGGTGCGGATGCAACTCGATGGTGAGTGAGGCAGCGATGAAGACGGAGGAGTAGGTGCCGACCGCCAGGCCGATGAGAAGGGCGAGAGCGAAGTCGGTGAGGGTGTCGTCGGCCAGGACGGCGAGGGCGGTGAGGATGAGTGCCGCACCCATACCGGTGTTGACGGTCCGGGGCAGGGTTTGCAGGATCGCCTGGTTCGTCAGGCGGGGAAGCCGTGTGATGCGGTCGCGGGCCAGCAGTTCGCGGACGCGGTCGAAGACGACGACCGAGTCGTTGACCGAGTAGCCGATGACGGTCAGCAGGGCGGCCAGGAAGATTCCGTCGATCGGCTTGCCGAGCCAGGCGAAGACACCGATGAGGACCACCACGTCGTGGACGAGCGCGGCGACGGCCGCGGTCCCGAAGATCCAGCGGAACCGGACCGCGAGATACAGCAGTTGGGCGCCCAGCGCGAGGGAGAGGGCGATGAGGGCGTTGCGGCGCAGTTCGTCGCCCATGCTGGGGCCGATCAGCTCGTCGCGGATCTTCTTCGTCCCGCCGCCGAGGCCGCCGATGGTTTCGGTGACGGTGGCCTCTTCGGCGTTGGTCAGGTGCTCGGCGCGCACCGTGAGCCCGGTGTCGCCGGAGGACTGCACGACCGCGCGGGGGAACCCGGCGTCGGTGAGGGCGGTGCGGACCCGGTCGGGGTCGACGGGGGTGTTGGTCGCGTACTCGATCAGCCGGCCGCCGGTGAACTCGATGCCGAAGTCCAGGCCGCGGGCGAGGATGCCCGACGCGGCCACGGCGAGGAGGACAGCGGAGGCGGCCAGCCAGCGGCGCGGACGGCGCATCAGGAACGGATCGCGCCGCAGCAGCCGGTCGCGTACCCATCCGGTGCTCGCGATGCCGGTGATACGAGGGCGGCGGTTGGCCGCGGGGCGGTTGACCGCGTATTCGGCGAGCACCCTGCTGATCACCAGGGCGCTGACCATCGAGGCGAGGACTCCGATGCCGAGGGTGATACCGAAGCCGCGTACCGGACCGGAGGCGAAGGCGAACAGGAGGCCCGCGGCGATCAGCGTGGTGATGTTGGAGTCGGCGATCGCGCTGAGGGCACCGCGGAACCCGGCCGTCAGGGCCGAGCGCGGGGTGGGGCGGCTGCGGGCCGCGTACTCTTCGCGGGCCCGTTCGAAGACCAGGACGTTGGCGTCCACGGCCATGCCGATCGCCAGGACGAACCCGGCGAGGCCCGGCAGGGTCAGGGTGGCGCCGAGCGCGGCCAGGGCGGCGTACGAGATGAGGCCGTAGCAGACCAGGGCCGCGGTCGCGAGCAGACCCATGAGCCGGTAGACGGCGATGATGAACAGCGCGGTCAGCGCGGTGCCGATGGCGGCGGCCCAGGCCGCGGCCTCGATGGCCGCGTCGCCGAGCGTGGCGCCGACGGTGCGCTGTTCGACGGTCTCGACGGGAACGGGCAGGGCGCCGCCGGAGATGAGCAGGGCGAGTTCGCGGGCTTCGCTGTCGTCGAAGGAGCCGGTGATCTGGGTGGTGCCGCCCGGGATACCGGCCCCGCACGCTACGGAGGGGTCGACCTGCGGTGAAGAGATGATCTTGTTGTCGAGGACGATGGCGACCCGGCGCTGCGGATCGCCGGCCGAATGGCACGCGGCTCGTGCGGTGACCTGCTTCCACCGGTCCTGACCGGTCTTGGTGAAGTCGACGGCGACATGCCATCCGGCACCGCCCTGCTGGTCGAAGCGGGCGTCGGCGCCTTCTACGTCCCGTCCGGTCAGGTCCGCGGCTCGCAGCCGCAGGGCCTGTCCGGACTCGTCCGGCAGCACACGCTCCTCGGCCGGGTCGGCCGGGTCGGCGGGCGGCGTGGCGGTGGCGCCGTCGGAGGTCCCGGCCGGGCCGAGGACTGCGTGGACGGTGAGTTGCGCGGTGCGGCCCAGCACATCGGCGGCCTTCTTCGGGTCATGGACACCGGGCAGTTCGACGAGGATGCGGTGGTCTCCGGAGCGGACGACGGTCGGCTCGGCCACGCCGAGCGCGTCGATACGGCCGCGGAGCACCTCCACGGTGCGGTCGGTGGCCGCGGCGTCGGCTTCGGTGGTGGAGGTGGAGCGGGTTTCCAGCATGATCTGGGTGCCGCCACGCAGGTCGAGGCCGAGGCGGACCGGCACGGTGAGGGCGATGGCCAGCGATCCGGCGATCACGGCGAGGGCGATCAGCGCACGCGCGCGCAGGGACTTGTGCCGCGTGTTCCGGCTGCTGTTCCGCTTGTTCTGGTTGTTCCGGCGTTTCAACACGAGCCTCCGGCAGGCATGTCGCGGCGGCGGCTCGCGCGGCCGCGACGGAGAAAAGGGTGATGGGGTGCGTCAGGTACCGGAAGGCGCCGGAGGTGCCCGGCCGCGCAGGTGGGCCGGTCGGCCGGAAGTGAGGGGTGCGCACGTGGAAGGCGCCGAATCGCGGATACCGACGGCCGGGCCGGTATCCGTACCGCGGGGGTCGGTGGCGTGGTGATCCGGTGGGTACGGACGGTCGCAAGGGCGGTCGTGCCGGGCCCGGGCCTGGGCCGCGCAGCCGGCGGCACCCGGGTCGTCCGCGCGGGGCCCGGTGTCCAGGCGCTCGGCGTGCGGGTGCTCGGCGTGCGTGGCCGCCGGGGCGGGGGCGGGCACCGGCCCAAAAGCGGCGCGCGCGGTATCCGCGGGCACCAGCGCCAGCAGGACGGCGAGGAGCACGATGAGCGTCCCCGCGAGCCGGTGGACCCGGTGGACCCGGTGGACCCGGTGGAGCCCGCAGTGCCTGTGGAGCAGATGGAGCCCGTGACGACCGGCGGTCGGGACGGTGCGGGGTGCTGGGCGCATGCACCGTCCCTTTCCTGCTGGGCGTTCGGCTTCCTGCTGGGTGCTCGACACGGGGTGCCCCGGTGTCGGAAGGGCGGGTGTCAGGGTTCGACGAGACCCGCGCGGATGGCGTAGCGGGTCAACTCCAGCCGGTCGTGCAGACCGAGTTTGTGCAGGAGGTTGGCCCGGTGGCGGTGCACGGTCTTGACGCTGATGAACAGGATCTCGGCGATCTCCTTGGAGGAGTGCCCCTCGGCGACGAGTTTGAGGACTTCCTCCTCGCGAGGGGTGAGGAACTGGTCGGGGTTCTCCTCGCCGTGCCGGACGCGGTCCAGGTAATTGCGGATGAGGGCGGTGACGGCGCCGGGGTAGAGGAACGGCTCATTGCGCATCGCGGCCCGGCAGGCGGTGATCAGATCGCGGTCGGCGACGGATTTCAGCACATAGCCACAGGCCCCGGCCTTGAGCGCCTGGAAGAGGTACTGCTCGTTGTCATGCATCGTCAGCATCAGGATGCGCAGCCCCGGTTTGAGCGCCACCAGCTCACGGGCGGCCTGCAAACCGGTCAGGCGCGGCATGGCGATGTCGAGGATGGACAGGTCGATCTCCTGGTTCCGGGCCGCCTCGATGGCCTCGGCGCCGTCCCCGGCCTCGGCGACGACCTCCAGATCGGGTTCCCGGTCGAGGATCAGCCGCACACCGCGGCGTACCAGGGCGTGGTCGTCGGCGAGCAGGATGCGGATCGGCGTCGCGGCCGTGGGAACGGGTGCCGGGGCCGCGGTGGGTTCGGACGAGGTCGGATCGTGCATGGTCAGGACTGCTTCCTGGGTACGGGGGTGATCAGGCGGATCCGGGTGCCGGTGCCGGGTGTCGAGGTGATGTCCAGGGTGGCCCCGGCGAGCAGGGCCCGTTCGCGCATACCGCGGATCCCGGCGCCTTCGCAGGCGGCCTCGATGCCGCGGCCGTCGTCGGCGATCTCCAGCACCACCGCCTCACCCGCGCGGTACAGGCTCACCTCGGCCCGATGCGCGTCCGCATGGCGGGCCACATTGGTCAGACTCTCCTGCGCCACCCGGTACAGGACGAGCTCGCTCTCCCGGTCGAGGGCGGGCAGATCGGCGTCGAGGCGCCGTACGACCCGCAGCCCGGTGTGGGTGGCGAAGTCCTGCGTGAGCGAGGTCAGCACACTGACCAGGCCCAGGTCGTCCAGGACACCGGGGCGCAGCCGGCGCACCAGGCGGCGGACCTCGTCCAGGCTCTCCCGGGTGATCTCCTGGGCCTGCTGGAGGTCCTCGCGCAGCGGCTCGGGGGCGTCGTCCGCGGCGCGCTTGAGCACCAGCAGGATCGCGGTCATGCTCTGTCCGACCTCGTCGTGCAGCTCCTGGGCGATACGGCGGCGTTCCGCCTCCTGGGCCAGCAGCACCCGGGCGCTGGACGTGGCGCGTTCGTGTTCCAGCCGGTCGAGCATGGCGTTGAAGGTGCGGATCAGCTCGATCACCTCGCTGCCGCCACCGGCGCCGGGCACGGGCAGCCGCTGGCCGGGGCGCAGCAGGTCGACGGTGGTCATCAGCCTGGTCAGCCGGTCCAGCGGGGCCAGGCCCCAGCGCAGCAGGGTGCCGTTGGCGACCAGCATGACGGCGAGACCGCCGACCAGGATGACCGCCTCGGTCAGCACCACCGGCACGGAGACGGTCACCGGCGCCCACAGCAGCAGGGCCGTGGCGGTGCCGAGCACCAGGGCGTTGAGCCCGAAGATCCGCCAGAACAGCGACACCGCGGAAACTCCTCCTTCTGCGACCCGACTGTGATCACCTCTACTGTCGGTCATCCGCTGTCGGTTATCCGCTGTCGGTCATCGCACCCCGGGCGGAGCTGCCGCGACTGGTCGCGACCGATTCCGCCCCAGCCTGCCTCCCGCACCGCGCGCGGTCGATGGGGCACGCCACCCATATCCGAGGTCACCGGCTACCCATCCGCCGTTCCCCGCCATCGCCTCGTGGTCACCGCTGTCCCGGGCAAATGGGGTCCGCGCCCGATGGGCTTCCGGCGCCGGGTCGAGCAGAGTCGAAGGTGACCGAGCCGCCCGGTTCGGCCCGTGCCGCGGTCGTGGAGACCGCGGTCGGCGGAACCGGGCGGCCGCTGCCGCGCGCAGCGCCCTTCTACGCTTCCACGTTTCTACGCTGCCGCGCTTCCACGTATCTGCGTTTCTGCGTTTCCACGCTTCCGGGAAGGACCTCATCGTGCCGCTCGACACCACCCAGAGCGATCCCCGCCCCGGCCGGCTGACCGCTCACGAGGCCCGCCAGCGCCTTGAACACGCCCGCAACAGCCGCCTGGCCCAGCTGCGGGCCCTCGACGAGACCGGACAGAGCACGGACGACCATCTGATGTCCGCGCAGGCGGAGGCGATCCGGCGGGTCCTCACCGAGATCGACGAGGCGTTCGCCCGCGTCGACGACGGCTCCTACGGCACCTGCCAGGGCTGTGCCAAGCCCGTCCCCGCCGAACGCCTGGAGATCCTCCCCTACACCCGGCACTGCGTCGCCTGCCAGCGCCGCGCCGCCGTCTGACCGGCCCCGTCCCACCCGCCCTCGTCTCCGCCCTGCTCAAAGGGGTGAAGTGGTGAACCACCAGACCATCGGCGACCGTGCCGCGCACCTGTCGCCCGAGGACCTTGCCGCGCTGCGGGAGAACCTGCGCGAACAGCGCCTGTTCCGCCAGGAGCAGCTGCGGCAGATAGCCGTGGCGCCCCACGCCGCGGACCCGCTCCTGTGCCGTTCCGCGGCACAGGCCGAAGTGCGGGGGAAACTCGCCGCCTCCGCGTGCATGGTCCTCGCCGACGTGGAGGCGGCGCTGCAACGCATCGCCGAGGGTTGCTACGGCAACTGCCACCTGTGCCGGCGCCCCGTCGAACGCGAACGCCTGATGATCGTTCCGCAGGCCCGTTACTGCGCGCGGTGCCAGCAGGTACGGGAGGCCGGACGATGACCGTCATCCGCCGCCGGGCCGACTCCTCCGCCCGGCACCGGCACCGGCCCTGGCCGTCGTGCCGGCAGTGCTGCGGCCTCGCGCTCGACCTGGGCAGCGCCCGTACCCGCGCCTGGATGGCCGGCCGCGGACTGATCCTCGACGTACCCACCGTCACCTTCCCCGGGGCCGTCCACCCGATCCGGCGCGGCGCCATCGTCGACGTTCCGGGAACGGCCCGGATGCTCGACCGGCTGCTCGGCCACCGTCTGCCGCGCCTCACCCGCCCGCTGGTGGTGGTCACCACGCCCGTGCTGGACGGCCCCGGCTACCGGGAACGTGCCCGCACCGCCGTGGAGGTGCTGCGACCGCGCGCGGTCCTGACCGTCCCCACCGCACGCGCCATCGCCCTGGCCGCGGACGCCGACCTCTCCCTGCCGCTGCTCGTGGTGGACGTCGGCGCCCACCTCACCGAAGTGGTGCTCCTCGTCGACGGCCTCGTCTTCGACGCCCGCCGCACCGCCCTGGGCACCACCGACCTCACCGGCGCCGGCACCACGGCGGAGATCAGCGAGGCCATCACCGCCATGATCACCTCAATGCTCCGGCAGGACCGCACGTCCTTCACCGCCGAAGCCCTGAGCTGGGGTGCTCTCCTGGCCGGCGGCGGCGCACTGCGTCCCGACCTCACCCGCCGGCTCATCGGCGGACTGCACGCGCCGCTACGGGCGGTCCCCGCACCGCACACCGCCGCGATCCGCGGCGCCGCCACGATCCTGCACGCCGCGCACGCCCACCCCTCGGCCGGCGGCACGCCCCCGCCCGGCTCCGGCCCGCAGTCCGGCTGAGCCGACCGCAGCTCGACAAGGCCGCGTCCCTTGCCGACGAAGTCGACCCGAGGGCAATCAACGCGCAAGAATTTGCGTTACTTGCGGGCGCTTGCGTTGTATGGAGCAACGTCTCGCCCCGCCCGCACTCGAAGGCCCCGAGTCGGACGACAGCGGTCTGTTCCCCGCCTCCTCGGAGGAGTGCCGGGTAAGGGCGCGAAGCGCCAGAGCCAAGTACCGGGCACACCGGGTGAAAAGTGTGCCGTCATGACCGTAGACGTACTCACATAATTCTGCAATCTTTCGATGGAAAGCCCGCAAAAAGTTGACCATGTTGACCATCCCCGCGCCACCGCTCTGCCCAGGAAAGAGCCGTCCTCGCCGCCCCTCCGGCGCGCGCGAACCTCCGCAGGGAGTGACCCCGCATGATTCGACCCAAGCCGAGATCCTGGAGACGGCGCGCAGCAACCGCTGCGCTCGCCTCCACTGTCATGGTTCTAGGCATGCCCGCCGTCGGCGCGCAGGCGGCCGGCGGTCCCAATGCCGCCGCGGACGCCCCGACCAAGTCCGGCAGCGCCCTCGGCACCCACTCGGCCGCCAATGTCGCCGACGGCGACGCCGACACCTACTGGCAGGCCGGAAAGAAGTCCGCCCAGTGGGTGCAGACCGACCTCGGCCGGACCGAGCGCGTCCGCCAGGTCGTGCTGCGCCTGCCCGCCGACTGGCAGACCCGCAAGCAGACGCTGGCCCTCCAGGGCAGTGCCGACGGCAAGAGCTTCGCCACGCTCAAGTCGTCGGCGCAGTACGTCTTCAGCCCCGGCAACGGCAACACGGTCAAGATCTCCTTCCCCGCGACCCTCGCCCGGTACGTGCGCGCCGACTTCAGCAAGAACTCGGTCGCCTCCACCGGCCAGCTCGGCGAGATGCAGGTCTTCACGGCCGCCGCCTCGACCCCCAACCTCGCCCTGGGCAAGACCTTCACCGAGAGCGGGCACGCCGACGTCTACGGGGCGGCCAACGCCGGTGACGGCAACCGGGCCACCTACTGGGAGAGCAAGAACAACGCCTTCCCCCAGTGGCTCCAGGTCGACCTGGGATCGTCGGTCAAGGTGAACCAGGTGACCCTGCGGCTGCCCAGCGGATGGCCGAGCCGCAGTCAAACGCTCAAGATCCAGAGCTCGACGGACAACCAGAACTTCACCGACCTGACGGCCTCGAAGGCATATACCTTCGGGGACGTCAGCGGCAACGACCAGTCGGCGACCATCGGCTTCGACACCACCACGACGCGCTACGTGCGCGTGCTGATCACCGCCAACTCCGGCTGGCCCGCAGGTCAGTTGTCCGAGCTCGAGGTGTACGGACCGACCACCGGCGACACCCAGGCACCCACCGCGCCGACGAACCTGAGCTACGCCGAGCCGACCACCGGCCAGATCAAGCTGACCTGGAACGCGGCCACCGACGACACCGGCGTGACCGGCTACGACATCTACGCGGGCGGTCAGCTGCGGGCGAGCGTCGCCGGGAACGTCCTGACGTACACGGACACCCAGCCGGCCGACAGCGACATCACGTACTACGTCCGGGCCAAGGACGCCGCGGGCAACGTCTCCGCCAACAGCAACAGCGTCACCCGCAAGGGGACGAGCGGCGACACCCAGGCACCCACGGCGCCCGGCAACCTCGCCTACACGCAGTCCGGCAGCGATGTGAAGCTCACCTGGCAGGCGTCGACCGACAACGTCAAGGTCACCGGCTACGACATCTACGCGGGCGGCGAACTCGTCAAGTCTGTGGCGGGCGACGTCACGACGTACACCGACACCCCGTCGGCTGCGGCGACGGTCACCTACTACGTGAAGGCGAAGGACGCTGCCGGGAACGTGTCGGCGGCGAGCAACAGCGTCACCCGGCCCGGCTCCGGTTCCGGCTCCGACCTCGGCCAGGGCAAGCCCATCGAGGCATCCTCGTACACCTTCACCTACCTCGCCGCCAACGCCAACGACGGCCAGATCAGCACCTATTGGGAGAGCGCGGGCGGCGCCTACCCGGCCACCCTCACCACCGAGCTGGGCGCCGACGCCGACCTCAGTCAGGTCGTCGTCAAGCTCAACCCGGACGCGGCCTGGCCCACGCGCACCCAGAACATCCAGGTGCTCGGCCGTGACCAGGACGCGACGGCCTTCACAAGCCTCGTGGCGGCGAAGGACTACACCTTCAACCCGGCCAGTGGCAACACCGTGACGATCCCGGTCTCCGGAGCGGCCGCGGACATCCAGCTGAAGTTCACCGCCAACTCGGGCGCTCCGGGCGCGCAGGTCGCCGAGTTCCAGGTGATCGGCACCCCGGCCGCCAACCCGGACCTCAAGGTCACCGGCATCACGAACACGCCCGCCGCCCCGCTGGAGACCGACGCCGTCAGCCTCTCGGCGACCGTCACCAACGGCGGCACCAAGGCGTCGAAGGCCACCGACCTGAACTTCACGCTCGGCGGCACGAAGGCCGCCACGGCGGACGTCCCGGCCCTCGCGGCCGGCGAGTCGAAGATGGTCACCGCGAGCACCGGCGCCCGGGACGCGGGCAGTTACGCGGTCGGCGCCGCGGTGGACCCGTCGAACAAGGTCATCGAACAGAACGAGGCGAACAACGCATTCACCCGCTCCGACGCCCTTGTCGTCAAGCCGGTCTCCAGCTCCGACCTGGTCGCCGCACCGGTCTCATGGGCCCCGTCCAGTGCGTCGGCCGGTGACGACGTCAAATTCACCGTCGCGATCAAGAACCAGGGCACGACGGCCTCGGCCTCGGGTGCCCACGGCGTGACGCTGACGATCCAGGACTCCAAGGGCGCCACCGTCAAGACCCTGACCGGCTCCTACAGCGGTGCCATCGCGGCCGGCCAGACGACCGCACCCGTCAGCCTCGGTTCGTGGACGGCCGTCAACGGCAAGTACACCGTCAAGACCGTCATCGCCGACGACGCCAACGAACTGCCGGTCAAACGGGCCAACAACACCACCACGCAGCCCCTGTTCGTCGGCCGCGGCGCGGACATGCCGTACGACATGTACGAGGCCGAGGACGGCACGGTCGGCGGCGGAGCCAAGGTCGTCGGCCCGAACCGGACCATCGGCGACATCGCCGGCGAGGCCAGCGGCCGCAAGGCGGTCACCCTCAGCGCGACCGGCCAGTACGTCGAGTGGACCACCCGCGCGGCCACCAACACCCTGGTGACCCGCTTCTCCATCCCCGACGGCACCAACACGACGCTGAACGTCTACGTGGACGGCCAGTTCCTCAAAGCGATCGATCTGACCTCGAAGTACGCCTGGCTGTACGGCAACGAGACCGCACCCGGCAACTCGCCCGGCTCCGGTGCGCCCCGCCACATCTACGACGAGGCGAACCTGCTGCTCGGCAAGACCGTTCCGGCCGGTTCCAAGATCCGGCTCCAGAAGGACGCGGCCAACACCTCCACCTACGCCATCGACTTCATCAACGCCGAGCAGGCGACAGCGGCCTCGAACCCGGACCCGGCCGCCTATGCGGTCCCGGCCGGCTTCGCGCAACAGGACGTGCAGAACGCGCTCGACAAGGTCCGTATGGACACGACGGGCAAGCTCGTCGGCGTCTACCTGCCCGCCGGAGACTACGAGACCTCCAGCAAGTTCCAGGTCTACGGCAAGGCGGTCAAGGTCGTCGGAGCCGGACCGTGGTTCACCCGCTTCCACGCACCCTCCTCACAGGAGAACACCGACATCGGCTTCCGGGCCGACGCCACCGCCAAGGGCTCGACGTTCGCCGGATTCGCCTACTTCGGCAACTACACGTCCCGCATCGACGGCCCGGGCAAGGTGTTCGACTTCGCAGGCGTCTCCGACATCACCATCGACAACATCTGGGTCGAGCACATGGTGTGCCTCTACTGGGGCGCCAACACCGACCACATGACCATTCAGAACTCCCGCATCCGGGACATGTTCGCCGACGGCATCAACATGACGAACGGCTCCACGGACAACCACGTCGTCAACAACGACGCCCGGGCCACGGGCGACGACAGCTTCGCACTCTTCTCGGCGATCGACGCGGGCGGAGCCGACGAGAAGAACAACCTCTACGAGAACCTGACGTCCACACTCACCTGGCGGGCCGCCGGAATCGCCGTCTACGGCGGCTACAACAACACCTTCCGCAACATCCGTGTCGCCGACACCCTGGTCTACTCCGGCATCACGATCTCCTCGCTGGACTTCGGCTACCCGATGAACGGCTTCGGGACCGACCCCACGACGATCGAGAACGTCTCCCTGGAAAGGACGGGCGGCCACTTCTGGGGCTCGCAGGTCTTCCCGGCCATCTGGGCGTTCTCCGCCTCCAAGGTCTTCCAGGGCATCCGCGTCAATGACGTCGACATCGACGACTCCACCTACGGAGGCGTGATGTTCCAGACCAACTACGTCGGCGGTCAGCCGCAGTTCCCGGTGAAGGACACGATCTTCACCGATATCTCCATCACCAACTCCAAGAAGAGCGGAGACGCGTTCGACGCCAAGTCCGGGTTCGGCATCTGGGCCAACGAACTCCCGGAACCCGGTCAGGGCCCCGCCGTCGGCGAAGCCACCTTCCGTAACCTTCGGATGAGCGGCAACGCCCAGGACATCCGCAACACGACCAGCACGTTCAAGATCAACGTCGAGTAGACCGCGAACAGCGCCGAACGGCACGGGGCCTCTCTCCAAGGAGAGAGGCCCCGCGTCGTCGTACACCGGCGGAGCCTGCGCGGTCGCGGTACAGCGAAGTCACACGTCACGGGTGCTGTGCGAACCGGCCGCGCGGGGGAGAGGGCTCGGGTATGCGGCCTTCGCCCCGTCCGCCGGGCGGGGGTACATGACCGAAGGGCTCGCCGTCATCCTGCAGTATGCCTTCACCGACCTGCGGCTCCACCGGTTGGAGTCGTGATCCGGCTGGCTGATGATCCGCTAATCTCATCGCCTTGGCAGTGCTCCATCGGTTCCTGGTGAGGTTATGGCCGACTCAGCCCCGCACGATCTGCCGCTGTCCTTCGGACAGGAGCAGCTCTGGTTCCTCGACAGACTGCGGCCGGGTAACTCGGTCTACAGCGTCGCTGTCGCCCTGCGCATCCGGGGGGACCTGGATGTCGAGGCGCTGCGTCGGGCCTTCGACGAGATCGTGCGACGCCACGACACACTCCGGGCCCGCTTCCCCGACAGGGCCGGCGTGCCGGTGTGCGTACCGGCCGATAGCGCGGACCTTCCGCTGTCGTTCACCGATCTCGGCGGGCTCCCGGAAGACCGGCGGGAATCCGAGGCGGAGCGGCTGTTGAGCGAGGAGGCCGACGCTCCCTTCGATCTTGTGTCGGGGCCGCTGATCCGGTTGCGGCTGGTGCGCCTGTCCGGCGAGGACCACGCGCTGGCCGTCACCGCGCACCAGATCGTCCTTGACAGCGCATCCATGGAGGTGCTGCTTCGCGAGCTCGGGCAGGTCTACGCGGCGTTCCGGGACGGCCGGCCCCCCGTGCTGCCCACGCCCTCCCCGCGGTACGCCGACTACGCGCGCGAGCAGCGCGGCCGGTCGTACGCCGCCTCGCTGGAATACTGGCGGAAGCGGCTCGATGGCGTGCCCGCGATGCTGCGGCTGCCGTGCGACAGACGTCGGCCCGCCGTACGGAGCGGACGCGGGGCAGCCCAAATTTTTGAGCTGGGCCAGGAGTTGACGGCCCGGCTGACCGGCTTCAGCGACAGCCGGGGGACCACCGTGGCCACCACGGTCCTCGCGGCGTTCAAGACCCTGCTTGCTCACTACTGCGACCAGCGGGACATTACGGTGGGCACGATCCTGCCCAACCGGCCCCAGGGCGAACCGGACAGCGCGATCGGGCACTTCGCCAACACGGTGGTGCTCCGCAGCGACCTTTCCGGAGCCCGGCTCGAGCCCGGTTTCGGCGAGGTCGTCCGCCGGGTGGACGCGGCGGTGCGGGAGGCCCGGGTGCACGGCGACGTGCCGTTCGAAGAGCTGATCAGAATCCTTCAGCCGGAACGTGATCCGAGTTCCACCCCGCTGTTCCAGGTGCTGTTCCGCGGGTCGGAAGGGCACGAGGAAGCAGAGGAAGCGGAGGAAGCACCGGAATTCGCCCGGCTCGCGGTGGAGCGCATCGACCTGCCGCGCACCTCGGCCAGGTTCGATCTCACCCTGGCGGTACGGCATCTGGGGGAGAAGCTGGTCTGCGAGCTGGAATACAGCACCGACCTGTTCGAGCCCGCCACGATCCGGCGCATGGCCGGACACCTGCGGCAGCTGCTCGAAGACGCCCTGGCCAACCCCGACCGGCCCGTCAGCGCACTGCGCCTGCTCCTCCCAGCGGAACGCGAGCAGATCCTGACCGGCTGGAACGACACCGGCTCGGCGCGCGGTGAGCCCCGGTGCCTGCACACCCTCTTCGAGGAGCAGGTCCGCCGCACGCCGGAAGCCCTCGCGGTGGTGTGGCGGGATCAGCGCCTCACCTACCGGCAGCTGGACGAGCGCGCCAATCAGATGGCGCACGCCCTGCGCTCCCGAGGGGTCGGGGCCGAAACCGGCGTCGGGATCTGCCTGGAGCGCTCGGCCGCGACTCTGGTCGCCCTTCTCGCGGTGTTCAAGGCGGGGGGCACCTTCATCCCGCTGGACCCGGACTACCCGGCGGAGCGCCTGGCGTTCATGCTGTCGGACTCCAAAGCCTCGCTGCTGATCTCCGACGCCACCACGGCAGCGGCCCTGACCGGAGCCGACGCCGTACCCGTCCTCCTGATCGACAGGGACGACCCGGAGATACGGTCGCAGCCGACGCTCCCGCCGGTCACCGGCGTGCTCCCGTCGAATCTCGCGGGCATGCTCTACACCTCGGGCTCGACCGGAACCCCCAAATGCGCGATGCTCACGCACGCGAACTTCGTCAACTACTTTCACTCGTTCGAGGAGCGCTACGACCTGAGCCGGCGCCTGAGGGCCCATGTGCAGATGGCGAGCTTCTCCTTCGACATGTTCATGGGCGACACCATGCGCGCGCTGTTCACCGGCGCCACGCTGGTGGTGTGCCCGCGCGAGGTCTCGCTGTCGCCGCCGGAGCTGCTCGACCTGATGCTTCAGGAAGGCGTCAACAGCGCGGAGTTCGTACCGCCGCTGCTGCGGGTGTTCCTGGACCATGTCGAGGCGAGCGGGGAGTCGCTGGAGTTCCTGGACTTCCTGATGGCGGGCGGTGACGTCTGGTACGTACGCGACTTCGAGCGTGCGCGGCGCCTGTGCCACCCGGGGACCGTGATGGCCGGGACCTACGGTCTCACCGAGTCCACCATCGACAACACCCACTTCGCCGAGGGGCACCCCGGCGACGACCCCGACGGCGCCCTCCCGGTCGGCCGCCCGCTGCCGGGCAGCCGGATCTACATCCTCAACAGCGCGCTGCAGCCGGTCCCGCCCGGAGTCGCGGGTGAGCTCTATGTCGGGGGTGACGGCGTCGGGCGCGGCTACTTCGGCCGGACGGATCTGACCGCGACCCGTTTCGTTCCGGATCCGTTCAGCGGAGTCCCCGGGGCACGGCTCTACCGCAGCGGTGATCTGACCCGGTACCGACCCGACGGCACGATCGAGATCGTCGGCCGGTCCGACCACCAGGTGAAGGTCCGTGGCTTCCGGGTCGAGCTGGGAGAGGTCGGGGAAGCCCTGCGCGGCCACCCGGATGTCGAGGACGTCCTGGTCATCGTGCATGACAAGGCCCCTGGGGACCGGCATCTGGTGGCCTATGCGTCGGTCGCCGCCGGACGGTGGCCGACTTCGGACGAAACGCGGCTCACGTGGGAGCGGGAGACCCGGGCCCGGCTGCGCGATCACCTGCGTGGGCGGCTGCCGGGCTTCATGATTCCTTCAGCGATCGTTCTGCTGGAGAGCATGCCGCTCAACTCCAACGGAAAGCTCAACCGCCGAGGGCTCCCGAGCCCCGAACAGGAGCTGTCCGCCCAGGTCGGCGGCGGCGCCGAGCCACGCACCCCGGCCGAGGAGATCATCGGGGGCATCTGGAGTGCCCTCATCGGGGTCGGCAGTATCGGGCTCGGCGGCATCGGCGTGCACGACAACTTCTTCTCCATCGGCGGCCATTCACTCCTGGCCACCCAGGTGCTCGCCCGGATCCGCACCGATCTGCGCGCCGAGCTCCCGGTTCGCGCGATCTACGAGAGCCCGACGATCGCGGGACTCGCCGAACGGGCCGAGGCGTCGCTGCGGTCCGGCACACCGACGACGCCGCCGATCGTGCCCCTGCCCCGGGTCGCCGGACAGCGGCTTCCGCTGTCATTCGCCCAGCGACGCCTGTGGTTCATCGACCAGTTGGAGCCGGGCAGCCCGGCCTACAACATCGCCTCTCCGCTGCGGCTGCGCGGCGCGCTCGATCGGGAGGCGCTGCGGCGGAGTCTGGAGGCGATGGTCGAACGCCACGAGGTGCTGCGTACGGTCTTCGGTTCCGATGACGGCGAGCCGTGGCAGGAGATCCGGCCCGTGCCGTCCTGGGAACTGGCCCTCACCGATCTCAGCGGGCTGGGGTCGGATGAGCGGACGCGCGAGGCCGAGCGGCTGGTCGGCGAGGAGGCCATGCGCCCCTTCGACCTGGTCCGGGGACCGCTCATGCGGACGGAGCTGCTGCGTCTGGCCGCCGACGAGCACATCCTGCTGCTGACCATGCACCACCTCGTCACCGACGGCTGGTCCGGCAGCGTCTTCTTCGAGGACCTGGCCGCCCTCTACGCGGCCGGGGGTCGCCAGGAGCGGGCTGGCCTGGCCGAGCTGCCGGTGTGCTACGCCGACTACGCGGTGTGGCAGCGCGACTGGCTGCGGGACGGGGTTCTCGCACACCAACTGGTCTACTGGAAGGAAAGGCTGGCCAGCGCTCCGACGGCCATCGAGCTGCCTTTCGATCGACCTCGCGAGGCTGCGGGCAGTTCGGCGGGACGGGTCGTGGAATTCCGCGTCCCGGCAGATGTTCTGGACGGGATCCGCGCCGTCAGTCAGGCGGGGAGTGCCACGGTGTTCATCACCTTGCTCACGGCCTTCCACTGCTTGATGGGCAGGCTCAGCGGTCAGGACGACATCGTGGTGGCCGTGCCGACCGCTGCCCGGGGTCGTACCGAACTCGACCGTCTCGTGGGCTTCTTCGTCAACACCCTGGCGCTGCGCGCCGACCTTTCCGGGAATCCCACCTTCCGGTCCTTGCTGGACCAGGTACGGCGAGTGGCGCTGGACGGTTACGCGCACCAGGACGTGCCGTTCGAGAAGATCGTCGAGGAGCTGAACCCGGACCGGAGCCCATGGCACAATCCGCTGGCCCAGGTGCTCTTCGTACTGCAGAACAACGCCCCGGAGACGGCCGAACTGACCGGACTTGACGTGGAGCCCGTACCGTTCGACGTCAGCACCTCACAGTTCGACCTCGGCATGCAGCTCTGGGAGACCGACTCCGGGCTCCAGGGCATGCTCTCGTACCGCACCGAACTCTTCGACGAGGACACCGCTGAGCGGATCACCTCCTTGTGGGGCACGCTGCTGCACAGCGTGGCGGCAGCCCCGGACACCCGCCTGTCCGACCTGCCCCTCTCCGCCACCCGCCCGCTCACGGCACCGCCGACCGGCGCGGAGCTCCCGCCACCGCCGATCGCCGACGGGCAGACCGCTGACGGGCAGACCGTCATCTCCCGCTTCGAGGCCCAGGTCCGGCGCACACCCGACCGGATCGCGGTGGTGTACGGCGCCACCGAGCTCACGTACGCCGAACTCGGCGAGCGGGTGGACCAGATGGCGTCGGCGCTGCGGGAGGCGGGGGTGGGACCGGAGCTGACCGTGGCGGTGGCGCTCCCGCGCTCGGCCCACCTGGTGATCGCGACGCTCGCCGTGCTCAGAGCCGGAGGCTGCTGTCTTCCGCTCGACCCCGGCACGCCGCACGATCGCCTCGAACTGCTGCCGGCCGATTGCCCGCCCGTCCTGACCGTCACGGATCGCGCCCATGCCTGGTTCCTCCCCGCCGACCTGCCCACACTGGTCATCGGCGAACCAGGACCGGCCACCCCGCCGGACGTCCGCACACCGCCTCCACAGCCGGCCGGCGCCGCCTGCGTGGTCCGGGCCGCGAGCGCGCACGGCGAACCCCTGGGGGCCGTCCTCTCCCACCAGGACGTGCTGCGTGTGATCACCGGGGCCGGTCCCTGTCCCGGGTTCGGCGACGTCTTCGACTTCACCGTATGGGAATGGTGGGGGCAGTTGCTGCGGGGCGGCCGCGTGACCGTCACGTCCCGCCGTTCGGCCGGGCAGGTCGCGGACACCTACCCGAGTGCCGACCGGCCCCCGGCCTACGTACTGGACGGAGCGGGGCGGCGGTTGCCGCCCGGCGTCGTCGGCGAGCTGTACCTGTCCGGTCCGGGGCCTGCCCGTGGCTACCCGGGGCGACCGGCCCGCACCGCGGAGCGCTTCGTGGCCGATCCGTACGGACCGCCCGGCGGGCGGATGTACCGCACCGGCGCCCGGGCCCGACTGCGCGGCGACGGCTCTGTGGACCTCGTGGGCCGGGCAGGTCAGGGGGAGAGCGCGGCTGCCAGCGCTCTTCCGATCATGGCCGACGGTCCGGGGGACAGCATCGCCGGATGAGCGCACTCGACGGAGATCTCCTCGATCGTCCCATTGATGAAAGGCGTCCACTCCCTGACCGCGTCCCGGCCCTCGGGCCGGTCCCGGGCGGCGGTGAAGAAGAGGAGATCTCCCCGGTAACGCCGGGGTACGTAACCCCGCCACAGCGCACGGTGATGCCTCAGGGCGGCCAGCACCCGCGGCATCTCGTCCGCCGCGAGCCCGTCGAGTCCACCGATCGCCTCGTGGAGAAGGTCCACCGCGCCGTCCTCCCCCCACCGGGGAAGCCGGTCGCCGTGGTCATGGAACTCCGGATAGCTGTCCAGCATGCCGAGGAACCGCACCTCTTCGCCCGCCTCTTGGAGCTGTACGGCGACGGCATGCGCGACGAGGCCGCCGAAGGACCAGCCGAGCAGCCGGTACGGGCCGACGGGCTGCACCGAGACGATCTGCTCGCGGTAGTCGCGCGCCATCTCCTCGATGGTCGCGGGGCACGCGGTGTCGGGCGACAACGCCCGGGACTGTAGTCCGTAGACCGGCAGATCCGGTGGCAGATGGCGGATCAGCCCGGTGTAGCACCAGCTGATGCCACCACCCGGATGCACACAGAACAGCGGGGTGCCCGAACCGCCCACCCCAAGCCGCAGAAGGACGTCGAAGGCCGTCCCGTCGCGCTCGCCGACCCTGCCCAGACGGCTGGCGAGGGCGGCGACCGTAGGCGCCTCGAACAGGTCTCGCAGCCGCACCTCCACGCCCAGCCGGGCCGCGATCCGGCCGGTCAGCCGGGCGGCGAGCAGCGAGTGGCCGCCCAGTTCGAAGAACCCCTCGTCGGCGCCGATCCCCTCGGCGCCGAGAGCTTCCGCGAACAGCTCGCACAAGACCTCTTCGACCGGCGTGCCCGGTCCCCGGCACGACTTCCCGGCGCTGGGCCGTGGCGCGGGCAGGGCGGCACGGTCGAGCTTGCCGTTCGGCGTCAGCGGCAGCGCCGGAAGCGGCACCACGACGGCGGGCACCATGTACTCCGGCAGCAGCCGCCGCGCCCGCTCGCGTACGGCCGAGCCGTCCATGCTCTCGGGGGTCCCGCCCTCGACGGGCACCACGTACGCCACCAGCCACTGGTCTCCCCACCTGTCCTCCCGAGCCACCACCGAGACCTGGCCCACGACCGGGTCGGCGGCCAGTACGGTCTCGATCTCGCCGGGTTCGATGCGGAAGCCACGCATCTTGATCTGCTGATCGGCCCGCCCCATGAAGTCCAGCACCCCGGTCGGCCGCCACCGTGCGAGATCGCCGGTGCGGTACATCCGCTCGCCCGGGGCCCCGAAGGGGCACGCGACGAACCGCTCGGCCGTCAGGCCCGGCCGGCCCAGATATCCCCGGGCCAGGCCCGAGCCCGCGACGTACAGTTCGCCCACGACACCGGGCGGCACCGGGGCCAGCGCGGAATCCAGTACGTAGATCCGGGTGTTGGCCAGGGGACGGCCGATGGGCACCGTTCCGGGCGGGAGCTCGGCACCGGGCTCCACGGGGAAGTCGGCGCAGCTGACCGTGGTCTCCGTCGGTCCGTACACGTTGTGCACGGTCATGTGCGGGTGTCGGCGGCGCCATCTGTGAAGCGCCTCGGCGGTGAGGGCTTCGCCGGCGAGCAGCAGCTGACCGGTGGGCGAGCAGAGGTCGGATGCCTCGGCCAGCAGCGGCAGATGACTCGGTGTGGCCTTCACGAAGGTGAACTCCATACCGGCCGGCTCCGCCATCTCGGCCGGCTCCGGGATCGAGGCCGTGAACAGGCAGCCGCCGACCGTCAGCGGCGTCCACAGGGCGGTGACCGTCAGATCGAACGAGAGCGACGTATGGAGCAGAACCGTACCGGCGGTCGCCGGGTAGGCCCGGCGTGCCCAGGCCAGGTAGTCGGCCAGAGCTCCGTGGGTGACGACGACACCCTTGGGACGGCCTGTCGATCCTGAGGTGTAAATGACGTAGACCGGATGACCGGGATGTGTCCGCACGGCCGGATCGGTGGCGGGTCGGCTCTCCAACTCGGCCTGGATCGAGGAGCCGTCGAGGCACAGCCGGGGTATGGCCGGCTCGGCCGTCGGGTCGGCCTGTGCCGTGGTGAGGACGAGCTCCGGCCGGGCGTCACGGAGCATGGCGCCGAGCCGTTCCACCGGATAGCCGGGGTCCAGCGGAAGGTAGCCGCCCCCTGCCTTGAGGACGGCCAGGAGCGCGATGACGGCCTGCGCCGAACGGGGCAGGGCGACCGCGACCAGCTTCTCCGGGCCGATTCCGCGTGCGGCCAGCAGATGTGCCAGCCGGTTGGCCCGCGCGTCCAGCTCCGCGTACGTGAGCACCAGGCCGCCGTCGGACACGGCCGGTGCGGCCGGGGTCCGGGCGGCCTGGGCCGAGAAGAGCGCGGGCAGGCTCGGGGCGGGTGCGTCCAGGCCGGTGTCGTTCCATTCGATCAGCACACGGTTCCGCTCGGCGGCGTCGAGGATATCGACGCGTCCGACGGGAAGCTCCGGGCTCCGCGCGGCGGCGGCCAGGATCCGTACCAGACGGGTGGCCATACGCTCGGCCGTCCCATGGTCGAACAGGTCGGTGCGATAACGGAGTTCCCCCGAAAGGCCGACCGGTTCGCCGTCGCGGCCGAATCGCTCCCTCAGACTGACGGTCAGATCGAACTTGGCGCTTCGCGTGTCCACCTCTTCGAGGCCGACCCGCAACCCGGGCAGTTCGGGGACGGCATCACCCTCGGGTTCGAAGACCAGCATCACCTGGAAGAGCGGATGCCTGGCCAGGGACCGCTCGGGGCTGATGAGTTCCACGACTCGCTCGAACGGAAGCTCGCCGTGTGCGTACGCCTTCAGGGTCCTGCTCCGCACACGCTCCAGCAACTCCCGGAAGGTGGGGTTGCCGGAGGTGTCGGTGCGCAGGACCAGAGTGTTGGCGAAGAAGCCGACCAGTTCCTCCAGCGCCACCTCGTCGCGGCCCGCCGTCACGGTGCCGATCGGGATGTCGGTGCCGGCCCCGAGCCTGGTCAGCAGCAGCGCCAGCGCGGCCTGGACCACCATGAAGGAGCTGGCCCGCGCGTCCCGTGCCAACCGCGTCAGTCCGCGGTGGGCCCCGGCGCCGATCTCGATCGGTACGGCTCCACCACGGAAGTCGCTCACCGCCGGACGGACCCGGTCGGCGGGCAGCGACAGCTGCGCGGGCAGGCCGCTGAGTTCGGCGGACCAGAAGGCGGACTGGCGGGACACCTCGCTGTCCGGGTCGTCCTCGTCCCCCAGCATCTCCCGCTGCCAGAGGGCGTAGTCCGCGTACTGGACCGGCAGCGGTTCCCACTGCGGTGCGCGACCGTCCGCCTGGCACCACGCCCGGTACGCGGTCCCGAGGTCGCGGAAGAGCGGGCCGATGGACCAGCCGTCGCAGGCGGTGTGGTGAATCACCAGCGCCAGTACCGATTCTTCCGGTGCCGACAGCAACAGCCGAGCGCGGACGGGCAGTTCGTGCGCCAGGTCGAAGGGGCGGGCGGCGAACTCCGCCAGGTCCTGGGCGAGCGCCGCCTCATCCGTCCCACGTACCTCGAACGGCACGCTCAGCGCATCCGGACCGAGGATGTCCTGGTGCGCGACCCCCTCCGTCTCGGTGAACACCGTGCGCAGACTCTCGTGGCGCACCACCACATCCCGGAGGGCGGCCTCCAGGGCGGCACGGTTCACGGCGCCGGAGAATCGCAGCGCCAAGGGGACGTTGTAGACCGCGCTGGGCCCTTCCAGCCGGTCGATGAGCCACAGGCGCTGCTGGGCGAAGGACAGCGGAATCAGACCGGCCACCCGGACTCCCACAGTGTGCGGTTGAGGGTTAGGGGTACCAGAGCGACCGCCAGTACCGCCGCGAGCAGTGTGAACATGGCGCCGGGCGACAGGAAGTCGAGCAGCAGGCCGCTGCCGAGCGTCCCGGCGGGCATCCCAAGAGTGAAGAGCATGAAGGTCGCGGCCATGACCCGGCCCCTCAGCTCGTCGGGGACCTGTTGGAAGATCAGCACATCGGTCATCACATCGAGCGACGGATCGCTGAGCAGCATCACCGCGAGTACGAAGAAGACCAGGACCGGGCTGCTGGACAGCGGCAGCACCAGGAGCGGCGGCACATACAGCCAGGACGCGGCGATCAGCAGTTTCCCGGGGCCCATCAGCCGGTGCAGCCGGCTGACGAACAGCACCCCGACGATCCCGCCCGCCGCCTCGCCGGACAGGGCGAGGCCGATGCCGGCACTGCCGACCCCCTCGCGCTGCAGGAGCACCAGGCACGACAGCACCGTGGCGGAACAGACCAGATAGAGCGCGAAGGTGATGCCCACCGTGGCCCGCAGCAGCGGGCTCCGGGCCAGGAAGCGGATTCCCTCCAGGGCTCCGCCGCGCGCCTTCCCCCCGCTCGTCTCCGCCTTGCCGTCGAACGGGACCGCGCAGGCCGCGCCGAACGAGAGCAGCGAGCCGACCGCCGCGCCGATGAACGGAGCCGAACGGCCGAGCCCGAAGAGGAATCCCGCCAGCGGCGGCCCCAGCAGACCCGTACCGTTGGTCCGCAAGCCGTCCTGGGCGAGTGCCTGCCGCAGCTGCGCCTTGGGCACGACCGAGCGAATCGCGAGCGTGCGGACCGGAAACGCATAGGCCATGGTGGCGCCGACCACCACCGCGACCAGCAGGATGTGGATGAGGGTCAGCCGGTCCATCGCGAGGGCGAGAGGGACGGTCAGGGACGCCAGGAAGCGCAGCCCGTCGGCCACGATGAGGACCACCCTGCGGTCGTAACGGTCCGCGACAGTGCCCGCGTGGATCCCGAAGAGCACCTGCGTCAGAAGCTGCACTCCGCTGAACGCTCCGGCGGCGAACGTCGATCCGGTCATCGCCAGCAACAGGAGCGGATACGCGATGGTGGACATGCGGGAGCCGAGCAGCGATGCCGCGGCACCTCCCCACAGCATCTGAAACCGCCAGTTCCTGCGCAGTGGACGCAAACCCGCGGTCGTCTCACCCGCTTCAGCCGACGCCATCCCCTGCCCCCGCTTGCCACCGCCCAAAATAATTCGGCCATGATTTCAGGGCCGAGATCAAATCCGCAAGGCTTGTCGCCGGGCCGCGGAATCTCCTAGATTGCCCGCAGTCATGACGGCGTATGCGGGCGACGGGGAGGGGTTTGCCGTGACAAATCCGTTTAGTCTGGTCGATGTGCACAACGAGTGGGATCCGCTCGAAGAAGTCATCATCGGCACCGCGGCCGGCGCCCGCGTACCGATCCCCGACAAGGGCCTGTTCACCCTGGAGTACCCGGAATACGGAACGGTCGACAAAATCCCTTCCGGTCCGTATGGGCGCCATATTCTCGAGGAGACCGAGCATGAATTGTCCATGCTCTGTGATGAGCTCACGAAAATCGGTGTGAAGGTCCGGCGGCCCGAGGCCCGCGATCACGCGGCGAAACTCGCCACGCCGGACTGGCAGACCGACGGTTTCTACGACTACTGCCCGCGCGATGTCTTTCTGACCGTGGGCAGCACCGTCATCGAGACCCCCATGGTTCTTCGGTCGAGATTCCTGGAACCCTTCGCCTACAAGAACATGCTGCTTGAGTTCTTTGAAAGCGGAGCGCGATGGATATCGGCGCCGAAGCCGCGGCTCGGCGACGACATGTACGACATGGGCGCCGAGCCCGGACGTCGGCTCGGAAACCTGGAACCCGCATTCGACGCCGCCAACGTGATGCGCTGCGGGACCGATCTGCTGTATCTGGTTTCGGACAGCGGAAACGAACTGGGCTGGAAATGGCTCCAGTCGGCGCTGGGGGACACCTACACGGTTCATCCCTGCCGTGACATCTACACCGGAACCCATATCGACACCACCATCGTCCCGCTCCGGCCCGGACTCGTACTCCTCAATCCTGAGCGCGTCAACGACAAGAACATGCCGGACTACCTCCGCGGCTGGGACCATCTCTGGTGCCCGGAAATGACCGAGACCGAGTATGTGGGGGAGTACCCCTACGGCTCCCCCTGGGTCGGCATGAACCTCCTGGTCATCAGGGAGGATCTGGTGGTGGCGGACGAGCGCCAGCCCGCGCTTCTCCGCGCTCTTGAGAAGCGCGGGATCGACGTCCTTCCGATGCGCCTCACCCACGCGCGCACCCTGGGCGGATCGTTCCACTGCGTCTCCCTCGACATACGCAGAACCGGAACTCTGGAGACGTACCGCTGATGCGATCGGAGTTCATCGAAAAGAACCTCGCGACACCGGCTGTGTCCGCCCTGCAGCGTCGGCTGGCGATCGCCGAGTCGCGGCCCGACGAACCATGGTCGGTTCTCGTGGAGAATGTTCCCTGCTGGCCGGAGGGGAAGCGGCCGGAATCCAGTACGGCTTCTCCGGATTCCGACGACGCTCCGTACTTCTACGCGCCTTCGCAGGGGCTGCCGGTCCTGCGCGAGGCCATAGCCCGGCGCGAGCGCGAGATGTCCGGAAGCGCGGCCGTGCATCCGTCGAACATCGTCGTCAGCGCCGGTGGTATGCACGCTCTGGGGCTTGTGTTCCGGGACAGCGTCGCCAGGGGCTACCGGAAGGCGGTCTGCCAGGCTCCGGTGTTCCGCGGAGTGCACGACGCGATGCTGGCGGCAGGGCTGGCGGTCGAGACGGTCACGCTCACGGGGTCGGCGGAGGACTGGGACGTGCTCGCCCCGATGTGTCGCGAGCCCACGGTCCTGTACGTCAACTTCCCGCACAACCCCACAGGAGCGACGGCGAGTGCCGGGTATCCGCGATTCCTGAGCAGGTTCGCGGATACGCACGATGTCCTCGTGGTCTACGACGCCGTCTACGATTCCTTCTCCTTCGGACCGGAATTCCGTGCTGCTCCCGTCGATCTGGCGGTCAGCAGGCCCGACTTGGTCGTGGTGAACTCCATGTCGAAAAACTACGGACGGCCCGGCGACCGGATCGGCTGGATCACCGGGCATGAAGAGACGGTCGGCCGAATCGTTCCCCGTCTGGAGTGGGAGGCCGTTTCGATCAACAGCCGGGCGCAGCAGCTCGCGGCGGTGGTCATCGGCCATGGAAATGCCGCGCTGGTCGGCGGGGTTCGGGCCGGCCGCGACGCCATACGGCGCGGCGCGGCCGGTCACCACCTCCTTGACGCCCCGCTGCCGAACGGTGGCACCCAGCTCTGGATGGACCTCGGGACGGCCGACGTCGAGGCTTTCGCCGACTTCGCTCTCGACGAATACCGGCTCGTGCTCACGACATCGGAGAACTACGCTCCGGTGATCCCGGGATTCATTCGCTTTCCCACCGGCCTGGCACCCCGGACGATCCGGGAAGGTCTCGCACTGCTCGACCGGGCCATGGCCGCTTGGGAAGTCCGGCAGCGGACCTAACCGGCCTTCCGGACAAGGAAGCCGAGTTCAAGGCCGGTCGAGTCGACCTCCGGGTCAGTGGTCAGGCATTCGACGACCGAACCACCCGCTTCGGCGAAGAGGTCCCGCCAGAATTCGGTGGTCTCGAGCCGCTGCTCCGTCACCTGGTGCAAAAGGTAATAGGGATTGTAGTAGGCCAGCCCCAGGCCATGCCTCATGACAGCGGGGTCGGTAGGCCGGTGGTCGACCTCCACAACGATCAGATAGGACTCCGGCGCCTGCTCCAGAGCGGAGCGCACAAGGTTGACCACTGCCCCGCGGTCGCGCTGTTCCAGTACTTCCTGAAGGGAAAACGCGGTAATGAAGCAGACCGAACGGTGCGGCAGATCGAGTGTGCGGGACAGGAAATCCTGAGCCGTGGACACATCGAACGTCATCTCCGCCCCGCGTCCTTGTTCACGGGAGAGCGCACGGGCGCGCGCGATACTGCTCGCGTCCGGGTCGATGCCGATTCCCCGGCCCCCGTCCGCGCGGATTTCGAGCAGGAACGAGCCGTCCCCGCAGCCGAGATCGACCACGACCGCGGGCTCTTCCGGTAGCAGCGCCAGCAGGCGCCGCACCAGAGGTATGGCATCGTGGCGGCTGATCCCGCAGCTGCCCAGGCCCACCATGCCGCCGTTACGTCCCGCATACGCCTTCGGGTCGGTCATGACGGCCGGCAGTTCGCCAAGGGTCGCGGAATACCCGCCGATCAGCAGCTCGTACCACGGCCGGAACCGACGCGCCTCCTCCCCCTTGTGCGTCAGCCGTGGGGAGGTGTCGGGATCGCGCACGATGCCCTCGGCCGCGAAGTAGCGCAGGAGGCCGAGGAGGCGTTCGGGGTCCATGCTCAACCGTTTCGCCACATCCGCCGGTGACCGGTCGGCTGTCGTCCGGTCGGCAGCCAGTTCGTCCAGCAGCCCGGAGGTCAGGCCGAACTCGATCGCCTGCGCCAGGAAGAAGTGGCGCACCGGTTGCAGCGCCTCTATCAGGCGAGGTTCGAAATCATTCATTTGCGATATATCCCTTTCGAGTGCCCCGCGATTCCGTAAACGTCACAGACGGCATCCTCGGCCGACGTGCCACAGAGCACAATTAAGCTGCGGACCCCAGTAGTTGACGCCATAGTGTGAGCGAAGATTGGCAGGTCGATGGTAATGCCCGAAAAGAAGTCCTCACATGGTCCTGCGGCGTCAACGGCACCTCGCCCTGAGGTGCTGCCGCTGGCCCCGGCGCAGCGTGGCCCGTGGTCCCTGTATCAGCTGAACGGCCCCGATGGGTCGCACAATGTCCCGATGGTGACCCGGATCCCGGGCGTGGTGGACCGGGAGGCGCTCACCGCCGCGCTGACGGACCTCACGGCGCGGCACGAGGCGCTGCGTACGCTCTATGCCGAACGCGAGGGGGTGCCGGTTCAGATCGTCGTTCCCGCCGACCGGGCCCGGCTGCGGCCGCGGTTCACCGACACCACGGCCGAGCAGGCGGAGGATGCCATCGCCCGAGCCTGTGCCCACGCCATCGACCTGTCCACCGATCTTCCCCTGCACGCCGAACTCATCACCACCGGCCCACAGGACGCCACCCTCGTCCTGACCGTCCACCACATCGCCATCGACGCCTGGTCCGTACGCCCGCTACTCAGGGATTTCGACACTGCCTACACGGCGCGCGCGGGTGGCAGGGCGCCACAGTGGGGCCCTGCGCCCCGTTACGCCGATCACGTGACCGCGACAGCGGGCCGACTCGAGCGGCTGGGAGATCGGCAACGCGACTACTGGGCTGATCAGTTGGCCGGCCTGCCCGAGGAGCTGAGGCTGCCCGTCGACCGGCCTCGGGGGCTGGTGCCCGGCCGACAGGCCGCCACCGTGGACTTCACGGTCGGTGCGGAAGCGGCGCGGGCGCTGGGCGAATGGGCCCTCAGCCGAGGCATCAGCATGCCGACGGTGGCGCAGGCAGCCGTCGCCGCCCTGCTGCACCGGGTCGGCGCGGGCGACGACATCCCGTTCTGCATACCGGTCTCCGGCCGACCCCACGGAGAGTCGCGCGACCTGGTCGGCCGCTTCGCGAACACCCTGGTACTGCGCATCGACCTCTCCGGGGACATCGGCTTCGACGACCTTCTCACCCAGGTCCATGCCACGCTCCTGACGGCCCACGAGCACCAGGACCTGCCGTTCGATCCAGCACAGCATCCGCTCTGCCAGGTGATGGTGGGCCCACTCGCGGCGGACGCGTACGACCTCCGGGACGCGTACGACCTCCGGTTCGACCTCGCCTTCGACCTCGCCGAACAGGGGCCCGACGGCCGCCTCCACGGCCGGATCGCCTACCGTCGCGATCTATTCGCCCCGCACATGGCCGAATCGCTCGCACAGCGACTGGTCCGCCTGCTGGAGCAAGTGGCTGCGGTTCCGGAACAGCCCGTGGGCCGACTGGACGTGCTGGTCGCGGACGAGCGAGCGTGGGCCGTGGACGGGTGGAACGACACCGCCCACGAGGTGCCGTCCACGACCCTGCCGGAGCTGTTCCGGGCGCAGGTGGCGCGGACACCCGACGCGACCGCGCTGGTCTTCCGGGGTGAGCGGCTGACGTACGCGGACCTGGACGCACGGGTGGAGCGGCTGGCGCGGGTCCTCGCCGGAAAAGGCGCGGGGCCGGGGGAGACGGTGGCGGTCGCGCTGCCGCGCTCGGTGGAGCTGGTGGCGGCGCTGCTCGCGGTGCACCGTACCGGGGCGGCCTATCTGCCGCTGGACACCCAGTATCCGGCCGAGCGGACCGCCTTCATGCTGGACGACGCCCGTCCGGTCCTCGTCCTGGACGGGGCGGCGCCGGACGGCCCGCCCGGTGAGTTGCCGAAGGCGTACGCCCCGAGCCTGCCGGCGTACGTGATCTACACATCGGGCTCCACCGGCCGGCCCAAGGGTGTGGTCGTGCCGCACGCGGGCATCGTCAACCGACTGCTGTGGATGCGGGACGAGTACGGGCTGAGCGCCGCCGACCGGGTGCTGCAGAAGACGTCCGCGAGCTTCGACGTGTCGGTGTGGGAGTTCTTCCTGCCGCTGATCACCGGGGCCACGCTGGTCGTGGCCGAGCCCGACGGCCACCGCGACCCGGCCTATCTCTCCGAGCTCATCGAGTCCGAGGGGATCACCACGGCGCACTTCGTGCCGTCGATGCTCGAAGCGTTTCTGGACGCGCTCGAGGCAGAGCCGTCAGCGGCCGGGTGCACCACTCTGCGGCGCGTCATCTGCAGCGGCGAGGCCCTGCCGGCGTCGCTCGCCGGACGCTTCCACCAGGTCCTGCCGACCGCCGAGCTGCACAACCTCTACGGCCCGACCGAGGCATCGGTGGATGTGACGGCCGCCCAGGCCATCCCCGGTGCGGAACCGGTTCCCATCGGCCGTCCGGTCTGGAACACCCGGGTCTACGTCCTGGACACGGCCCTGCGGCCGGTGCCTCCGGGTGCCGTGGGGGAGCTCTACCTCGCGGGTGCACAACTGGCCCATGGCTATCTGTCCCGCCCCGGGCTGACCGCGGGGCGGTTCGTGGCCGACCCGTACGGCGACGGCTCGGGCGCCCGCATGTACCGCACCGGTGACCTGGGCCGACGGACCCGCGACGGCGTGCTGGAGTTCCTGGGCCGGGTGGACGACCAGGTCAAGGTGCACGGCTTCCGGATCGAGCCCGGGGAGATCGAGGCGGCGCTGGGCGCGCACGAGTCGGTGGCCCGCGCCGTCGTGGTGGCCCATGAACAGCGGCTGCTGGCGTATGTGGTGCCCGCGCCGGGCCGGGTGCCGAACGCCACCGAGCTCCGCGATCACGTCCGGTCGGCGCTTCCCGAGTACATGGTCCCGTCCGCCGTCATCGCCCTCGACGCCCTGCCGCTCACGCCGAACGGCAAGCTGGACCGCAAGGCCCTTCCGACGTCCCCGGCGCATGCCCCGGGCCCCGATGGGGCAGCGGCCCTGGGCGAGCCCGAACGGGCGCTGGGCGCGATGTTCGCCGAGGTTCTGGGCATGACCCGGGTCGGCCCCGACGACAGCTTCTTCGACCTGGGCGGTCATTCTCTGCTCGCCATCCGACTGATCAACCGCATCCGTGTCCGGTTCGGCGTCCGGCTGAAGGTGCGCACCCTGTTCGAAGCGCCGACCGTCGCCCAACTGGCCCCGCGCCTCGCCGAGGAGTCGGCCGACCGGACACCACCGGGGGTGGTGGCGGTCGTGCCGCGCCCCGAGGTGCTGCCGTTGGCCCCCGTCCAGCGTGGCCTGTGGTTCCTCCATCAGCTGCACGGCCCCGATGCGACGCACAATGTCCCGATGGTCACCCGGATCCGGGGGACGGCGGACCGCGACGCACTGACCGCGGCACTGGCCGACCTCACGGCACGGCACGAGGCCCTGCGTACGCTCTATGCCGAACGCGAGGGGGTGCCCGTTCAGATCGTCGTTCCCGCCGACCGGGCCCGGCCGCGGCCGCGGTTCACCGACACCACGGCCGAGCAGGCGGAGGATGCCATCGCCCGAGCCTGTGCCCACGCCATCGACCTGTCCACCGATCTTCCCCTGCACGCCGAACTCATCACCACCGGCCCACAGGACTCCACCCTCGTCCTGACCGTTCACCACATCGCCATCGACGCCTGGTCCATGCGGCCGCTGACCGCCGATCTGGCCCGTGCCTACGCGGCCCGCACCCGGGGTGAGGCCCCCGACTGGGAGCCGCTGCCCGTCCAGTACGCGGACTACGCGCTCTGGTACGAGGACGCGCTGGGGGACGCCGGCGATCCGGACGGTCCGCAGAGCCACCAGCTCGACTACTGGCGTACGGCCCTGACCGGCCTGCCCGAGGAGCTGACGCTGCCCGCCGACCGGCCCCGCCCGGCCCGCGTTTCCCGCCGCGGCGGCCAGGTCGAACTGCCGATCGACCAGGCACTGGACCAGCGGCTGCGACAGCTGGCCAGGACCCACGGGGTCACCCCCTTCATGGTGGCCCAGGCCGCCCTGGCCGCCCTCTTCACCCAGCTGGGCGCCGGCACCGATATCCCGCTGGGCGCCGTCGTCGCGGCACGCCCCGACCACACCCTGCACGACCTCGTCGGCTATTTCCTCAACACCGTGGTCCTGCGCACCGACACCAGCGGCGACCCCGCCTTCTCCGATCTGCTCGCCCGGGTCCGCGCGACCGATCTGGCCGCCTTCGAACACCAGCAGTTTCCCTTCGACCGCCTCGTGGAAGAGCTCCAGCCGACTCGCTCCCCGTCACGCAATCCCCTCTTCCAGACGGCACTTGTCTGGACCGACGCCACCAGCGCCGCCCTCGAGCTGCCCGGCCTTCGCTGCGAGCCCGGCCCGGCGCCCCTGGACGTCGCGAAGTTCGACCTCGAATTCGAGTTCAGCGAGCGCCGCGGCTCCGGGCTCAGGCTGAGCGTCGGATACGCGACGGACCTCTACGCCCCCGCGACCGCGCTCAGCCTGGCCCGGCGGCTGATCCAGCTGCTCGAGCAGGCAACGGCCGCCCCCGACGCCCGGCTCAGCACCTACCAGGTGCTCCTCCCCGACGAGAGGAAGCGGATCCTCGCCGAGTGGGGCCGTGGCACCGAGGTCGAGCCGGCGACCATCCCCGACCTGTTCCAGAAGCAGGTGCGGCAGCGACCGGGCGCCATCGCCGTCGAGGACGGCGACGGGGGAGTCACGTACGCCGAGTTGAGCCGATGCGTCAACCGGCTGGCACGCTATCTGATCGGGCGCGGAGTGGGTCCCGAGGTCCCCGTCGCCGTGTCTGCGGAGCGCGGCCCCGGCCTCCTGGTGGCCATGCTGGCGGTGCTCACCGCGGGCGGGGTGTACCTGCCGATCGACCCGGCGTATCCCCCGGCGCGCATGGCCTTCATGCTGGCGGACACCGCGGCCACGATGGCGCTGGTGGACGACCCCGCGCGGCTCGGCGGTGCGGACATCGAGGTCATCGTGGTGGACGGCCTCGACCTGGCGGGCTTCCCCGCCACGGAGGTGAGCGACGACGACCGGCTCGGTCCGCTGCATATCGCCTCCACGGCATATGTGATCTACACATCCGGCTCCACGGGGGTGCCCAAGGGCGTCGCGGTCCCCCACACCGGGATCGCCCGGCTGATCAGCACCCACACATCCGCCTTGGGAGTCGGCCCGCAGAGCGTGGTGCTGCAGTTGGCCTCGATCGGCTTCGACGCGTCCGTGTGGGAGATCGGCATGGCCCTGCTCACCGGCGCGAGGCTCCGGTTCATCCGGCCCGAGGCACTCGTCGAGGCCGAGCACGGCAGTACGCCCGCCCACGGCGCGACGCACGTGTGGATCTCGCCGACGCTGCTGTCCGCGCTGCCCTCGGCCGCCGTGCCGGCCGGAACGACGATCGTCACCGGGTCCGAGGCGGTCCCGCAGATGGTGGCTGACCTCTGGTCCGTCGACAACCCGTTGTTCAATCTCTACGGGCCGACCGAGGTCACCGTGGGATCCACCGGCGCATTCCTGGCCCCGGGCCGCTCCGTCACCATCGGCGGACCCATCGCCGGCACTCAGGCATACGTCCTGGACGACGCTCTGCGGCCGGTGCCGCCCGGAGTGGACGGCGAGCTGTATCTCGCGGGCGCGGGCGTGACCCGGGGATACGCCGGACGGGCGGGACTCACGGCCAGCCGCTTCGTCGCGTGCCCGTTCGGCGCGGCCGGGGAACGGATGTACCGGACCGGCGACATGGTCCGCTGGACGGCCGACGGCAACCTGCTCTACCTGGGCCGTACCGACGACCAGGTCAAGCTCCGCGGCTTCCGGATCGAGCCGGGAGAGATCGAAGCCACCCTGACGGCCCTGCCCGGGGTACGGCGTGCCGCGGTGACACTGCGCGAGGACCGGCCCGGCGACAAACGACTCGTCGCCTACGTGACATCGGACACCGGCGCCGCACTGGACACGTCCGCGCTCGCCGACCGGCTCGCCGAGCGCCTGCCAACGTACATGGTGCCGTCGGCCTTTGTGCAGCTGGAGGCACTGCCGCTGACCATCAACACCAAGCTGGACCGTGCCGCGCTGCCCGCCCCCGGCCACGCGGCCGCCTCGACCTCCCAACACCCCCGCAACGCCCGGGAAGAAGCCCTGTGCAAGCTCTTCGCCGACATCCTGGGGGTACCCGCTGTCAGCCGGGACGACGGTTTCTTCGAGCTGGGCGGGCACTCACTGCTCGCCATGCTCCTGGTCAACCGCGTCCGCGCGCGGTTTGGGACCAGCCTTGACCTGCAGACCGTCTTCGAGGCCCCCACAGTCGCCGAACTGGCGCCTCACCTGGACAATGGCCGACGCGCTCGCCCGGTGCTGCGCCCCAGGGACAAATCCTGACGCGAGCGTGCGTATCGGGCGGGTGTTGGAGACCTTGAGTTCGCGGGCCAGGGCACTTCGGCCTGGAACTCGTCGCCGTCTGACGCCATTGCGCACGACCCCCGGCACGGCCGGTGGGCGGCCCTGCCCCCACCGGTCGACGAGGGCTGACGTCACACCCGTTGACGCGCGGACCGGAACCGTCGAAGAATGTGCGGCACCGCTGCTCTGACAACGTTGTCCAGCCTTTGAGGTGTCGTTCCGTGTCGCACCAGTCCCTGCCCCTCGACCGCCGCCGCTTTCTGCGCCTCACCGGTCTCACGGGCGCGCTGGCCGCCCTGCCCCCGCTCACCGGAGCCGCGAGCGCCCACGCGGCGCACGGCCGTACGGACACACCGCCCGACGCCGTCGCGGCCACCTACCTGCGGGTGCTCCTGGACCACACCCGGTGGTCCGAGACGCAGTGGGACGAGGCCCAGGGCCACTACCGGGCCAAGGACTTCGGGTTCGCCGTGGTCCTCGGCAACGCGGTCCTGCTCACCCACGGCAGCTACGACGCGGCGCGCGCGGGCACCGACCGGGAGACCCTCACGCGGCGCACGCTCGCCACCATCCGTCATTTCGCCGCGTCGAACCGGCTCACCGGCGGCGACGAGTGGGGCCGCACACTCTTCTTCGACACCACCTTCCAGTCGTACTTCGTCCTCGCCGCCCGGCTGCTGTGGAACGACCTCGACACCGCGACGCAGCAGAACGTCGAGACCATCGTCCGCGAACAGGCCGCCTACACCGTGTCGTTGGGCAGCGGCGACGACCCCGCCTCGGGCGACTGGACACCGAACGGCCTGAGCGGCGGACACGTCGGCGACACCAAGCTGGAAGAGATGGGCCTGTACGCGCAGACCCTCGCACCGGCGCTCGCGTGGGCCCACGACGACCGCCGCGCCGCCGACTGGGCCATGTGGTACGGCATCTGGTCGCGCAACGAGGCGGGGCTGCCGCCCGCCGACCTCGCCAACCCCGCCCGCGTGGACGGCGTCGCCGTCTCCGAGAACACCGCCCGCAACCTGTACGACACCTTCATCGTCGAGAACCACGGCTCCTTCGGCCCGCACTACCAAGAGGAGCTGTGGCGCACCTCCGGCCGCAACGCCGCGCACTTCCTGGCCGCCGGACGCCCTCTCCCGCAGGTCCTCGCGCGGCAGCCGAACGCCCAGCCGCTGTGGCGCACGCTGCTGGGCGTCATGAGCGACGCGGGCGAACCGCTGATGCCGATGGTCAACGACCGCGAACACCTCTACGGCAGGGACGTGATCCCGCTCGCCTTCCTCTCCCAGGTGATGCGCGACCGGGCCGCGGCACGCGCGGAGCGGGAGCTGGCGGCGCGGCTGGAGGCGTACCAGCAGTACCCGCCCGAGCACCGGATGGCGAAGTTCTCGGGGGAGCCGAAGTACGAGCCGGAGGCCCGCGCCGAGATCGCGATCAGCTACCTGCTGCACGTGTGGGCGGCGGCGTCCGGGCGGCCCGTCGAGGCGCTGTCGCGCGAGGAACTGTTCGCGCGGGCCTCCGGTGTCAGGGACTTCGGGACCGGCCCCGGACTGGTGTCGCACCAGTCGCGGGCCGCGTGGGCCGGTGCCGTGACGAAGCCCGGGTTCGTGAAGTTCGCCTGGCAGCCGGGCCACGACGACTGGCTGTTCCGGCTCAGCGGCGCGACCCCGATGTTCCTGCCCGCCACCGCCGCGAAGGTCCAGGGCCGTACCGTGCGCGTGTACGAGTCCCTGCGCGACGGCTTCGACGGCAGCGCGACGCTCCTGCGCCTCGACGGCGGCTGGGCCGGGTTCGCGACGCTCCCGACGGGCGCCGTCGTCTACGCGAGCAGCGGCACCGCCGACGCGGAGGGCCACCTCGACGTGCACAACTTGACGATGCCCGGCATGCCGGGGCTCGACGGCGCGCGCACCTACCGCTTCGAGGAGGGCGAGGCGACCGTCCGCGCCCGCGACACCTCCACCGGCACACCCGCCGGACGGGTCGACGACCTCGGCTTCACACCCACGACGGTGCGCCACGTCCGTATGCTCGGCGTACGGCCCGACCCGGCCTACGGGTACTCCCTGTACGCCTTCGAAGTGCGCGACGGCGCCCAGGGCGCGGACCTCGCACGCGGCGGGTCCGCCACCGCCTCGTCGGCCGACGCCGGGAAGGGCGCGCCGCTCGCGGTCGACGGCGACGCGGCCACCCGCTGGGCGGTGTCGAGGGCCGACCGTCCGCGCGCCGACAGCTGGCTGGCCGTCGACCTCGGCGCCGAGCGCCGGATCGACCGGGTCACCCTGCGCTGGGAATCGGCGGCCGGCCGCGCCTACCGCATCCAGGGTTCCACGGACGGCCGGGACTGGAGGGACCTGGCGACCGGGCCGAGGCCGGCGGTGAGCAGCCGCGGCGGCTGGCTCGACGTCGAGGGACGCGCCGGACTCGTGGTACGTGACGGCCGGAACCCGATCGGCGTCTACGACGACACGATCGTCCTCGGCGACGGCCCGGCGGCACCTCTCCTCGTCGAGGGCTTCCCCGCCGGGTCGGCCGGGAACCTGCGCGCGATCGCTCAGGGGACCGCGCCCACGGCGGAGGCCACCGAGGTGCGCACGACGCTGACGGACGGGCACCTGACCCTGTTCAACCTCTCCGGCGAGCCCGTCAGGACGCGGATCACGATCCCGAGCACCGGCACGGACACGGTGGTCTTCGAGGGCACGCAGAGGCTGACCGCCGACGGCACGTCCTTCGAGGCCGCGCTGCCCGCCGCCACGGCGGTCGTGCTGGCCCCGCGCTTCACGCTCACCCCCCTCACGAGCCGACGCCTGCCGTCGGGCCTGCGGGTCCAGGTCGTCGACGGCGCGACCGTGCGCCTGTCCGGGGCCTCCTGCGCCCTGCGCGTCAGGGCCCAGGGGCGCAGCAGGGTCGCCGTCGTCAGAGCGGGCCGGACGATCACTGTCGTCCTGGCCGGGGCGGCCGCCCACCCGTACGACGACCTGGCCCTCGGCAGGACCGTCTTCCCCACCAGCCCGCTGCCGGAGGGCATGTCCGACCCCGCCGCGGCGGTGGACGGCGACGCCGGCACCGCGTGGCAGCCGGGCACGCGCGGCCGCATGGTCGTGGACCTCGGCGCGGCCCGCCCGGTCCGCCTGGTGGAGGCCGAGTGGACGGCGGGCGCGGCGTCGGACGCGAAGGTCGGCTTCAGCACGGACGGCATCACCTACCGGGACGCCGGGTCCCTCACCGGCCGGGGCCCCGTGCGCCGGCTGACCGCTTCCGAGACGGCCCGCTACGTCAGCCTCGACGTGGACGGGTCGGCGCATGCGCCGGAGTCACGCCTGCGGCGCCTGACGGTGCGCTGACCGCTCCATTGCGGTCAAGCCCCGCCCGGGCCCGAGTCGGCCCGTAGTGCGTAGGCACCAGGACAGGGGAGTGGCTGGTCCGGGTGCACCAGGGGAAGACGGCGGCCAGGGACGATGCCCGGAGGGGCGTCGGAGGGAAGGGTTGGAGGCGCGTGAATCCCGCGCATTTCCCCCTTGCCTAGCGGTGTCTGGAGTGATCAACAGGTGGCGACATTTCTTTACCGGATCGGACGGTGGGCCTTCCGGCGCCGTCGGCTCGTGGGTGGTGTGTGGCTGGGTGTTCTGGTGCTGGCCGTCGTCGCCGCCGCCGTGGCGCCGGAGGGGAAGGACGAGGACCTCTCCATGCCCGGCACCGAGTCGCAGAAGGCGTTCGACCTGCTGGACGAGCGCTTCCCCCAGAGCAACTCCCAAGGCGCCGAGGCCCGCTTGGTGTTCCGGGCCCCGGCCGGGCAGCGGGTGACGGCCAGGGAGAACAAGGCGGCCGTCGAGGACACGCTCCGCTCGGTGGACGGGGGCGCTCAGGTCGCGTCGACCACCGACCCCTATGAGACCGGCGCGGTCAGCGAGGACGGCACCATCGCCTACTCCACGATCACCTACACCGCGGACGCCGTCGACCTGGCCGAGCCGACGAAGAGCGCCCTCGAGGACGCCGCGAACCGGGCCCGGGACGCGGGGCTGACCGTGGAGATCGGCGGCTCGGCCCTGGACTCGGAAGAGGAACCGGGCGGTACGACGGAGATCATCGGCGTGGCGGTGGCGGCGGTGGTGCTGGTCCTCGCCCTCGGGTCGCTGGTCGCGGCCGGATTGTCGCTGCTGACCGCCTTCGTGGGCGTGGCCATCGCCTTCGGCCTGGTCTCCGCGCTGGCCGTGCCGCTTGGCCTGACGTCCACCGTCGCCATCCTGGCGCTGATGCTGGGGCTGGCGGTCGGCATCGACTACGCACTCTTCATCACCTCCCGCTTCCGCGATGAACGCGCCCAGGGCAGCGAGCCGGAGGAGGCTGCCGGGCGGGCGGTGGGCACGGCCGGATCCGCCGTCGTCTTCGCCGGCGCGACCGTCTTCATCGCCCTGGTCGGGCTGGGGGTCGTCGGAATCCCCGAACTCACCAAGATGGGCATGGGCGGCGCGGGCGCCGTGGCCCTTGCCGTACTCGTCGCACTGACCCTGGTCCCCGCGCTGTTCGGCTTCTTCGGCCGCCGGGTACTGTCCCGCGCCGTCCGCAAGGGCACCCGGCCGGGAAGCGAGCGCCCGGGAAGCGAGCGCTGGGGACATGAGCGCCCGGGAAGCGAGCGCCCGCACCCGGCGCCCACCGCGGCCGGCCGGCCCGGGCTCGGCACCCGCTGGGCGCGGTTCGTGCTGCGCCGGCCGGCGGCCGTGCTGCTGATCGCCGGACTCGGTCTCGGCGCCGTCGCCGTACCGGCGCTCAGCCTCGAACTCGGGCTGCCCGGAGACGAGTCCAAGTCGGTGGAGACCACCCAGCGCCGCGCCTACGACCTGCTGTCAGAAGGCTTCGGTCCCGGCTTCAACGGCCCCTTGACCGTGGTCGTGGACACGTCGGAGTCTTCGGGGTCCGGGGACACCAGGGCCACCACGGACCTGGTCGCCAAGACCGTACGGGGAGTGGACGGGGTCGCGTCGGTCGGTGATCCGGTTCTCAGCCGGGGCAAGGACACGGCCGTCCTCACCGCCGTCCCGCGGACCGCGCCGAACAGCGGCGAGACCAAGGACCTGGTGCACGCGATCCGGGGCGCGGTCTCCGGCGTCGAGGCCGACACGGGCGCCGACATCCTGGTGACCGGCACCACCGCGATGAACATCGACATTTCCGAAGCCATGTCCGACGCCCTCATCCCCTATCTGACCGTGGTCATCGGCCTGGCGGTGCTTCTGCTGATGGTGGTCTTCCGCTCGGTCCTGGTCCCGGTCAAGGCCGCGCTCGGCTTCCTGCTGTCGGTGGGTGCCGCCTTCGGCGTCCTCGTCGCCGTCTTCCAGTGGGGCTGGGCGGCAGACCTGGTCGGCATCGAACAGACCGGACCGGTCATGTCGCTGATGCCGATTCTCATCATCGGAATAGTGTTCGGCCTCGCCATGGATTACGAGGTCTTCCTCCTCACCCGGATGCGGGAGGCGTACGTCCATGGCGCGTCCCCCGGCGAGGCGATCGTCAGCGGTTTCCGGCACAGCGGACGAGTGGTGGCCGCGGCGGCGATCATCATGATCAGCGTGTTCGCCGGATTCATCGGGATGAGCAGCCCGACCATCCAGACGATGGGCGTCGGCCTGGCCGCCGCCGTCGCCTTCGACGCCTTCGTGGTCCGGATGGCGATCGCCCCCGCGGTCCTGGCACTGCTCGGCCACCGGGCCTGGTGGCTGCCCCCTATCCTGAACCGTGTGCTGCCGAATGTGGATATCGAGGGTGAGAAACTGAGCAGGCATGTCCCGGCCTCCGCGGCCGAGTTGGACGCGGCGGTGCCGCGGCTCCCCGTCGGCCGGCACCGGCACTGATCCGGTCATGACGAACACGGGTGGCGGTGGCCCGCGACCGCGCGGCACGTGGTGGCGGGAGGCAGCGGTCACGGCGACGGCGTTCGCGCTCTGTCTGCTCGGCGGTGTGCTGCGGGACGACGGCAGGACGCTGTCACCGCCGCCTGCCGCCGCCTACTTCATCGCCGTGGTGTCCTGTGCCGTGCTGCCGGTGCGGCACCGGGCGCCCCTGGCCGCCATGGCGGTCACCACCGCGAGCGGCATGCTGGTGCCGTCCTTGGGTCTCCTGCTGAGCCCGCTCATCGTGGCCCCCGCCGTGATCACCGCCTACTCGCTCACCGCGCGCACCGAACGGCACGCGGCGAGCGCGGTGTCGCTCACCTCCGCGGCGCTGCTGGTCGCCTCCGCCCCCTTGTTCGGGGCCCTCTCGTGGAAGGACGCGAGCAGGGTGGGAGCGGTGGCGGCGTTCCCGCTGGTGGCCGGCGTACTCGGGCACTCGGCGCAGAACCGACGGGCCTACCTGGCGGCCGTGGAGGAGCGGGCCCGGCGGGCCGAGCAGAGCCGGGACAGCGAGGCGCGCCGGAGAGTATCCGAGGAACGGGTACGCATCGCCCGGGAGTTGCACGACCTCGTGGCCCATCAGATCACCCTGGCCAACGCGCAGGCCACGGTCGCCGCCCACCTCTTCGACGCCCGCCCGGAGCAGACCCGCAAGAGCCTGAAGGAGCTCGTCGAGACCACCGGCCACGCGCTCGACGAACTGCGGGCCACGGTCGGTCTGCTGCGTCAGTCCGGGGACACGGCCGCGACCGGCGAACCGGCGCCCGGGCTGGCCCGGCTTCCCACGCTCCTCGAGTCCTTCCGCCGCGCGGGTCTGGAGGTGTCGGTGCACCAGGAGGGCACGGCCAGGCCGCTGCCGCCGGGAGTGGACCTCACCGCCTACCGCATCGTCCAGGAGGCCCTGACCAACGTGACCAAGCACGCCGGTACCGGTAGCGCCCGGGTACGCCTCGCCTGGAACCGCGATCGTGTGACCATCACCGTCGCCGACGACGGAGGGGGCACCCGTACGGCGCCGACCGCATCCACGAGTCCGAGTGCGTCCGCGGCGGCGGACCGTCCGCCTGGTTACGGTCTGATCGGGATGCGTGAACGTGCCACCGCGGTCGGGGGACACCTCTCCGCGGGCAGGCGCCCGGAGGGCGGCTTCCTCGTCTCCACCCAGCTGCCCCTCCCGCCCGCCAAGGACACGACGCGGAAGACTGACGGAGCGACAACCAACGAGGGGCAGATGGCCGGCGGAGTAACAGGCGACGGAGCGGCCGGAGGTGCGCCGTGACGCTCCGGGTGCTGCTCGCCGACGATCAGGCCCTGCTGCGCGGTGCCTTCCGGATGCTTCTCGACAGTGCCGACGACATCACCGTGGTCGGCGAGGCCGCCGATGGTAGGGAGGCGGTGAGACTCACCCGGGAGCTGCGCCCGGACGTGGTGATCATGGACATCCGGATGCCCGAGGTGGACGGTCTCACCGCCACGTCGGAAATCTGCGCGGACCCGGAACTGCGTGCCAGCCGCATCCTGATCCTCACCACGTACGAGACCGACGAGTACGTCGCTCAGGCGCTGCGCGCGGGGGCCGGCGGCTTCATCGGCAAGGGCATCGGGGCCGAGGACCTGCTGGACGCCGTGCGTACGATCGCCGACGGCGACACTCTTCTGTCCCCCGCCGCGACCCGCTCCTTGGTCGCCCGTTTCCTGGCCACACCGGACGACGCCCCGTCGCGCCACCCCGAACAGCTCGCCGTGCTCACCCCGCGCGAACGCGAGATGGTGGCCCTGGTCGCGACCGGCCTGTCCAACCAGGAGATCGCCGAGCGGATGTTCCTCAGCCCCTTCACCGTCCGCGCCCATGTGCAGCGCGCCATGACGAAGCTGGAGGCCCGCGACCGGGCGCAACTGGTCGTCATCGCCTACCGGACGGGCCTGGCCCACGCCACCCCCGACGGCGGCACCGACCGCCTGGCGTAGTCCCACAGGCGGTCGGTGCCGTATCAGGTCACGGCGTCGGGGCGAATTCGGGCAGCGTAAGGGCTGAGTGGGCGGGTCGTGGTGTCGCGGAGGGCATGGCGACGAGGCCACGCAGCATGGTGTTGCGTTGCTCCAGGGCCCGCACCGTGGTGGGGAAGAGGGTGGCCGCACCGTTGTCGACCAGTGCCTGATTCATGGCTACGAACTCGCGAACGTCGCGTTCGTAGGCGGCGAAGGCGGCAGTGTGGTCCCGGTGCGTGGCCAGGGCGTTGGCGAGCATGTAGGCACCGACCAGCGCAAGGCTTGAGCCTTGTCCGGTGAGGAACGAGGGTGCGTACGCGGCGTCGCCGACGAGCGCGACGCGGCCGCTGGACCAGTGCGGCATGCGGATCTGACCGGCCGTGTCGAAGAACAGACCATCCGCGTCGCGCATGGCGTTGACCATGCCGGGGACCTCCCAACCCGCGCCTGCGAAGACCGTGGCGACCAGGTCCCGCTGGGCGTCGGGGTTCCGGAGGGCATCGAACGGCGGCTCTGGCTGGTGAAAGTTCAGGAAGGCGTGCAGTTCGTCGTTGTCCCCGACGGCGTAGAGGGCAGCGGCTTTCCCCGGGGTGTTCCACATCATGAGCTCGCGGGAGAGCCCGAAGGTGTTCGGCATGGTGAAAATGGCGAAGCAGTAGCCGAGGTAGCGGTGGAACCGCTCTTCGGGGCCGAACAGGGACTCCCGGGTATGTGAGTGCATCCCGTCGGCGCCGACCACCAGGTCGAAGGTGCGCCGTTGCCCACTGCGGAAAGTCACGTCGACCCCTTGTTCGGACTGGTCGAGGGTGTCGATGGAGTCGTTGAACAGGAACTCCACGTCGTCGCGGACTATCGCGTAGAGGCTCGCGGCCAGATCCCCACGACGCACCTCGAGGTCCTGTCCCTCGACACCGCCGGCAACGGCGCGCGGGCTGAGCGAGGCCACTTCAGTGCCATCGGCGTCGAGGAAAGTGCAGCGACGCGAGTCGATGTGCGCGTCCCGCAGTTGCGGCAGTATCCCCATCCGACGGACCACCTCTATCGCGGTACCGCGGACATCGATCGGGTAACCACCGGCGCGCAGTGCTCCTGCCTTCTCCACCACGGTGACCGCGCATCCGGACCGGTGCAGCCAGTACGCAAGGGCGGGCCCGGAGATACTGGCCCCGGAGATCAGAACTCTGCGCTTCGCGGGAGTACTCACATCCATCGACAGACCTGTAGGTGTCATGCCTGGGTTCCTTTCTTCGTGATACGGACAACGAGCAGTGACAATGCGGCGACGAGGCCGGCGACGGCGAAACCTGTGACGAAGGCCGATTCGGTCGGCTGGCCCGTCATCGAGTCGGCCCCGGCGTCGAGGAACGCGCCGGCGACCTGGGAGCCCACGGCGACGCCGATCACGCGTGTCACCACGAGCAGGCTGGTGGCGATGCCGGTGTCCCTGGTCTCGACGGCGGTGGCGGTTCGGGTGAGCAACGCCGTGGTAGCGATGCCCGCGCCGATAGCGGCCAGCACCTTCGCGAGGACGAGCTGCCACTCCGCGGTGTGCAGCGACACCACGGCGATCATCGTGCCCGCCGTGACGACGGCGCCCATGATGAGCACGGCACGCAGACCGAAACGCCGCGCCGCGATCCCGCCGACCGAATCGCTCACCGCCCCGGCGATGGCGCCGGGCAGCAGGAACAGTCCGATGTCGGTGGTGCCGGCTCCGAAGCCGTACCCGTCGGCCGATACCGCGAACAACTGCGGGAGCAGAAAGGCCACCATCCCGAAACTGGTGGTGATGACGAGGGTGAGCACGCACGAATGCCACATCGCAGGCTTTGCCAGCATGCGCAGATCGACCATCGGCGAGGCCGCCCGGCGCTCGACGGCGACCCATCCGGTCGCGAGGGCGGCCACGGCCACCGCGATGGCACCGACCGCGAGTGGCGGCAGTCCGGCGCCCGTCACCTTCACGAGCCCGAGCATGAACGTGAGCAACGTGCCGCTCAGCAGAACCATGCCAGGCCAGTCGATCCTGTTGTCCGACTGGACCGGCGGATCATGCGGCATCAGCCGAGCCACGACCAACGTCATCGCGATGATCGCGATCGTCGGCAGCGCGAACATCCAATGCCAGGACAGTCCTTCCGCGATCGGCCCGGCAAACAGCGTTCCGACCATGCCGCCGCCCGTGAACAGTGCCATGACCACCCCGAGAGCCAGCTGTGACTCTCCTGTCGGGAGGTGTTTGCGCACCAGGATGAACGAGAGGGGCAGCGCACCCACCATGACGCCCTGCAGTACCTGACCGAGCAACAACACCGGCAGGTTCGGCGCCAGGGCGGCCAACAGACCACCGGCCGAGACCACGGCCATCAGCCGGACCAGCACCCGCTTTCCGCCGTAGCGGTCGCCGAGTTTGCCCGCGACGGGTGCGACGACCGCGCCGGTGACGAGTAACGTGTTGCCGATCAAGGCCCCTTCGGCGGGGCTGACCCCCATCTCACGCTGCAGCAGCGGGAGTGCAGGCTCCACCACTGACTGCAGGGTGCCGAGAGCGAGTGCCAGGATGCCGAGCGCACCGATCGACAGCCTCTCGATGCGGACCGGGGAAACCACAGCTTCGGACATGGACGTCCTTTTCATCGTTGGTTGCGAGCAAGCGCGTGGACCTGCTTGATCCGTGCGCTGCCACCGCTGGGCAAGGGGAAACGCGCGGGATTCACGCGCCTCCAACCCTTCCCTCCAACGCCACTTCCGGACATCGTCCCTGGCCGCCGTCTTCCCCTGGTGCCCCCGGACCAGCCACTCACCTGTCCTGGTGCCTACGCACTACAGGCCGAATCGGGGCGGGGCGCTCCGTGCCGGACGGTGTTGGTGCTGCGTGCTCTTGCCGATCCGGAGACGGGGCGGGGGCGGAGGAGATGCGCTCAGTGCGGAACCTGTGGGACCCACCGGCCCTCGAGTGTCGGCAGGAGCAGGTCGAAGTGGTCCTCGATCGTCTGCGCGACCGCGTCGAGATCGGCATCCTCGTCAAGGCCCCAGCAGCGACTGGCCACTCGTGTCACCGCGGTGAAGACGGCCACCACCAGCTTGGGACGGGGATCGGTGTCGTAGTCGACGCCCTCCCTTCGGGCGATTTCCCGGCCGAGGCGTTCCTCGAACGCCATGGTGCGCTGTGCGTGCGCGGCGCTCAGGCCCGGAGCGGTCTCGATGATGCGCAGGATCCGGGCGAGTGCGGTGACTCCGCTGATCCGCTCGGTCTGCTCTTTGACGTCTGCCCAGGTCTCCCGCACCGATCCGCGCAGCGCATCCAGCGGGCCTTCGCTCGGGGGGCGTTGGGCGAGCAGTTCCAGGACACGCTCGTCGATCTCGGTCACGGGGGCGAGGGCGACGTCCTCTTTGCCGGCGAAATAACGAAAGAACGTGCGCGGTGACACGTTGACGGCGGTGACGATCTCGTCCACCGTCGTCTTCTCGTAACCCTGTTCCGTGAACAGGCTGATCGCGGAGCGGATCAGCGAGTCGCGGGTGAGTTGCTTCTTCCGTTCCCGCAGTCCGGGTTCGCCCGCCTCGGCTCCCAGCTTCACCTGTGGCCAACTCCTTAGTGATCACCTGATGGGCTGACCTGCCGCCGCGATCCCTGTGGCGACGACGCCGGTTGAGGTATCCGTACCGCGACCGATCTGGGGACCAGTGTGTCAGAAAAACATGGCACAAAATGCCTACTGGCAGACATTGATATTTGTCAGTGACTGCCATATCTTCTGTCTGGGTTGCCCTCGCTGTCTGTCACGACATCGCGGCCGGCTCGAGTCCGTGGTCTGAAAGGGGAGAGGCAAGGCATGCAGACCGTCGTCATTACCGGTGGCACGGATGGCATCGGACGTGGGATCGCCCTGCACTATCTGAGTGAGGGTGCCAGGGTCGTGGCCATTGGGAGCACTCGGCAGAAAGGGGAGGCATTAATCGAGGAGGCCCACAAGATCTCGGCGGCGGACCGGGCCCATTTCCTCGCGGTCGACCTGACGTCGATGTCGGCCACCAGGCGTCTGGTGGAAGAAATCGAGAACTCGTACGCGGCCGTGGACAAACTCGTCCTGTGTGCTCAGCGTTACAAACTCTTCGGTAAGCGTTCGGTGACGGCGGAGGGGTTCGAGCACAGCTTCGCGCTTTCCTATCTGAGCCGGTTCGTACTGAGCTACGGCCTGCGGGACGCGCTGGAGTGCACCAAGCGGCCGGTGATCATGAATGTGGGCACTCCTGGTGTGGGTCTCGGCAAGATCCACTGGGGTGACCTGCAGCTGGAGCGCGGATACAACGGCAACAAGGCCACGCTGCAGTCCTTCCGGGCCAACGACCTCTTGGGTGTGGGTTTCGCCGAGACCTACGACAAAGGCTCCGTGACGTACATCGGGTACAACCCGGGTGTGGTCTCCACGGGAATGCCGAGCTCGTTGCCGTTTCCCATGAAGGTCATGACCAAGGCCACGTTCGCTGTGGCGGCGACGTCGGTGGACAAGGCGATCAAGCCCATGGTCGAACTGCTCGACAGCCCGCCCACCGGGCCTTTCGCCGCGTATTGGAAGAAGAAGTCGGTGAATACCCGTGGCAAGGCGTTCGATGTGGCGGACGCGCTGCGTTTGAAAGAGATCACGGAGGAGTTGGTGGGTATGTGAAGGCCGAGCGGCGCCGGCATTGCCGCTGGTTGCACTAAGTGTCCAGTTGGGAACATAGGGTCATTTTGGGGTCGATCGGTGCCCGGCGGCGGGGGAGGTGTGACCCGTTATGCTGCTACTGAACCCGTCCCAGGCATTCGATCGCTCCTCCATCCACTCACCTACACAGGACCCCACGAGCGGCCCCGGCCTCGGCTGGGGAGTACGGATAGGAAAGGTACGTGAGTGGCGAGGGCAGGCGGATCGCTGAGCCGTAAGGGTCTGCGCGGCCGAGAGGTCGAGCTCGAAGAGCTTCAGGCACTGATCGCCTCGGTGGCCCGCACCGGAAGCGGCGGGTTGGCCCTGATCCAGGGGGAGCCGGGCATCGGCAAGAGCACGCTGCTCGCCGAGGCCGTCTCCGGGGCCAGGGCAGCGGGATTCTCAGTCGGCGTCGGCAAGGCCGATGAGCTTCATCACATCGTGCCGCTCTCGTCGTTGGCGGCCTGCGTCCTGCACGGCGATCAGCCGCTGCTGTCCGGCGATGCCTTTGCCGATCTCGCCCGCAATCAGGATCAGCGCATCTGGCTGGTGGAGCGCCTGGCGGAGGCGATCGAAGCCAGAGCGGGCAGCGTGCCGGTGCTGATCGGTCTGGACGACGTGCAGTGGGCCGATCCGCTGAGCCGGTTTGCCCTGAAGCAGCTTCCGGCACGCCTGCGGACCTCGCCGGTGCTGTGGCTGCTGACCGCGCGACGGGAGCCCGCGGGCCCAGCGGAAGAGGTCGTCGCGGCCGCGATCGGCAACCTCCCGACGGTCACCGTGCCCTTGGGGCCGCTGTCCGGCACGGCCATCGATCAACTGGTCGGCGACACACTCGGGGCAGCGGTTGACGAGCAGGTACGGGACTTGCTCGAGGGGGCCGGCGGTAACCCGTTTCTGGCGGTCGAGATGCTTGCGGGCCTGCGGACCGCCGGGGCATCGGACGAGGTCGTGCCCTCCGGCGAGCTTGTGCCCCCCGGGCTCGTGGTGGGTGTGCGGGGCAGGCTCAGGTCCCTGCTCCCCGGCACGCTGCGCTTCCTCCAGATGGGAGCGGTGCTGGGACGCAGTTTCGGTTTCCACGACGCCGCCGCGCTCTGCGGCCGGCCGGCCGCCACATTGATCGAGGCGCTCGAGGAAGCCGTGCGCGCCGGACTCCTGGACGACGACGGCGATCATCTGGCCTTCCGGCATGATCTGCTGCGCCAGGCGGTCTACGTCGACATCCCGCCGTCGGCCCGGAAGGCCCTTCACCGAGAGGCCGCCCGCCACCTTGTCTCCGCAGGCCACCAGCCGATCGACGCGGTGCCGCACATCCTCAGGGGAGCCCTGCTCGGAGACGAGGAAGCCGTAGCGCTGCTGCAGCGAGCGGCCGACGACGTACTGTCGGTCACGCCGGGCCTCGCGGCCGACCTGATGACACGCGCTCTGGAACTGGTGCCCCCAGCACTGCCGCTGAGGTTCACCGTGGGTGAGCGGACGATCCTCTCCCTGACGCGGGCCGGCCGGAACCGCGAGGCGCTGTCGGCAGGTGACCGGCTGCTGGCCGGCCGGCCGCCGCTGGAGGTGTTCAGCCGGCTGCAGGCCGCCCTCGGTGGGGCGCTGTGGAACATGGATCTCTCCGGCGAATTGCGCCGCCGGACCGAAACCGCCCTCGCCATGGGGGGCGCCGCCCCGGAGATCGGGGCGAGGCTGGCCGCCCTGCACGCCCTGGCCTTGTCCCGGGATCATGATCTCGTCGCGGCCCGTGAGGCCGGAGAGGCCGCGCTGCGTGCCGCCACCGCGGCCGGTGATCGGGAGGCACACATCCTGGCCCTGTCCGGGCTCGGCGAGATCGCGCAGAACGCGGGTGAGAACGCGGTCGCGCTGGGGCGCTTTGCCGCGCTGAGCGCCATCGACTCCGCCTTCCTCCCCGAAGAGATCGTCGCGCATCTGCACATGGACGACTTCGAGGCCGGCGAACGGCTGCTCTCGCAAGCGGCGGACCATGCCGGGGCGATGCGTCAGGCCATGATGCTGTGGGCACAGGGCCTGCACGATCTGGGCCTCGGCCGGCTCGACGATGCCGAGGCCGACTTCATGACCATGGAGCACCTGGAAGACGAGGTGCAGATACCCGCCCAGCAGGTGAACGCTCGCGTGATCTGCTCCCGGATCGCCCTCCTGCGCGGCGACCGGGAAGCGGCGCGGGAGCACCTGGTCGCAGCGCGGGAACGGCTGGCGGCCAAACCGAACCCGGGCAACACGGCCGCGGTGCGCTTCCTGGAAGCGGTCCATGCCGAGGCCGACGGGGACATCGGGCTTGCCGTCGACAGGATCCGACAAGTGCAGCAGCAAGGTGCCTTCATGCGCTGGCGGCTCTTGCGCGACTGGGTCGATTCCGCGATACGCATGGCCCTGCGCGGCGCGGACCACGAACTCGCCGAGGACCTTGCCGCACAGGCCGAAGCCCATGCGAGACGCAACGCCGCCGTGCCGACCGCCACGGGCATCGCGGCGCAGGCCCTCGGGCTCGTGAAAAACGATCTCGCCATGCTCGAACGCTCCGCGGAACTGCTGAAGGCAAGCCCTCGCCCGCTGGTCCGGGCCGCCGCGTACGCCGATCTCGGACAGGCACTCCTGGCGGCGGGCCGGAAACGTGAGGCAGTGGCCGCGCTGACGCACGCCCGTGGCACGTTCGCCGAGTCGGGCGCCCACGCCGCGGCGGCATGCGTACAGCACGCTCTGGAGGGGGCAGGCGCGGGCAGCCCCGGGACAGCGGCCAAGCAGCGCCCCGTCCGCCCCGTCCATGGATGGGGGGCCCTCACGGCCTCGGAGAAGAAAGTCGCACGCCTTGTCGCCGCGGGTCACACCAACCGGTCGGCCGCCGACCTGCTCGTCGTCTCCCCGCATACGGTCAACACCCACTTGACGTCCGTCTTCCACAAGCTGTCGATCAACTCGCGGGTTCAACTCGCGAACCTGGTCATGACCTTGCCCGACAGCTGAGCGGACCTGACTGAGCGGACCTGACTGAGCGGACCTGTTGGTACGTTCACGCGATGCGCTGCCGCACCTGAGCGCGCTTGGCTGGCGTATCCCCACAGTCAGTCGGAGGCCACCGGCATGCGCAGATCCCTCCCCGTACCGCCGACCATCGTGCTTGTGCATGGGGCGTTCACCGATGCCTCGTCGTGGGCGGGGGTCATCAGCCGGCTTCACACCGCCGGGCTGACCGTGCGCGCCCCGGCGAACCCGCTGCGTGGTCTGGCGCAGGACGCCGCCTACATCAGGAGCGTGGTGCGGGAGATCGATGTCCCTGTCGTGCTGGTCGGCCACGACTACGGTGGCGCGGTCATCACACACGCCGCCACCGACGCCGACAACGTCGTGGCCTTGTGCTACGTCGCCGCGTTCGGCCTCGACGCGGGCGAGTGCGTCCTGGACATCGTGAACCGCTTCGCCCCCGCGCCGGGGGCCGACGCGACCTTCACCGCCGCCCTCCCCGCCCCGATTTCCGGCGACCCGGACTGCGAGATCTACATCCGCAAGGAACAGTTCCCGCAGGTGTACGCCGCCGACCTGCCGACCGGCGTCAAGGAGGTGCTGTCCGTCGCGCAACGCCCGATCGCCTGCGCCGCGCTGACCAGCAGGTCGGGCCCGCCGGCATGGGCCTCCAAGCCGTCCTGGTACGCCATCGCGACCGCCGACCGGATACTCAACCCCACCGCTCAGCGGTTCATGGCGCAACGCATGGCGGCCACCGAATACGCGCTGGACGGCTCACACGCCGTGGTGCTGTCGCAGCCCGACGCCGTGGTGGCGATGATCCGGGAAGCCGCCGCACAGGGCCATGACCACCGGGCCGAATGATCCATGTCATCGGCCGGTCAGGGCCGCCCTGTAACATGCGTTCGAGCGAAAGATGCCGGTATGGGCCATCTCGGCGGCGCCCTGGAGTCGTCCACCTTCGCGACACCGGCTTCGGCCACTGACATCACTCGGCAAAGGCACCAGCATGATCTCACCGGCCAGACCGCCGGCGCGGCGGATCGCCGCCCTCCTGACCGGAGCCATCACCCTGGTGGTGGCCGCCACCGGGTGCGGTGGCGGTACCGGCGCCGGGTCCGGTGGCGGCAAGGTGACCTCCATCACCGCGCTCGACTACTACACCGACGAACCCGAGCACACCCAATGGGGCGAGATGCTCACCGCCTGTGGCAGGACCGCCGGTGTGAAGGTCGAGCAGACGAGTGTTCCGCCCGCGTCGCTCGTCCCCAAGGTCCTGCGGCAGGCGTCGTCGCGGACCCTTCCCGACCTGTTGATGCTGGACAACCCCGACCTCCAGCAGATCGCGCAGACCGGCGCGCTGGCCCCTTTGGACCGGTTCGGCATCGACTCCAGCGGCTTCGCCAAGGGCATCCTGTCGGCGGGTACATACGAGGGAAAGGTGTACGGACTGGCCCCCTACGTCAGCACCGTCGCCCTGTTCTACAACAAGGACATGCTCGCCAAGGCGGGTGTCGCCGTACCGAGGACCTGGGGCGAACTGAAGAAGGCGGCGGCCGAGCTGACCCGTCCCGGGCGCTACGGCATGGCGGTCGACGCGAACGCCACCTTCGAGGGCACCTGGCAGTTCCTGCCCTTCCTGTGGTCCAACGGCGGGGACGAGAGGCGGCTGGACACCCCGCAGGCCGCGCAGGCACTCCAGCTGTGGGTCGACCTGGTGAAGAGCGGATCCATGTCGAAGTCGGTGCTGAACTGGACACAGGCCGATGTCCATGACCAGTTCATCGCCGGAAGGACGGCCATGATGGTCAATGGCCCCTGGCGGATCCCCGCCCTGAACAAGGACAAGAACCTGCGCTGGGGGGTTGCCCCCATCCCCGTTCCCCGGGCGGGGCAGACCCCGGTCACCCCGCTCGGCGGTGAGGTGTGGACGGTCCCGCAGAGCTCTTCCAAGGCCCGGCAGGAGAAGGCCGCCCAGGTCCTCGCCTGCCTGAACAACTCCTCGAACATGCTCACCCTGGCCAAGCAGCACTTCACCGTGCCCTCCCGCACCGCGGTGGCCGCCCGGCGCGCGGAGCAGGTGCCGTCGATGGCTCCCTTCGTCACCAGCGTGGAAACGGCGCGCGCCCGCACCAGCGAGCTCGGCGTCAGGTGGCCCAAGGCGGCGACCGGGATATACACCTCGATCCAGTCCGCACTGACGGGCGAACGGACACCGGAGGAAGCCCTCAGGCATGCGCAGCGGTTCGCGACCGATAACTGACCTGCCCCCGACCGAGCCGAAGTCCCGCACCGGTCAGGACGACGGCGCCGTCGCCGCGCGGGAGCGGACCGCGGCCCGGGCGCGCTTGTGGGAGCGCCTGGCCCAGTGGATGTTCATCGTGCCCGCCGCGGCGTACCTGCTGCTGTTCTTCGGCTATCCGATCTTCAGAAACGTCGTGATGAGCTTCCAGCAGTACACGACCACGACGTTCTACACGGGTTCCGCGCCGTTCGTGGGGCTGCGGAACTACTCGGCGATCCTTTCGTCGGACCTCTTCTCCAAGGCCCTGCTGACCACGGTCCTGTTCACCGCCGGCTCGATCATCGGGCAGTTCGTGCTCGGCCTGGCCTTCGCGCTGTTCTTCCAGCGCCGCTTCCCGCTCGGCGGCGTTCTGCGATCGCTCCTGCTGCTGCCGTGGCTGTTGCCGCTGGTCGTCTCCGGAACGACATGGAAGTGGATGCTCGACCCCGATACGGGAGTCGTCAACGCGGTGCTGCGCGGCCTCCATCTCTCGTCCGGCATCCCCTGGCTCACCGGCACTTCACAGGCGCTCGTGTCGGTGATTCTCATCAACATCTGGGTCGGAATCCCCTTCAACACCGCGATCCTGTACGGCGGCCTCCAGGACATCCCCGCGCACCTGTACGAGGCGGCGAAGCTGGACGGCGCCGGCCCGGTGGCGTCGTTCCGCCACATCACCTGGCCACTGCTGCGGCCCGTGGTGAGCGTCGTGCTGGTGCTGGGCGTGGTCTACACGGTCAAGGTGCTGGACATCATCCTCGTGGTGACGGGCGGAGGACCGGCCAACGCCACGGAGACCATCGCCACGCAGTCCTACGAACTGTCCTTTCAGCAGTTCGAGTTCGGGCGCGGTGCCGCGATGAGCAATGTGCTCATCGTCATCTCGCTCGCCTTCGCCCTCGTCTACCTGCGCGCCGGCCGTCGCGCCCGTAACGTCCGAGAGGCGATTCCATGAAGCGCGCGCCGGGCCGTGGCCGGCTGTCCACCATCGTCGGGATCGTCCTGCTCGCGGTGATGCTGTTTCCCGTCTACTGGATGGTGAACGCCTCCCTCCAGCCGGCGGGCAACACGCTCCAGGGAGGATGGTTTCCCTCCCATCCGGACTTCAGCGGATACCTCACCGCACTGCGCGATCAGGGAGGCAACCTCGTCACCAGCCTCGTCGTCAGCCTCGGCAGCGTGGCGCTCAGCCTCGGGCTCGCCGCACCAGCGGCCTACGCGCTGGCCCACTTCCCGCTCCGCGGAACCAACCTCGTGATGTTCGGCATCCTGATCACACAGATGGTGCCGGGCATCGCCGTGGCCAACGCGCTCTACGGCGCCTACAACGACCTGGGACTGCTGAACTCCTACCCCGGGCTGATCCTCGCCGACTCCACCGCCGGGGCCCCCTTCGCGATCATCATCATGAGTGCGTTCATGCGGAGCATTCCCAGGGAGATCATCGAGGCCGCGCGCGTGGACGGTGCCGGCAGGCTGCGGGTCTTCGCCTCCGTGGTGCTTCCGGTGAGCACAAACGCATTGATCACCGCCGCCGTCCTCACCTTCCTCTTCACCTGGAGTGACTTCCTCTTCGCTCTCACACTGACCACCACGGATACCGTTCAGCCGATCACCCTGGGCATCTACCAATACATGGGGGCCCATACGAACCAGTGGAACGCAGTCATGGCCACGTCAGTCTTGGCGTCCGTCCCTGCCGCCGTACTGCTCGTCGCCGCTCAGCGCCATGTCGCCGCCGGCGCCACCAGGGGGGTCGGCAAGTGATCTAGCGGATTCACGCGATGTGCCGCTCCAGGGCCGCTGACATGGTGATTCGGAAGGCTCACCGGTTGAAGGGCAAGGATCATGTCGTTGGATTCATCGAGGCCCGGCGTGCTGGTCCAGGAACGAAGCGCCCTCGGCAGCTTCCACACCACCGAATCGCTGCCCGTCCCCCGCAGACGGTCGTACTGGCGTGAAGCGCTGTCCCAAACGTTCGGCGCCGTGGACATGACCGTCCCCGACGAGGTGTATTCCGGCACGATCCGTACGGCACCGCTCGGCCGGCTCCAGGCCGTCACCGTGGACGGCGACTGCCTGTCCGCACTGCGCACCCGCCGACTGGTCACGCAGGGCCGTGAAGACGAGTACGTGGTCGTCAAACTGCTGGACCGGGGAGTCGCCCGGCTGGAGCAGGACGGCCGTGAGGCGGTCCTCGGACCGGGAGAAATCTTCGTCTACGACATGGCGCGCCCCGTCCGGCTGAATCTTCCCCAGTCCTTCCGGACGAAGTCCCTCGTCATACCGAGAGACGTTCTGGGCCTGAGCGAGTCCGACATGACTCATGTCACGGCGTCCCCGCTCGGCCCCGACACACCCCTCGGTGGTCTGCTCTCCCCCTTCCTGGCCGGGCTCGTGGACGGCGCGGGAACCTACTCGCCACGCACCAGTGAGCGGATGGCCCGTAACGTGGTGGACCTGCTCGGTGTGCTGGCCGGAGAGGTCCTCGGCCGATCGCACGTGGACACGCCCGGCGGGAACCGGGCACTGCTGCTGCGGATCCAGGCGTTCATCGACCGCCATCTCGCAGACCCCGATCTCACCCCGCAGGCCATCGCCCGAGCCCACCGCATATCCCTGCGCTATCTGCACAAGCTGTTCGAGAGCGAAGACGTCACGGTCGGCCGGTGGATCCAGCGGCGTCGCCTGGAGGAGTGCCGACGCGACCTGGCGCACCGCGCGAACGGCACCACGATCGCCGCAGTGGCGCACCGATGGGGTTTCAGCAGCGCCGCGCATTTCAGCCGGGCTTTTCGGGCCACCTACGGGATGGCTCCCCGCGAATGGCGCGACACGCAAGGCTTGGTGTCGTAGGGCCGAATCCGGATTGTCCTGCCGGCGTCGCCGACCGGCCTCCGAGGCGACAACACGCCCACCACCTCAGTGGAGGGCGGCTCTCTCACCGCTCATCCGGTGCAGGCTCTCATCCTGCACGGTGGCCGCCACATCGCGTGTCACCCGGTACGGGGCGAGCTCCGCACGTGGCCGTCCATGGCTGATCTCGTCGGCCACCAACCGCCCGAGCAGCGGGGCCAGATTGACGCCGCTGTGGGTCACCACGCTGTAGAGCCCCGGGGCCGCCGGGCTGGTGCCGACCAGCGGGAGACCATCGGTGGGGACGGGGCGGACGCCGATCCGGGCCCCGGCCAGCCGTGTGGAGCGGAGCGCGGGAAGCAGGCGCTGGCCATGACGGTGCAGGCGCTCCTGGGGCGTGAGCCGGTCACCCGGAGCGGGCTCTTGGGGCAGCAAGGCGTCGATGGACCACGAGATCGAGCAGATACGGTCGCCCGGTGCGGGCCGCAGATCCACCTCGGGCGTGGTGAGAATCGCCTCCAGCCGAGCCTCGGGCACCGGGGTGGTCTCACCGACCAGGCCCGGCACGCGGTCCATCGGAAGGCGCACGCCCGCAAAGCCGGCGATCCGGTCCGCGTCCGGGCCCGCGCAGTTCACCACCCAGTCGGCCTCCCAGCAGCGCGACTCGGTCCGCACACCCCGCACCCGGTCACCGTCGAGCGACAGACCGGTGGCCCGCAGACCGTAGTGGATGTCCGCTCCGAGCAGGGCGGCCCGGTCGAGCAGCGACCGCACGAACAGAGGAGCGTCATACCAGGCGGTGCCGTCGTGGACGACGATTTCCTCAGCGGAGCAGGCACCGGGGTCCACTGCGGGCGCCAGTTCGCGCAGTTCGGCGGGGTCCGCGATCCGGCACGGGTGGCCCCAGGAGCGCAGCCGGGTGGCCCGGTCCCGGAGCGACCGCTGTTCGGCCGCCGTGTCGGCCCACTGCACCGTGGGGGCGGCATGGCGCCATGAGGCGCCGCCCAGTTCCGCGGTCAGTTCGGCGTGGAGGGCGGCGCTGCGACGGTTGAACTCGTAGTAGCTGACGGGGGTTTTCAGGTGAGTGACGTCCATGGCGAAGGTCGCGCTGGACGTTCCCGCGGCGGGGCCGCCCGCTTCGATCACGATGACGTCGGCGCCGGCCAGTGCCAGGTGATAGGCGACGGAAGCGCCGATCACACCGGCACCGAGGACGATGACACGGGACACGTGGGTTCCTTAAGGGTTGATCGGAGCTGACCAGGTGTCAGCGGCGGCAGGTCGGCGGACCGGTTCAGCGGACCTTGCGGAGAAACGCCTGGGTGCGTTCGTGGCGCGGTGAACCGATGACGGCGTCGGGCGGACCCGACTCCACCACGACCCCGCCGTCCATGAAGGCCAGCGAGTCGCACACCTCTCGCGCGAAACCCATCTCATGGGTGACGACGATCATGGTCATACCGTCCCGGGCGAGTGCCCGCATCACATCGAGGACCTCGCCCACGAGCTCGGGATCGAGGGCGGAGGTGGGCTCGTCGAAGAGCATCAGCTCTGGTTCCATGGCCAGTGCCCGGGCGATGGCCACCCGCTGCTGCTGGCCTCCGGACAACTGGGAGGGGTAGCTCTCGCACTTGTCCGCCAGGCCGACCCGGGTCAGCAGCCTCAGCGCCCGTGCCCTGGCGATCTCCTTGCGTTCCTTGGCGACCCGTACCGGCGCTTCCATGACGTTCTGCAGCGCGGTCATGTGAGGGAAGAGATTGAACTGCTGGAAGACCATCCCGATGCCACGGCGCTGCTCGGCCACCGCCTTGTCGGAGAGTTCGTGGATCCTCCCTCCGCGCTCCTCGTACCCGATCAGTCTGTCGCGTACGTACAGACGGCCCGCGTCCACCCGCTCCAGATGGTTGACACAGCGCAGGAGGGTCGACTTGCCCGATCCGGACGGCCCCACCAGACAGAGCACCTCGCCCTGGGCCACCTGAAGATCGACGCCCTTCAACACCTCCACGGGCCCGAAGTTCTTGCGTACCCCCTCGGCCCTCACCACCGCGGTCATGACGAGCTGTCCTTTCGGAAGGCGCGCTCGAGGTAGCGCTGGGCCACGGTGAGCACGGTGGTGGCGACGAGGTACCAGATACAGGCGACCGTGAGCAGCGGAATCTGCGCGAAGTTGCGGGAGTAGATGCCCTGGACGGAGGTGAGCAGTTCGGGCACGGCGATCGCGAACACCAACGAGGTGGTCTTGAGCATCGAAACCGCCTGGTTGCCAGTGGGCGGAATGATGACCCGCATCGCCTGCGGCAGGACGATCCGCCGCATCGTCTGGCGCCGCGTCATTCCGAGCGCATGCGCCGCCTCGGTCTGCCCGTCGTCCACCGAGGCGATACCGGCGCGTACGATTTCGGCCATGTACGCGGCCTCATGCAGCCCGAGTCCGAGTACGGCCGCCGTCATCTGGGTGATGAGCTGGTTGGTGTCGGCCTCGACGAAGGTCGGGCCCCACGGGATGCCGAGCCCCACCGTGGGAACAACGGCGGACAGGAAGTACCAGAACAACAGCTGGACGAGGAGCGGGGTGCCGCGGAAGACCCAGATGTAGAAACCGCTGAGCGCCGACAGCAGCGGATTGGACGACATCCGCAGGATCGCCAGGACGATGCCGCCCACGATCCCGATGACCATGGCGAGCACCGTCAGCAGGGCGGTGGTCCGCAGTCCCTCGAGCACCGCGGGAGCAAAGAGGTATTCCCCCACCACGCTCCATTGCATGCGCGGATTGGTCGCCCACCCCTGGACCAGGAAGACCACCAGAAAGACCATCACGGCGGATGCGCACCATCGGCCGGGGTGGCGCAGCGGAACCGCCCGGATCGGCACGCCCTGGTCGGCCGGGCGCGCCGCGGTTCCACCGTCCTGTTTCAGCACCTCGGTGGTGTACTGCGGCGACCGTCCGCTCATGAGGCACCGCCGTTGACCGTGGCGCGGTCGAGGGCGCCGGAGGACAGCTTCCAGGCCTGGAGGATCTTTCGGTAGGTGCCGTTGCGCATCAGCTCGCTCAGAGCGCCCTGGACGGCCTTGACCAGCGAGGTGTCCTGCTTGTCGACCAGGATTCCGTAAGGCAGGTACCGGTAGGGCTCGCCCACCTTCTTCAGCTTCCCGGCGGACTTCCCTGCGTGGTAGACGACGGTGGGGGTCCCGCCGACGAAGGCGTCCGCCCGCGAGGTGGACAGGGCCTGGATACAGCCGACCGTGTCGGGGAAGACCAGGGGCTTCACCGTCGGCTTGCCCGCCTTCTGGCACTTGTCGGACTGGGCCTTGGCGTCGTCGACCTGGGCGGTGCCCTGCTCCACGGCGACGGACTTGCCGCACAGATCGCCGAGCGAGCCGATCTCCGTGGCGTCCTGCGCCTGCACCAGAATCGAGCTGCTGGTCTTGAAGTAGTCGACGAAGGTGATGTGCTCACGCCGCTCGGGCTTGTCCAGCATGGCCTGAATGGCGAGGTCGTAGCGGTGGGCGTGGACGCCGGCGATCAGGCTGTCGAAGCTGGTCTGGGAGAATTCGACCTTGACGCCCAGCAGCTCGCCGATGGCCTTCATCAGGTCCGGCTCCATGCCGATGACCGTTTTGTTGTCGCTGTCGAGGAAGACCAGCGGCGGATAGTTGTTGCCCTGCGCGACGGCCAGCTTGCCGGACTTCCTGATCTTCGCGGGCAACAGATCGTGCAGCCGCTGGTCCACCTTCTGCTTCGGGGCGGTGGACTTCGACTCACCGCTCGTCGGGCCGCACGCCGTCGTGGCCGCGAGCCCTACCAGGACGAGAGACATCAGCGCACGTCGAACGGCCATGAGGGCCCCTCTCTCATCGGGTTGGCTGGATTTGGCTCCCCACAATGTGCGGGACGCCCACCACCGACGCAAGATCGTTCAGGATGAGCATTGGCGACCCTGTTGTTCAGCTGAGCTGATGCTCGGTGCCCCCGTCGATCCCTCCCCGCCACGTCAGACGTGTTCGGGGCGGAGCTGCCGGAAGAAGCTCGAGGAACAGACCATGGTGCTCATGGCGCACCAGGCGTTAAGTTCGGGCGATGCTGACCCCGACGCAGCTCATGGCCCTTCGCGAGGTCGTGGCCACCGGCTCCCTCCGGACGGCTGCCAGAAAACTGGGATTCACGCCATCGGCCGTTTCCCAGCAGATCTCGTCCATCGAGCGCGCGGTGGGCGTCAAGCTCTTCGAGCGCACTCCGCGCAGCGTGCGGCCCACACCGGCGGGCATCCAACTGGCGCGCCGCGCCACCCGGTTGCTGGCGGATCTGGCGGCGGCGGAGGACGAGATGCGCTCGTTCGCCTCGGCTCAGCGCGGCCGGCTTCACCTCGGCAGCTTCTGGTCGGCCGGTTTCAAACTCGTCCCCGCGCTGCTCGCCGCCTTCCTACGGGACCGCCCCGACGTGGACATCCGCTACCAGGAAGGCGACCCACCGGTCACGGTGCCCGCCGTCCTCGACGGACGGCTGGACCTCGCCGTCGTCTTCGAATACGGAACGGTGCCGCACAGCAGCTGGCAGAGCGACCTGGACCTGACGCCGCTCCTGGAAGAGCCGCTGTATCTGCTGCTGCCCACCGGCCACCGGCTGGCGCACCGCAAGCGCGTGCAGATCAGCGAGCTGGCCGATGAGCGCTGGATCTGCTTCCTGGAGGACACGGATGCTGCCCGCTCCCTGTTCCGGATCTGCGCGGCCTCCGGTTTCCACCCCGATGTGCTCTTCCGCACCAACGACTACAACCTGCCGTTCGAGCTCGTCCGCAAGGGCCTGGGCATCGCGATCATCCCGGAGTTGGCCATGATCGAGTCCTCGGATGTCCATGTGATCCGCCTCGCCGACCCCTCCCATGTGCGAAGAGTCTCCGCGGTCCGCCGCGCCGCGGACCCGAACCCGCTGCTTGACCAGGCCATCGCCATGCTGCGCACGGCGGCGGACGGTGTCGAGCAGCGGTGGCTTCAGTCCGAGTTTCCGGTGGCCCTCTGAGACGTACCTCATCGCTGCGCAACGGGTCGAGGAGCGGGGCGGCGGCGCAGGAGGAGGGCGGCCAGGGCGACACCGGCCAGGACCACCGCCCCCGCCGCGGCGTAGGCGCTGTGGACGCCGAGCCCTCCGGCGAGGGGAGGCAGAGCCCCCTTCGCGCCGCCCAGCGAGACGCGGTTGGCCGTGGTCAGCAGGGTCTTCATCCGGCCGCGCAGCTGCTCGGCCGCCAGCAGTGACACGAAGGTCACGGCCAGCACCCCGACCATGTTCGTCGCCGCACCCTCCAGCACCTTGGCGGCGAAGGCCACCGGCGGCGAGGTGGTCGCGGCGGCCGTCAGCAGGCAGCCGCCCAGCAGCAGCACCGCTCCTGTGGCCACGGCGGGGATCCGCTCGGGCCGGCCCAGGCGGCCTGAGGCGATGAGGGCCGCGGCGGCGGTCTCCCCGACGAGGGCCGCGGCCCCGTACGGTCCGGCCCACACTTCCGCCGACAGGCCCAGGCGTTCGTCGACATAGGCGACGTACAGGGTGTCCTTGGCCCCCCAGGCGATGCCCGCGACGGTGTACAGCGCGGCCGTGTAGAGGGCCGGCGGGCGCCCGTGCAGATAGCGCAGGCCCTCGCGGAACTGGCGGGCCACGCCGGCTCCGGTGCGCGTGGCGGTGGCCGGGGCCGGCAGGCGCAAGGCATGGAAGGCGACGGCGGTGACGGCGAAGGTGACCGCGTCGGCCACGAAGACGGCCGGCCCCAGCGTCCCGGCGAGGAAGGGGCCGGCGGCGACCCCGGCGGCGGTGGCCAGCCGGCCGGTGAGCGACATCGTCCCACTGGCCTTGGCCACGGGCACACCGGCGCGGGCGGCGGCGGCCGGCAGGAGGCGGGTCAGGGACCCGGAGAGGGCGACCTCCCACGGCGTGCGGAGGGCCAGGACCAGGGCGTACCACCAGGCTCCGTAGTGGAGCATCAGGGCGGTGAGGACCGCCAGCACCGTCGAGGAGACGACCAGGCCACGGCGGGCGTCATGACGGTCCACCAGGACGCCGATCCAGGGCGCGCACGCGACGGTGGCCACCAGCGGGATCCCCTGCACCAGGCCGAGGGCGGGGACACCGGAGCGGACCGTCACCAGGTAGGCCACGGCTGCCGCGTTGATCCCCGAACCGGCCAGCGACACCGCCTGGGCCGCCACCAGTACGCGCAGCCCCGTCATCGCCGCCGCTCGCCGGGGGAGAGGTGGCGGGCCGCGTGGGCGGTGGCGGCGCGGACGGCTTTCCGGGCGGGCAGGCGCAGGCCGTGGAGTGCGTGGGCGAGGGCGGCGGTGAAGGCGTCGCCCGCCCCGGTGGTGTCGGGAACCGGCCCGATGTCCACGGCCGGGGTGTGCCGGCAGTCGGCGTCGTCGGGCGTGAGGGCCAGGCTGCCGTCGCTGCCGAGGGTGAGGACGAGCAGCGAGGCGCGGGAGCGGGAGCGCAGCGCACGAAGGAAGCCGGGCAAGTGCTGGTCCGACAGGCGCTCGTGGCTCATGACGAGGGTGTCGGCGGCGAGGAAGTCCTGATCGTAGGGGTGGTCGGGGCCGCGTACGTCCTGCAGGTCCACCACCACCGGCACGCCGAGCCCTTGGGCGGTGGACAGCAGCGGGCGGGAGAAGTCGAGGTTGCCCAGGACGCATACGTCCGCACCGGCGGCAGTGGCGCGGAACGCGGCAGGGTCGAAGGAGACGGCCAGGGCCCCGCCGAGGTCGGTGTTGACCTGGCGACGGCCCGCGGCGTCCACGAGGACGACGGACCGGGGGGTGCGCTCCAGGGACCGGGTGCACAGGCTGGTGCCGATGCCCAGGCGGTGAGCGGCGGCCAGCACCGCCTGCCCGGGGGCGTCGTTGGCCAACGGTGCGATCAGCTCGACGGTGGCGCCCAACCGCGTGAGGCCCGCGGCGACGTTGAAGCCCACCCCGCCGACGGTGTCCTCGATCCCGCCGGGCAGATGACGCGCGGGGCTGTAAGGGTGGGGGAAGTCCGCCACGGGCAGCCGGGTCTGCAGGTTGGCGATGCCGACGACGACGGCCCTCATCCGCTCGCCTCCAGTTGCCTTTCCTTGGTCTTCTCCTCCTCCCACGGGCCCGGTACGGCCAGGTCGAGCAGCTCGTACAGCGCGCCGCGGGTGCGGGGCGCGGCCTGACCGGGGTGGCTGACGAACCGGGGCGCGAGGTCGGCGAGCCCCGGCGGCGCCCCCGTCTCAAGGGCGAGTTCGAGGGCCTGCGGCAGCGAGGGCGCGGCCAGTTCGGGCGTCATGGCGCGCAGCGCGTCCACGGGGGAACCGGGGGTGACGGCACCCGGTTCGGCGGGGACGGCGACCATCGGCCTGGGCCGCAGGGCGAAGCGCAGGGCGAGCGAGCCGAAGTCGTACACCGCGAGGTCGGCGGCGGCGTACGCGCCCATCCAGGACTGCCACGGCGGGACGAGGCAGACCGTCTCCGGGGCGGCGGCGAGAGCGCGGGCGAGGTGGGGACGGGGGCGTCCGCGCGAGTCCCAGTTGTGGGGGTGTGGTTTGAGGACGACTCGGACGTGTCCGGGCAGCCGACGGGCGCTCTTCAGCAGGGTGGGGCCGTGCCACGCGAGCATTCCGGCATCGCCCCAGGTGGCCGAGAGCAGCACGAGAAGGTCCTCGGGGCCGACGCCCAGCAGGGCCCGGGCGGTGGCGCGGCGCGCGAGGACGGCGAGGAATTCGTCGGTCTCCAGATCACCGACGACCCGTATGCGTCCGGCGAGCCGGGGGGTGATGTCCTCGGCCCGCTCCCGCCCCTCTTCGCTCGCTTCGAACATGGCGGTGTAGATCGGCTCTCCCGAGCGCAGGACGAAGTCCGGGCCGTAGGTGAAGTCCTGGCCCAGCGCCTGTTTGCCCGCGCCCACCCCGTGCGGGACGAACACCCGGGCCCCGGCCCGGGTGAACAGGTGGGCTCCGCCGTGGTTGCCGAAAACCGCCAGGTCCCAGGGCTCGGCGGTCGCGGCATCGAACGGCACCAGGGGCAGGCCCCAGCGGCCCACCTCCGCCTCGCAGCCCTGCCCGAAGTGGTCCGGGGCCAGCGTCGCGGCGAAGGACAGGCGTTCGTCGTCCGCCAGCAGTCGGTGCACCCGGCGCAGTGTTCGCAGAGAGACCCGGTTGTGGACGACGTAGAGGACGGCACGTGCCCTCCCCGCGGCGCGGACGGAAGAGGGCCTGATTCCGGGGGATAAACCCACGTGTATTCCTCTCGGCGACAAGATGACCGGATGAGAAAGCAGAGGTTACAACAGTCAATCCATTGGGGTTCAACTCCGTTTCCTTTTTGGGGACATTCGGTAGCAGAAAACCGGGGGATGCGTTTTTTTGGAAAAGCCTGTAAATCGTGCTGATTTTGCCTCGGTTTTCCTCCGGAGACGGAACTCCACGGGTGCCCATTAAGTTGGAAGGCCAGGGAGGACGAGAGAAAGCGAGGGGAGCGGCCATGTCACCGCTGTACGACGACATGGGCACCGCTGTGCACCTGGCCCGTCCGCCGCGCCGGGTGGTGTCGCTGGTGCCGTCGCTCACGGAGGCGGTCGCCGCCGGCCATCGCGAGGTGCTGGTCGGGGCGACCCAGTGGTGCACCCATCCCGGTGATCTGGACGTGGTACGGGTGCGGGGCACCAAGAACCCCGACCGGGGGGCGATCGCCCGGCTGCGGCCGGATCTGGTGATCGCGAACAAGGAGGAGAACCGCGAACTCGACGTCACCCGGCTGCGCGCCGCCGGAGTGCCGGTGTGGGTGACCGTCATCGAGACCGTCCCACAGGCCCTGGACTCGCTCGGGCGGCTGTTCGCCGAGGCGCTTCAAGTCCCGGTCCCCGACTGGCTCGACGCGGCGCGGGAGCTCTGGTCGGGCCCCCTTCCCGAGGTCGCGGTCACCGCGGCGGTCCCGATCTGGCGGGACCCCTGGATGGTGGTCGGGAGGGCCACCTTCACCGGCGACCTGCTGCGCCGGGCCGGTATCGCCAATGCGTTTGCCCAGCATGCGGACCGCTATCCGCATATGGCGCTGGATGAGGTCGACCGACCGGGCGTGGGTGTCGTCCTGCTGCCCGACGAGCCGTATGTGTTCACCGAGAGCGACGGCCCCGAGGCCTTCCACCGCACACCGACCCGCCTGGTCAGCGGCCGGCTGATCACCTGGTACGGCCCGTCGCTGCTGCCGGCGTACGAGATGCTGAGGCGGCTTGTCGCCGCGCTGTGAGCCGGGAGCGTTCGCCCGCTGTGCTTCTCTTCACACCGATCTCACCTTCAGTAATTTACTAGGACGTCCTAGTATCTTGTTGGTCAGCGTCCCCTCAGCTGTCTGGGAAGGCCCTCATGAGCGATCTGCACCGTCCCGTGCACCCTGTCCGCCTGGTTACGGCTTCGGCGCTGTTCGACGGGCACGATGCGTCGATCAACATCATGCGGCGGATCTTCCAGTCCCAGGGCGCCGAGGTGATCCATCTCGGGCACAACCGCTCCGTGCGCGAGGTCGTGGACGCGGCGCTGGAGGAGGACGCACACGGCGTCGCGGTCTCCTCCTACCAGGGCGGACACGTCGAGTACTTCGAGTACCTGGCCACATCGCTGCGCGAGCGGGGAGCGGACCACGTTCGCGTGGTGGGCGGCGGAGGCGGTGTCATCGTGCCCGAGGAGATCGCCCGACTGCGCGCATGCGGGGTGACGATCTTCTCTCCCGAGGACGGCCAGCGGCTGGGCCTCGCCGGGATGGTCAACTCGGTGGTGCGGGACTGCGATTTCGACCTCTGGGACGGCAAGCCGGCCGACGCCGCCGCCGTACTCGCCGGCGACCGGTTCGCGATCGCCCGCGCCATCACCGGCGCCGAGCTCGGCAAGCTGCCCCCGGAGCTGCTGGAACAGCTGCGGGCCGCCGCGGCGGCGCGGGTCACCCCGGTGCTCGGCATCACCGGCACCGGCGGCTCGGGAAAGTCGTCACTGACCGACGAACTGGTGCGACGGTTCCGAGTCGACCAGCACGACAAGTTGGGCATCGCGGTGATCGCGGTCGACCCGACCCGCCGCCGTGGCGGCGGTGCGCTGCTCGGTGACCGGATCCGGATGAACTCCCTGGACGGGCACCGGGTCTTCTTCCGGAGCCTGGCCACGCGCGGCAGCCGCGAGCTGCCCGAGCATCTGTCCGACGTCATCGACGTGGTCAAGGCAGCCGGGTTCGATCTGGTGGTCGTGGAGACCCCGGGCATCGGCCAGGGGGACGCGGCGATCGTGCCGTTCGTCGACACCTCGCTGTATGTGATGACGCCGGAGTTCGGCGCCGCCTCGCAGCTGGAGAAGATCGACATGCTCGACTTCGCCGATGTGGTGGCCATCAACAAGTTCGAACGCCGCGGCGCCAAGGACGCACTGCGTGATGTGGGCCGCCAACTGGTCCGTAACCGCGAGGCGTTCGGTATGCGGCCCGAGGAGATGCCGGTGTACGGCACCTCGGCGGCCACATTCAACGACGACGGTGTCACTGCGCTCTACCAGTACCTGAGGACCGCCCTGGCCGAGCGGGGCCTGCCGCTGTCCGAAGGCACGCTGCCGCCGGTCGACGTACGCCACTCCTCGGGCATCCGGCAGGTGGTGCCCACGGACCGGGTGCGCTATCTCGCCGAGATCACCGAGACGGTCCGCCGGTATCACGAGGAGACCGAGCGGCTGGCCGTGGCGGCTCGCAGGGTGCAGCGCCTGGACGCGGTCAGGGACGAGCTCGCCCTGGCCGGCTCCGACGCGGGGAGCGTGCAGTCGCTGCTGGCGGACGCCCGTAAGCAACTTCCGCACGACGTCACGGAGCAGATCGGCAACTGGCCGGCCGTCGTGGCCGCCTACTCCGGTGACGAGCAGGTCGTGAAGGTCCGCGACCGGGAGATCCGCACCAAGCTGACCCGCGAGTCCCTGTCCGGCAACAAGGTTCCCCGCGTCGCCCTGCCCCGGTTCACCGACCACGGGGAGCTGGTGCGGTTCTGGCGCCGGGAGAACCTGCCTGGCTACTTCCCCTTCACCGCCGGGGTGTTCCCGTTCAAGCGCGACGGGGAGGACCCGGCGCGGATGTTCGCCGGCGAGGGCGATCCGTTCCGTACCAACCGGCGCTTCAAGCTGCTCTCCGAGGGCCAGCCGGCCACCCGGCTGTCCACCGCCTTCGACTCGGTCACCCTCTACGGCCGTGACCCCGGCGAACGCCCCGACATCTACGGCAAGGTCGGCACCTCCGGGGTGTCGGTGGCCACGCTGGAGGACATGAAGGCCCTCTACGACGGCTTCGACCTGGTGGCGCCGACGACCTCGGTCTCCATGACGATCAACGGACCCGCGCCGACCATCCTGGCGTTCTTCCTGAACACCGCCATCGACCAGCAGACGGAAAGATTCCGCACCGCAGAGGGGCGCGACCCTTCACCCGAGGAAGCCGCTCGCTTGCGTGCACACGCGCTGGCGAGCGTGCGCGGCACGGTGCAGGCCGACATCCTCAAGGAGGACCAGGGCCAGAACACCTGCCTGTTCTCCACCGAGTTCTCCCTGCGGATGATGGCCGACATCCAGGAGTGGTTCATCGCGCACAAGGTCCGCAACTTCTACTCGGTGTCCATCTCCGGCTACCACATCGCCGAAGCCGGGGCGAACCCCATCAGCCAGCTGGCCTTCACCCTGGCCAACGGCTTCACCTATGTCGAGGCATACCTGGCGCGCGGTATGGACATCGACGACTTCGCCCCGAACCTGTCCTTCTTCTTCTCCAATGGCATGGACCCCGAATACTCCGTGCTCGGCCGGGTCGCCCGCCGCATCTGGGCGGTGGCGATGAAGGAGAAGTACGGGGCGAATGAGCGCAGCCAGAAGCTGAAGTACCACGTCCAGACCTCAGGCCGCTCCCTGCACGCCCAGGAGATGGACTTCAACGACATCCGCACCACCCTGCAGGCGCTCATCGCCATCTACGACAACTGCAACAGCCTGCACACCAACGCCTATGACGAGGCGGTGACCACCCCCACCGAGGACTCGGTCCGCCGGGCCCTGGCCATCCAGCTGATCATCAACCGGGAATGGGGCCTGGCGATGAACGAGAACCCGCTGCAGGGCTCGTTCATCATCGATGAACTCACCGACCTGGTCGAGGCCGCCGTGCTCGCCGAGTTCGAGCGGATCAGCGAGCGCGGCGGTGTGCTCGGCGCCATGGAGACCGGCTATCAGCGCGGCCGGATCCAGGACGAGTCGATGCTGTACGAGCAGCGCAAACACGACGGCACCCTGCCGATCATCGGAGTCAACACGTTCCGCAACCCGCATGCGGACACGGCCGAGTCCGGCACCATCGAGCTGGCGCGCGCCACCGAGAAGGAGAAGGAGTCCCAGCTGGAGCGCGTGGGCGACTTCCAGACCCGCCACCGCGACCAGGCCCATGCCGCCCTGGTGGCCCTCAAGGACGCGGCGGTGAGCGGCCGCAACGTCTTCGCCGTCCTCATGGACGCCGCCCGGGTCTGCTCGCTCCAGCAGATCACCGAGGCGTTCTTCGAGGTCGGCGGCCAGTACCGGCGCAACGTCTGACCACGGTCACGGTGGAGGTTCAGGCGTCCTCGTCGTCCACGAGGGCGAGCAGCGGCCCCTGCTCGCTCTCGGGGACGTAGCCGGCGTAGTAGTCGAGGAGTTTGCGTCGCGAGATGCGCGCCGCCGCCGCGCCGTCCCGTGCCCGGATCGCCTCCAGCACCTCTTGGTGGTGCTGGAGCGATTCGCGCATGAGCGCCTTGCGGTTGTCCGCATGGGCGACCTTGTCCGAGATCAGCGAGAGGACGGCGCCCCTGACCACCTGGTTGCAGACCTCGATGAGGGAGTTGCGGCTGGCCACGGCCACCGCCTCGTGGAACGCGACGTCCGCCTTGCTGAACTCGTCGTACCCCTTCTCGATCGCGTCCGACATGACGGCGATCGTCCGCTCCATGGCGGACAGCTCCTCCTCGGACCGCAGCCGGGCCGCCAGCATGCTCGCCGAGCCGTCGAGGATCATGCGGAACGAGATCAACTCGGCCATCGACACATTGTCGAACTGAACGAGCCGGGTCATCTCCTTGGTCAGGCCCGCCGAGGAGAACGGCAGGATCTCCGGGCCGTTCGGGTCGCCCGGGCGCGAGCGGATCAGGCCGTTGCTCTCCAGTACGCGCAGGGCCTCGCGTACGGTGGGCCGGCTCGCCCCGAACTGCGTCACCAGTTCTCGTTCGCTCGGCAGGCGCTGACCGGGCTTGAGGTCGCCGCGAGTGATTGCCTGCTCGATCTGCTCGACGATGCGCTGGTAGAGCCGTACCGGCGCGACCTGCTGGAACTGTGCCCCGTCACTCACGGCGTCTCCCCTTCGAGCGTTGTCGTCTTCTCCCCAGTGGTTCCCCCGGTGGTCTCCCCCGTGGTCGCCCCGGGGGCGCTGTCCGGCCAGTGTGGGACCGCCTCGGCAGGCCGGTTCCGTTCGTACCACGCCGCCGCCCGAAGGACACCGAGATCGTCGAATCGGCGGCCCGCGAGCTGCACCCCGATGGGCCGACCGTCCGCCGTCACACCGCAGTTGACGGTCGCCGCGGGCTGGCCCGACATGTTGTACGGCGCGGTGAAGCCGATGTGGGCCATGGTCTTCGCGTCTTCCAGGTATGGCATCGGCTGCTCGGCGGGGAAGGCCGCCACCGGAGCCACCGGCGAAAGCACCAGATCGTACGGGAGCGTCGCCGCCACGGTCCGCTCTTGGATTCGCATGATCTGCTGGTAGCACTGGAGCACCCGGGTGCCCGGCACATCCGCGCCTCCCTGGACCCAGCGGATGATGCTGGGGTGGACGCGCAGCTTGGCGTCCGCCGGCAGTGCGCGGAAGTCGTTCCAGGACCGCACCCGCCAGAACAGATCCAGATCGTCCAGGAGGTCCTGGCTCATGAACGGTTCCACCGGCTCCACGACGGCTCCCGCCGCCTCGAAGAGCGCGGCGGCGCGGTTCACCGCGTCACGGATCTCGGCGTCGCAGGGCGCCCCGCAGCCGGCGTCCAGATGCACCCCCACCCGCAGTCCGCGCACCTCGCCGGCCGGCGCCGACCAGTCGATGTCCTGCGGCGGCAGGCTCGACCAGTCCCGGGGATCCGGCCGGCTCAGGACACTCATGAACAGGGCCGCGTCCGCCACGGTGCGCGCCATGGGGCCGGCGGCGCGCCCCAGGTACGGGGCGTCCAGCGGGATCCGACCATAGCTGGGCTTGAGCGTGGCGAGCCCGAGCCAGGTGCCCGGCAGCCGGATCGACCCCCCGATGTCGGTGCCGACGTGGAGCGGACCGTAGCCCCCGGCGGCCGCGGCCCCCGCGCCGGAGCTGGAACCGCCCGTGGTCCAGGCGGGGTTCCAGGGGCTGCGGGTGATGCCGTGCCGGCTGGAGACTCCCGAGGAGAGCATGCCCCAGTCCGGCATCACGGTGGACCCGAGGACCACCCCACCGGATTCGACGACCCGCGCGGTGATGGGCGCGTCCGTCTCGGGGACGACCGGCTCGGTCCCCGCGTTGCCCGAGGGCATGGGGACGCCCCTGCGGGCGACGTTCTCCTTCAGCGTCACGGGCACGCCGTCGATGGGTCCGAGCGGTTCACCCGCCGCCCAGCGCGCCTCGCTGGCCAGGGCCGCTTTGCGGGACTCGTCCGGATCCCGCACCCAGAACGCGTTGAGCACACTCTCGCGCGCCTCGATCACCGCCTGGACGGCGTCGTGGACCTGCACGGGCGACAGCGTGCGGTCGGCGAATCCGGCCACCATCTCGACGGCCGGCATGGTGGCCAGGCCCTGTTCGGTGAGCACTTGCACTCTCCCTATCCCCCAGCTGTCGCTGGGCGGTGCCCCCTCGCGATACCCGTCGCATACGAACCCTTGACAAGTACAGCCTCAGTCGTCACGGTACCTGGCAAGTGAGCTTACTGGTCAGGCCAGTGAGAGGGGAAGGTGGCGTTGATGACGAGGGAGACCAAGGTCGTGCGGCTCGCCGTCATACCGGGTGACGGAATCGGCCCCGAGGTCGTCGCGGCAACGGTGCCGGTGCTCCGGGCCGCGCTGGAGGCCGACGGCCACCGGCTCGACGTGACCTCGTTCGACTGGGGAGGCGAGCGGTTCCTCCGGCAGGGCGCGGCGATGCCGGCCGATGCGGCCGACCTCGTCAAGCAGACGGACGCCGTGTTGTTCGGCGCCGTCGGACGCCCCGATGTGCCCGATCACGAACTGGTCTGGGGCCTGATCATCGGCCTGCGGCAGCAGCTCGACCTCGCCGTGAACATCCGCCCGGTGCGCGCGTTCCCCGGCGTCCCCACCAAGGTGCGCGACACCGATGGCGTGGACCTGGTCATCGTCCGAGAGAACACCGAGGGCGAGTACGTCGGCGCCGGCGGGGTGGCGCACGCCGGCAGCGGACACGATCTCGGCATCGAGATCGCGGTGCACTCCCGTCGCGTCATCGAGCGGGCGGCGCACCATGCCTTCGCCCTGGCCGGCCGGCGGTCGGGGCGGCTGTGCCTGGTGACCAAGTCCAACGCGATGCGCTACGGCTATCCGCTGTGGGACCGGGTGGTGCGCGAGGTCGGCGAGCAGTACCCGGCGGTCCGGCTGGAAACCGTGTTGGTCGACGCCATGGCCGCCCGTATGATCCAGGCTCCGCGCTCCCTCGACGTCCTGCTCACCAGCAACCTGTTCGGCGACATCCTGTCCGACCTGGCCGCGGTGCTCGCCGGCGGTATGGGCATGGCGCCCAGCGCCAACGTCCTTCCGGGCGCCGAGGTGCCGGGTGTCTACGAACCCGTCCACGGCTCCGCACCCGACATCGCCGGGAAGGGCGTGGCGAATCCGGTGGCATGCATGCTCTCCGGGGCGCTGCTGCTCGACGATCTCGGACACACCGGCGCGGCCGGCCGCATCCGTGACGCGGTGGCGGGCACCTTGCGAGATGCCCGGCACCACACGGCCGACCTCGGCGGAAACGCCACCACAGCGGATGTGTCATCCGCTGTCCTGCACACCATGGAAAGCCAGGGGTAGCACCTATGAGAGACAACAAGCAGCTGACGCGGCACACCGGGGTGATCGCGGCCACGCTCGCATCCCTACTGCTGGCTGCCTGCTCGGCCGGGTCCACGACGGACGGAGGTGGCGGCGGCAAGTCCGGGAAGACCGACGACGCCCTGAAGATCGGCCTCAACGCCGAGCCGGCCAACCTCGACATCACCAAGACCGCGGGCGCCGCCATTCCCCAGGCGCTGCTCTACAACGTCTACGAGAACCTGGTGAAGGTGGACCAGTCGGGGAAGATCCAGCCCCAACTGGCCAAGTCGTGGAGCCTGTCCAAGGACCGTAAGACGTACACGTTCCAGCTGGTGAAGGACGCCAAGTTCAGCAGTGGCGCACCGTTCACCGCCGAGGACGCGAAGTTCTCCATCGAACGCGTCAAGTCCGACTGGACGATCGCGCAGAAGGCCCAGATGGACGTCGTCGACACGGTGCAGGCGGTGTCACCGACCGAACTCAAGGTCACCCTGAAGGAGCCGAGCAACGACTGGCTGTACCGGATGACCACCCGCGTCGGCGTGATGTTCAGCCGGACCGGTGTGAGCAAGCTGGCCACCGCGCCGGTGGGCACCGGCCCGTACGAGGTCAAGAAGTGGACCCGCGGCGACTCGATCACACTGGCCCGCCGTGATGGCTACTGGGGGAGTGAACCGCATTTCGCGTCGGTCACCCTCAAGTACTTCAAGGACCCGACGGCCATGAACAACGCGCTGCTCACGGGCACCATCAACGTGATCGGCACGATGCAGACCCCGGATTCCCTGGACCGGTTCGCGAACAACTCGACGTACAAGGTCATCGAGGGCACGACCAACGGCGAGGTGCTCCTCTCCCTCAACAACGGCTCGGGCCCGCTGAAGAATCTGAAGGCCCGCCAGGCCGTCCGCTACGCCATCGACCACAAGGCCCTGCTGGACACCTGCTGGGCAGGGCGCGGCAAGCTCATCGGCAGCATGGTCCCGCCGACCGACCCGTGGTACCAGGACCTCTCGAACCAGTATCCGTACGACCGCGACAAGGCGAAGAAGCTCCTCAAGGAGTCCGGTGTAGCCGGCAGTACGCTGCGGCTGCGGATTCCGACGCTGCCCTACGCCACGGCGTGCGGCACCGTGGTCAAGAGCCAGCTCGAACAGGCCGGGTTCAAGGTCACCCTCGATCAGCTGGAGTTCCCCGCCGCCTGGCTGAGCACCGTGTTCAAGAACGGCGACTACGACATGTCCATCATCAGCCACCTGGAACCCCGCGATATGCAGACGGTGTTCGGGGACAAGAGCTACTACACCCACTACGACAACCCCGAATTCCGCGCGTTGCTGAAGAAGGCGGACCGGGGCACCCAGAAGGAGCAGATCACCGCCATGCGGGAGGCCGCCCGGCTGCTGTCCAAGGACGCCGCGGCCGACTGGCTGTTCCTGCTGCCGAACCTGATGGTGGCGGACAAGGACATCACCGGCCTGCCCGTGGACAACGTCTCCGAGTCGCTGGATCTCACCGGCCTGGGCCGGTCGTGAAAGGCCCGGTCGTGAAGGGCGGACTCGACCGATGATCGTCCGTCTGGTGCAGCGGATCGGGATCCTCCTGGCCAGCCTCGTCGTGAGCTCCGTATTGGTGTTCGCGTTCATGGCGGTGCTGCCAGGGGACCCGGCCCGCGTCGCCCTCGGTGTCAGCGCGTCGGACTCGGCGGTGGCGCAACTGCGCGAGCAGTTCGGGCTCGACCGGCCGCTCGTGGTCCAGTACTTCAGCTGGGTCAAGGGACTGGTGACCTTCGACCCGGGCAACTCCTATATCTCACAGACGGCGATCGGCCCGCAGATCGCCGACCGCCTCCAGGTCACCATGTGGCTCGTCGGCGCCGGGATGGCGCTCGCCTGCATCCTGGCCATTCCCATGGGCACGCTCATGGCGGTGCGGCACCGCAAGCCGTCCGGGCTCATTCTCTCGGCCCTGTCCCAGGTCGGCGTGGCCGTCCCGGCCTTCCTCGCGGGCATCCTCCTGGTCACCGTGTTCGCGGTGGGACTCGGGTGGCTGCCGGCGAACGGCTGGACACCCCCGGCGCAGGATCCGGTCATGTTCCTCAAGCAGCTGGTGCTGCCCGCGCTGTCCCTCGGACTGGTGCAGGGGGCCATGCTCACCCGCTATGTCCGCAGCGCCGTGCTCGATGTCCTCCGGGAGGACTATCTGCGCACCGCCCGTGCCAAAGGACTCCGCCCGACGCGGGCGCTGCTGCGGCACGGCCTGCGGAACGCGGCGGTACCCGTGGTCACCGTCCTGGCGTTGCATCTCGCCACGCTGCTGGTGGGCGCCGTCGTCATTGAGCGGGTCTTCGTCATCCCCGGGCTCGGGAGCCTGCTGCTGGACAGCGTCTCCAACCGGGACCTCATCATGGTGCAGGACGTGGTCATGATCATCGCAATGGCGGTGCTGCTGGTGAACTTCCTGGTGGACATCGTCTATCTGGTGATCGACCCGCGGCTCAGGGGGGCGGGTGCGTCATGAGCGCTCCGGACACCAAGTCCGCTCCGGACATCAAGGCCGCCGCGTCCGCTGTGCCCGACGTCCGCCGTCGGCGCCGCCCGGTGACGGGCAGCCTGCTGGTGGGCGGTCTCATCGTCGCGGTCGTGTTCGGCATGGCGCTGCTGTCCTTCGTATGGACGCCGCACGACCCGACCCTGGTGAACGCCTCGGCCCGGCTGGAGAAGCCGTCGCTGGAGTACTGGTTCGGCACGGACAAATTCGGCCGTGATGTGTTCAGCCAGATCCTGGTGGGCTCGCGCACCACGCTGTTCGTCGGCTTCGTGGCGGTGGGGGTCGCCGCCCTGGCCGGAGTGCCCCTCGGCATCGCCGCCGGAATGGCGCCCCGCTGGCTCGGCGAGCTGCTGATGCGCGCCAACGACCTGCTGCTCGCCTTCCCGGCGCTCCTGCTGGCCATCATGTTCGCCGCCGTGTACGGCGCCAGCACGTTGGTCGCGATGGTCGCCATCGGCATCGCGTCCATCCCCAATTTCGCCCGGCTGATCCGCGGCGGCACGCTGCAGGTCATGAAGACCGAGTACGTCACCGCCGCGCGTGCGGCGGGCCGCGGCCCGTTCGCGATCGCCGTGCGGCATGTTCTGCCCAACGTCAGCAGTCTTGTCATCGTGCAGGCGTCGGTCGGCTTCGCCATCGCCGTACTCGCCGAAGCCGCGCTGTCCTTCCTGGGCTTCGGAACCCCGCCCCCCACCCCGTCCTGGGGCCGGATGCTGCAGGAGAGCCAGGAGATGCTGTCGTCCGCCCCCCGGCTCGCCGTGTTCCCGGGCATCGCGATCGCGGTGGCGGTGCTCGGATTCAACCTGCTCGGTGACGGCCTGCGCGACCGTTTCGACCCCAAGCTGGAGGACCGCCGATGACCGCGGCACCTGATACGGCACCGGTCCCCGGGCCGGGTTCCCCGGATGACGTCCTGGCCGTGCGGAACCTCGACGTAACGGTGGGCGGCCGCAAGCTCGTCGAAGATGTCGACTTCACCATCCGGGCCGGCGAGCGGGTCGGCCTGATCGGCGAGTCGGGGTCGGGCAAGTCGCTGACCGCGCTGAGCGTCATGGGCCTGCTCCCCGAAGGGCTCCGGGCCACGGGTTCGGTGCGGCTCGCCGGAGTCGACCACGACCTGGTCGGTGCCGACGAGGCGCGGATGTCCCGGGTGCGGGGCAAGGAGATCGCCATGGTCTTCCAGGAGCCCATGACCGCTCTGAACCCCACGATGAGGATCGGGCGGCAGATCGCCGAGGTGCTGCTGATCCACCGGACCAGGCCCGACCGGGCCTCCGCGCGAGCCGCCGCCGTGGAACTGCTCGCGCAGGTGGGGCTCCCCGACCCCGCGGCCGCCGCGCAGGCCTACCCGCACCAGTTCTCCGGAGGCCAGCGGCAGCGGGTGGTGCTGGCGATCGCCCTCGCGAACGACCCCGCGCTCCTGGTCTGCGACGAACCCACCACCGCGCTCGACGTCACGGTGCAGGCGCGAGTGCTCGACCTGATCGTGCGAGGTGTCCAGGACCGCAGGTCGGCCATGCTGTTCATCACCCACGACCTGGCCGTGGTGGCCACCGCCTGCGAGCGGGTCATGGTCATGTACGGCGGGCGGCTGGTCGAGTCCGGACCGGTCCAGGAGGTGTTCACCCGCCCTCGGCACCGCTACACCCGGGGCCTGATCGGCGCATCGGACCTGACCGTGGTCGACGACCGCGGCCGGCTGGCCACGATCCCCGGATCGGTGCCGCCGGCGGGCCAGTTCCCCGCCGGATGTGTCTTCAGAAACAGATGCGCCCACGCGACCGAGGCGTGCGCCACCAGGCCGGAATGGGTCCCGACCGGGCCGGACTCCGGCTACGCCTGCTTCCACCCGGCATCCGAGAGCCCGGTGTCCAAGAGCCCGGCGGCCGTGTCCACGAGTCCGGCGGACGAAAGTGGCGCACACGTGAAGGGCACACCGATGAACCAGGAGGCCGGCCGTGGCTGAGCAGCCGACCGCCATCAGCGTCCGCGACATCACACGCGTCTACCACCGTCCTCGTACCTCGCTGCGCCACCCCAGCCCGCCGGTGCACGCCCTGCGCGGCGTCAGCTTCACCGTCCCCCAGGGGCAACGGTTCGGCATCGTGGGGGAGTCGGGGTGCGGCAAGTCGACCCTGCTGCGGATTCTGGCCGGGCTCGACCGCCCCACCAGCGGCAGCGTCGCGATCGACGGCCGGGACATCACCGGGCTCAGGGAAAGACAGCTCGGGTTCGTCCGCGAACGGCTGCAACTCGTGTTCCAGGACCCGATGAGTTCGCTGGACCCGCGGATGCGTGTCGGTGACATCGTGGCCGAGCCGCTGGTCGCACAGGGGCACCCGAACCGCCGGGAGCGGGTGGCCGAGTTGCTCGAGGCCGTCGGCCTGCGGGCCGACGCGGCGGACCGGTATCCGCACCAGTTCTCCGGCGGCCAGCGGCAGCGCATCTCCATCGCGCGCGCCCTCGCCCCCCGCCCGAAGATCATCGTGGCCGACGAGCCGGTGAGCGCCCTGGATGTGTCCGTGCGGGCCCAAGTGCTCAACCTCATCGCCGACCTCGTCGAGGAGCTGTCCCTCACGCTGGTCTTCGTCTCCCACGACCTGTCCGTGGTCCGCCATGTGTGCGACCGGGTCGCGGTCATGAACGGCGGACAGATCGTGGAGACCGGGCCCACGGAGCAGGTGTACGAGGAGCCGCAACATTCCTACACACGCAGGCTGATCGCCGCCGTACCGACTCTGGGCAAGGCACTGTCCGGAGTGTCGGCGGCCGACCTCAACCGGGAGTACTGACCGTGACTACCCACGTCGAAACCGCCGGTGGCGAAAGCGCCCAGGTGTTGGAGTTCCATCAGTTCCCGACGGGGTTGCCCATCGGCGACCACTGGGTGGCGGCACCCGCCGCCGAGGATGTCCGCTTCCCCTACGACGGGACGCTCGTCGCGCGGGCCCCGGTCGGGGACACCGACCTCGCGCGCCGCGCGGTGGACGCGGCCGTCGCGGTCCGCGAACAGGTGGGCCGGCTCCCCTCGCACACCCGCAGGGCGGCGCTGCTCGCCACGCACGAGGCGATCACCTCCAGGCGCGCGGACTTCGAACGGCTCCTGGTCCTGGAGACCGGCAAACCGCTGGTCGACTGCCGTGTCGAGGTGGACCGCACCCTGCTGACCCTGCTGACGGCGGCCGAGGAAGTGGCCCGGCTGCACGGGGAGACGGTGCCGCTGGACCTGCTGCCGACGGGGGAGGGGCTGCTCGGCTTCTGGATCCGCAAGCCGATCGGCGTGGTGGTGGGCATCGCGGGCTTCAACTACCCGCTGCTGCTCGCCGCGCACAAGGTCGCGCCGTCGCTGGCCGCCGGCTGCCCGGTCGTCGTCAAGCCCGCCCCGCAGACGCCGCTGGCCACCCTGTGGCTGGTGCACCTCCTCCGCGAGGCCCTGCGCGCCGCCGGCGCGCCGCAGGCCGCGGTGCAACTGGTGACCGGGGGCCCCGAGGTGGGCATCGCGCTGACCAGCGACCGCCGGATCGGGGCGGTGTCCTTCACCGGCTCCGCCGCTGTGGGCCACCAGATCGCCCGGGACGCGGCCCCCACCAAGGTGCTGCTCGAACTCGGCTCCAACGCCGCCTTGGTGGTCGCCGCCGACGCCGACCTCGACGCCGCCGCCGACGCGGTGGTGCGCGGCGGGTACTACGCGTCGGGCCAGGCGTGCATCAGCGTGCAGCGGGTCATCGTGGTGGACGCGGTGCGCGAGGAGTTCCTGGCCCGCCTGGCGGAGCGGGTGGCCCAGGTGGTCGTGGGCGATCCCCGCGATCCGGCGACGAGGGTGTCGGCACTCATCGACCAGCGGTCGACCGAGCGGGTCCGCGTATGGCTGGACGAGGCGGTGGCGGCGGGGGCGTCGCTGGTGGCCGGGGGCAAGGTCACCGACGGGGTGATCGAGCCCACCGTGCTGCTCGACGTGGACCGCGCCCTGCCCGTCTGGGGCGAGGAAGTCTTCGGCCCCGTGGTCGCGGTACGGTCCGTCCCCGATCTGGAGACGGCCTTCGACCTGGTCAACGACTCGCGCTACGGACTGCACGCGAGCGTCTACACCAGCGCCCTCGACACCGCGTTCGCCGCTCTCGACCGCCTGGAGGTGGGCGGGGTGGTGGTCAACGAGGTGCCCGGTTTCCGTTCCGACGTCATGCCGTACGGCGGCGTGAAGGACTCCGGGGCCGGACGGGAGGGCCCGAGGTTCGCCATCGAAGAGCTCACCGTCACCCGTATGGCAGTGATCCGCCCGACGACAGCTCCGACGACAGCTTCCACGACAACTCCGACGACAAAGAAGCCGTGAGGACCATGCAAGCTAAGGACCGCACCGATGCGGTGGACGCCTACTCCCGCCTGTTCAGGCTCGACGGCCGCAAGGCCGTCGTGGTGGGCGCGGGCAGCGGGATCGGCCGCGAGAGCGCCCTGGCGCTGGCCGCGCACGGCGCCTCGGTGGTGTGCGCCGACCGTGACCTGACGGCGGCCACGGCGTCGGCGTCGATGGGGCCGGGCCTTGTCCCGTACGCACTCGATGTACTCGACGGCGAGGCGGTGGCGCGCGCCGCCGAGGAGCTCGGCCCCGTCGACGTGCTCGTGTTCACGGCCGCGACGAACGTGCGCAAGCGCCTGCTCGATTACACGGCGGAGGAATTCGAGCGGGTCGTGGCGCTCAATCTGCGCGCGTCCTTCGACCTGGTGCGCGCGTTCGGCCGTGGCATGGCCGAACGCGGCACGGGAAGCATCATCGGCTTCAGCTCGATCCGCGCGGTGGCCGTCGAGCCGGGGCAGGGGGTGTACGCGGCCACGAAGGCGGGCCTGGTCCAGCTGGTACGGACCGCGGCGGCCGAACTGGGCCCGTCGGGCGTGCGGGTGAACACCATCGCGCCGGGCATCGTGGACACACCGCTGACCACGCAGATCAGGGCCGTGCCGGAGTGGTCGGAGGCGTACGCGACCAAGAGCGCCCTGGGCCGCTGGTCCCGGCCCGACGAGCTGGCCGGCGCCGTGGTCTATCTGGCGTCGGACGCGTCGTCCTTCGTCACGGGGAGCCAGCTCTTCGTGGACGGTGGCTGGACGGCGATCGACGGGCGCTTCACACCGCCCACCTGACCGGATGACCAACTGGGAGCGACGCGGGCCCCGAAGGGCTCCGCGTCGCTCCCAGTCGTGTGGCGGCGGGAGTCAGTCGATCCGCTCGAAGGGCTCCGTGTCCTCCTCGTCCGGCGCGACCGTGAACACCACCTTCTCGAACCCTCCGGTGAACGCGAATTCGCCGTCGTAGTTGGGTGAGGAGGGCGACAGGGTGTCCCGGCCGATGTCGAGGCCCTGCCAGCCCAGGAAGTGCGGGAGCACCCGCGGAATGGGCTCGGAGCCGACCGGCCTTCCCGACACATACAGATGTCCGGTGCCCCGCATATCACCGGTCTTGACGAATTCGAAGGTCAGCTCCGCCGGGCCGAGCGGGAGTTCTTCCGTGGAGGTCACCGTGTACCGGGTGCCGAGGAAGTTGTACTCGTAGATCAGCCGGTTGTCCTTGACGTACAGGACGTATCCGCTGCTGATATTGCCCAGGGACACCAGGACACCCTCGTCCGACGCGGCGGCCCGGTCGACGAACGCGGTGATGCGGTGCCCGCGGTTCATCACCGGTGGGACCGCGGCGATGGGCAGATGGGCCATACCGGGGTAGTAGGTGAAGGTGGTGCGCATCCGCGGGGAGCCGGGGCGCGGAATCTTCGCCCGGTAGGCGAACCCTTGGTCGTCCAGGGGCAGCACATCGTACTTTCCCGCCTCCACCCAGAAGCGGGAAATCATCTTCTGCAGCTGCTCGGGCCGCTTCTGCGCCAGGTCGTCGCACTCCGAGAAGTCGGTGTCGTGGTGGTAGAGCTCCCACTGGTCCGTGTCGAACGACGTACCGCGCTGGTGGAAGGAGACGGCCTTCCAGCCGTCGTGCCAGATCGCACGGTGTCCGAACATCTCGAAGTACTGGGCTTCTTTGCGTGTCGGCGCGGTCGGCGAGCCGAAGGTGTAGGCCATGCTCACACCGTGGACCGGCAGCTGCGGAATGCCGTTGTGGACCGAGGGGGACTGCACACCCAGCAGTTCGAAAAGGGTCGGGACGATGTCCGTGACATGGTGGAACTGCTGCCTGATCTCACCGGTGCGCGGCAGTCCCCGCGGCCACCGCACAATGAGCGGGCAGCGGACACCGCCTTCGTGGGTGTTCTGCTTGTAGCGCTTGAACGGTGTGTTTCCCGCCTGCGCCCAGCCCCAGGGGTAGTTGGCATGGGCGCGCGTGGTGCCGATGTCATCGATCCGCGCGACCATCTCCGCCAGGTCCTCGGCGATGCCGTTCTGGAACGCGGTGGGGTTGAGCGAACCCTTCTGCCCGCCTTCCTGACTGGCCCCGTTGTCCGAGAGCAGGATGGTGATGGTGTTCTCCAGCCGGCCTATCCGCTCCAGGAACTCCATCACCCGGCCGATCTGGTGGTCGGTGTGGTCGAGCATCGCCGCGTAGGCCTCCTGGAGGCGTACGGACAGCTTCTTCTCGTCGTCCGACAGCTCGTCGAAGGGAACGACCCCTGGGTTGCGCGGCGCCAGTTCGGTGCCGGGCGGCAGGATGCCCCGTTCGATCTGGCGGGCGTGGCGGGTGGCGCGCTCGGCGTCCCAGCCGTGGTCGAACCGGCCCCGGTACTTCTCCAGGTACTCCTGGGGAGCCTGGTGCGGTGCGTGTGCCGCGCCGAACGCCAGATACATGAAGAAGGGCTTGTCCGGGGTGACCGACGTCTGGTCCGTAATGAACTGGATCGCCCGGTCGGCCAGGTCCTCGCTGAGGTGATAGCCCTCTTCCGGGCTCTTCGGCGGGTCCACGGCGTGGTTGTCGTAGAACAGCTCCGGATAGAAGCTGTCCGTCTCGGCTTCCAGAAATCCGTAGTAGCGCTCGAACCCGCGGGACAGCGGCCACTGGGTGTACGGCCCGGAGGCGGTGGTCTGCTCCATCGGCGCCAGATGCCACTTGCCCACGGCCATGGTGTTGAAGCCGCTGTCGCGCAGCACCTCGGGCAGGGTCGCGGCGGCCTTGGTGATCCGTCCGCGGCCGCTGGGGAAGCCGGTGTCGAAGTTGGACAGCATGCGCATGCCGACAGAGTGGTGGTTGCGGCCGGTCAGCAGGGAGGCACGGGTGGGCGAACACAGTGTGGTGGTGTGGAAGTTCGCGTAGCGAAGGCCGTCGGTGGCGAGGGCGTCCATGGCCGGGGTGTCGATGTCCGAGCCGAAACAGCCCAGGTCGGAGAAGCCGACATCGTCGAGCACGATGACCACGACATTCGGCGTGTCCTCGGGGAGCGTCTGCGGCTCCGGCCACCAGGGAGTCGACTCCTCGTAGGTGGTGCCGATCTTGCCTTGGAATGTGCCGCTCTCGGACGGCGGATGCGGGGAGGCGATGGTCATCCAGGACGCTCCTTTGACCAAGGGAGGATCAGGTTAACTGGTCTTACCAGTAGTCTGGGCAGTAAGTTTCGCCCGCTCCTGTTGTGGTGTCAACCATCGCCACCCCAGCCGGCCCGCTGCGGCGGTGGTTCGCCTACCAGCCCGTCCGGGGCAGGTCAGCCGCGCAACGGAACCCCATGTGGCCGGTGCTGCTGTCCGGTGTGTTGGAGGTGCGCGCGGCGACGCGGTAGCGGTTGCAGTACGACGCATGGCACAGATACGAGCCGCCGCGGATCACCTTCGCCTCCCCGGCGGGAGGCCCGGCCGGGTCCTGACGGGTCTCCGCGCGGTCGGCCGTATGCCAGGTGGTGCTCCACCAGTCGGAGCACCATTCCCACACATTGCCCGAGGTGTTGTACAGGCCGAAGTTGTTGGGCCGGTAGGTCTTGACCGGCGCGGTGCCCAGATACCCGTCCTCACCCGTGTTGACCTGCGGAAATCGTCCCTGCCAGATATTGCAGCGGTGCTGCCCGCGGGGCAGCAGTTCGTCCCCCCAGGGGAAGCGGGAGCGCTCCAGACCGCCACGCGCCGCCCGCTCCCACTCCGCCTCCGTGGGCAGGCGCTTGCCCGCCCAGGCCGCATACGCGGACGCGTCGCGCCAGGAGACATGGACGACGGGGTGGTTGGACAACTCGGTCCATGACGACCCCGGCCCGTACGGGGCCTGCCAGCACGCCCCCTCCACCGCGAGCCACCAGGGCGCCTGCGCCACCTTGTCGCGCACCAGGTGCCGGGCCCCGGGGTGGACGAGCGCGTAGAACACGTAGGACCAGCCATAGCGCTCGGCATCGGTCCGATAGCCGCTGCCGCGCACAAACGCCGCGAACTGCCTGTTGGTGACAGCCGTGGCGTCGATGAGGAACGGCGACAGCCGCACCGCCCGGACCGGGCCCTCACCGTCCTCGGGAAACGCGTCGGCGTCATCGCCCCCCATCGAAAACGTCCCCCCAGGGATGCGCAGCATGGCGCGCAGCCCCTGCGCCCGGTCCCGCTCCGGGGCCTGGAGCCGAACGGCGGAGGGCTCGGGGATCTCCCGGTCGCCCCCTGAGGCGGGGGCGCAACACGCACCTGACATCGCTCCTCCGACCGTGGCTGCTGTTCCTGGCCCGACTGATCACATATACACCGCCGAGTCCGGGCGGTCTCAGGGCACGGGTGCTCCACGCTGCCAGGAGGCGATGACGATCAGTGTCTTCGTCTGCAGCACGCCGACCCCCTTACGACGCAGACGATTGACCACTTTCTGCAGGTCATCGACGTTGTCGACATGCAACCTGACCAGGGCGTCCACATCGCCGGTGAGCGTCAGCACCTCGTCGACCTCGGGCAGGGTCGACGCGAACTCCACGATGTCATGGATGTCCGTGTCGCCCGTGAAACGCAGCTCGGTGACCGCCTGAAGGCCCTGACCGAGCCTGGCCTGATCCGTGGTGATCGTGTAGCCGGTGATGACCCCCGACTCCTCGAGGCGTGTGATGCGCCGGCGGACCGGCGCCGGAGAGAGCTTCACCAGACGTGCGATATCGCGCACGGTGCGCCGCCCGTCGGCTCGCAGCAACTCCAGGATCTGCAGATCGACCGAGTCGAGATGTACGGGTGCCGACATGCCCCAAGTGTAAGCAGCACTTACCGCAACGCTCACTTTCGCCCCGGACGGACTGCTCGAGAGGAGCGTGCTTCGCATCGCTGTGCGCACTTTCGTTGTGGACGCCATCGCGCCCTTGCCACGGTGTCCCTCATGTCAGCCGCGACACAATCAGCAACCCGCGCTGCCCCCTCCGAAGCCGTGAAACCAGGCCCGCACCCCGGTGGTGCCGTGCTGCAACTCGATGTCGTCGCCACGCCCTTGGCGGTCGCCCGGGTCGCATCGATCCTGGCGCACCGCCAGTTCGACGTGATCACCATGGACGTCGCCGCGCCCGTCGACGGGCTGCGGAGGATCACCATCGAGGTGGACACGGCAGACGAGATCACGTTGCAGCAGCTCGTCAAGTTCCTGAACCGGTCACCCGAGGTCGTCAAGGTCGTCCGTCTCTCCGACGACAGGTCGCACCACCGGCGTGGGGCATTCGTGACGGTCGCCTTCCCCGAAGGCCGACTCCCCGAAGCCCTCGCCATCGCGCGGGCGTTCTCCGCCGAGATCGTGGAAGCCGAACGGACGCGCTGCACCGTCTTCGCCGCGGCGGAGCCCGCCCGTGTCGACGCCCTCGTCAAAGCGCTCTCCGGCTTCACCATCCGGGAGCTCGTGACGGCCCCGCCGCTGCGGATCTCGTGCCCGCCCCGGAAGCGACACACCGCCGTGGACCGCGCGGGGACCTGGGGGCCGTCATGAGTACGAACCGCACGGCGGCGGCCGATGATGTCCTGCAGTTGGTCGATCCCGCCGGGACGCTGAACGAACAGGCGGCCGCGGGCATCCTCGACGTGACCGATGATCTGGTACGTACGCTGTACCGCGACATGGTGCTCGGGCGCCGCTTCGACCAGGAGGCGTACTCCCTGCAACGCCAGGGCGAGCTCGGGCTCTGGCTGATGTCCCTCGGGCAGGAGGCGGCACAAGCCGGGTCGATCCGCGCCCTCCGAGCGGACGACCGGGTCTTCCCGTCGTACCGCGAACACGTGGCAGCCCTGTGCCGCGGTATCTCACCGGCGGAGCTGCTGTCACAGTGGCGTGGCGCGAGCCATGGTTCATGGGACCCCGAGCGCTATCACTTCCACATCTACAGCCTCGTGCTGGCGACGCAGACACTGCACGCGGTCGGCTATGCGATGGGCGTACGGTACGACGCCACCGACAGCGTCGTGTTCACCTACTTCGGTGACGGCGCGTCCAGCCAGGGGGACGCCAACGAGGCGCTGAACTGGGCCGCGGTGACATCGGCACCCATCGTGTTCTTCTGCCAGAACAACGGATGGGCGATCTCGACGCCCGCGAGCAAGCAGTACGCCGGTCCGCTGCGGGAACGCGCGCGGGGATTCGGGCTCGACGCGGTGTCCGTGGACGGCAACGACGTACTGGCCGTCTACGCCGCCACCCGGCGCATGGCCGAGCGGGTCCGCGGCGGTGGGGCGCCCGGGTTCATCGAGGCGCACACGTATCGCAGGTCCGGACACAGCACATCCGACGACCCCAAGCGCTATCGCGACAGCGCCGAGCTCGCCCGGTGGGAGGCCCACGACCCCGTGGAGCGCGTACGCCTGCTGCTCACCGCCCGCGGCTGGGCCGACGAGGACTACTTCGCCACGGTCGCCGCCGAAGCAGAGGAGCTTGCGCTGCGGACGCGCCAGGCGTGCCGGGCGCTTCCGGAGCCGTCCCTGAGCGACACCTTCCGCAACACCCTGTGTGAGGAGACCGAGGCCCTGCGACGCGAACGCGAAGGCTTCGAGACGTATCGGGAGTCCTTCCTGTGACCACCACCGCCGCGACCTCCGCCACCGCCGCGACTTCCGCCGCGGCCGCCACGGCCACGCTCGGACGCGCACTGAACGAGGGCCTGCGCCAGGCCATGCGCGACGACGAGCGGGTGATTCTGCTCGGTGAGGACATCGCGTCCCTGGGCGGGGTGTTCCGGGTGACCGACGGCCTGGCCGACGAGTTCGGCGACCGCGTCATGGACACCCCGCTGGCCGAATCGGGGATCGTCGGGACGGCGATCGGCCTGGCCCTGCGGGGGTACCGGCCGGTGTGCGAGATCCAGTTCGACGGGTTCGTCTACCCCGCCTTCGACCAGATCGTCAGCCAACTGGCGAAGATGCGAGCCCGGTCGGGCGGGCTGCTGCGGCTTCCCGTCACCATCCGGATCCCGGTGGGCGGCGGGATCGGCGCGGTCGAGCACCACAGCGAGTCGAACGAGGCGTACTTCTGCCACACGGCCGGACTGCGCGTCGTGGCCTGCGCCCATCCCCAGGACGCGTACGACATGCTCCGCGCCGCGATCGCCTGCGACGACCCCGTCATCTTCTACGAGCCGAAGCGCCGGTACTGGGACCGGGCCGAGCTCGACCTCGGCCGCCCCGTGGACGGCGACACGCTGGGGCGCGCCCGGGTCCTGCGCGAGGGCACCGACGTCACCGTGGTGGCGTACGGGCCCACGGTCGCCGTCGCACTCAATGCGGCCGAGGTCGCCGCCGCCGAAGGCCGTTCGCTGGAAGTCCTGGACCTCCGCTCGCTGTCGCCCCTGGACACCACCGCACTGACCCGCTCGGCATCGAAGACGGGACGCGTCGTGGTCGTACACGAGGCGCCCGTCAACGTCGGCCTGGGCGCTGAAATCGCCGCGACGGTCATGGAGCACTGCTTCTACGACCTCGAGGCCCCCGTGGCACGGGTCGGTGGCTACAACGTCCCCTATCCGCCGGCCCGGGCCGAAGACGACTACCTGCCCGATCTCGATCGAGTTCTCGACGCCGTCGACCGGGTGTGCGCCCCCTGAACCGTCCGGCGAATCCCACCTGGAGGACACGATGCCCGTAACCAAGCACTTCCACCTCCCCGATGTCGGCGAGGGCCTGACCGAGGCCGAAATCCTCGAGTGGCGCGTGGGACCCGGCGACCCGGTCGGCGTCAACGACATCATCGTGGAGATCGAGACGGCGAAGGCAGCGGTGGAACTGCCCAGCCCGTACGCCGGGACCGTCACCGAAGTCCTCTGCGCCGCCGGCGAGGCGGTGGCCGTCGGCGCGCCGATCATCGCGTTCGAGGTCGAGGAGCCCTCCGCCCCCGCCCGCGAGCCCGTCCTGGTCGGCTACGGTCCGGCACACGCGCGGACGGCGCGCCGCCCGCGCAAGAGAAAGCCCGGGCCACCGGCCGCCACACCCGCCATCCACACACCCGCCACCCGCACATCCCTGGCCAGCCCGCCGGTGCGCAAGCTCGCCCGCGACCTCGGAGTCGACCTGGGCCTCGCCACCGCCACCGGCCCGTCGGGACGCGTCACCCGCGAGGATGTGCACCGCCTCGCCGAGCAGCGGGAAACCGCGCCGAACACCCCCGATGTCCCCAGTGACGACGTGGTGCGCACACCGATCCGCGGAGTGCGCAAGCACACCGCGGAGGCCATGGTCACCAGCGCCTTCACCGCTCCGCATGTCACGGAATGGGTCACCGTCGATATGACGCGGTCCCTCAAACTGCTGGCGAGGGCGCGCGCCGACAAGGCGTTCGGCGGTGTGCGCCTGACACCGCTGTGTCTGGTCATCAAGGCCGCGCTGACCGCCATCGCGCGGCATCCCGAGATCAACGCGAAGTGGGATGCCGCGGCCGGTGAGATCGTCCGGTACGCCGACGTCAATCTGGGCATCGCCGCGGCGACGCCCAGGGGGCTCATCGTCCCCAACATCGCCGCGGCCCAGCGGCTCTCCCTGCGGGAGATCGCCGTGGCGCTCACCGATCTCATCGATCAGGCCCGCGCCGGCAGGACGCCACCCGAGCGGATGAGAAACGGGACGTTCACGATCACCAACATCGGTGTGTTCGGCATCGACGGCGGAACACCGATCCTCAACCCCGGCGAAGCCGCGATCCTCTGCTTCGGCCAGGTGCGGCGAACGCCATGGGAACACAAGGGACGCATACGACTGCGCGACACCACGACCCTCACCATGTCCTTCGACCACCGCCTCGTCGACGGCGAGCTCGGCTCGCAAGTCCTGCGCGACATCGCCCGGTTCCTCGAGCGGCCGGACCTGATGGTGCTGCACCGCTGATGTTTCAGCCCTGGGCCACCAGCGTGTCGACCCGGCTCAGGACCTGGTCGATGATGTGCAGCCCCTCGCGGGCCTCGGATTCGCTGATGGTGCACGGCGGTACGAGGTGGATGCGGCCCGAGTTGGTGAACGGCAGCAGCCCGAGCTCCTTCGAAGCGCGGACGGCCTCGGCCATCACCGGGCTGCTGCCCCCGGTCGGCGCGACAGGCTGGCGGGTGTGCCGGTCGGTGACGAGCTCGATGGCCCAGAAGACACCGCGTCCGCGGACTTCGCCGACGCTGGGGTGCTGTGCGGCGAGCCGGACGAGTTCGGGGCCGAACACGTCGGTTCCGATGCGGCGGGCGTTGTCGATGATGCCGTCGCGTTCCATGACGGTGATCGCGGCGACGGCCGCCGCACACGCCAGCGGGTGCCCGGAGTAGGTGAGCCCGCCGGGGTAGGGACGGTGTGCGAAGTGCTCGGCGATCCGGTCCGAGATGACGACACCGCCCAGCGGGACGTACCCGGAGTTGACGCCCTTGGCGAAGGTCAGCAGGTCGGGGACCACGCCTTCGTCGTCGCAGACGAACCACGCGCCGGTGCGGCCGAAGCCGGTCATCACCTCGTCGACGATGAACACGATGCCGTACTGGTCGCACAGCGCCCTTACGCCCGCGAGATAGCCCGGCGGCGGCAGCATGATGCCGGCCGTCCCGGGGATGGCCTCCAGCAGGATCGCGGCGATGGTCTGCGGCCCCTCGAGTTCGATGACCTGCTCGAGGTGTGCGAGCGCCCGTCGGCACTCCTCCTCTTCGGTCGTCGCCTCGAAGTGGCTGCGGTAGAGGTAGGGGCCGAAGAAGTGGACCACGCCTGAGGTCCCTTCGTCGTTGGGCCAGCGGCGCGGGTCCCCGGTCAGGTTGATCGCGGTCTGCGTTCCGCCGTGGTACGAGCGGTAGCGGCTCAGTACCTTGGGCCGGCCGGTGGTCAGCCGGGCCATGCGCACGGCGTGTTCGTTGGCGTCGGCGCCGCCGTTGGTGAAGAACACCCGGTTCAGATCGCCGGGGGCGCGTTCGCAGATCAGGCGGGCCGCCTCGGAGCGCTGGTCGTTGGCGTGCTGCGGGGCGACGGTGGCCAGGGTGCGGGCCTGGTCGGCGATCGCTTCCACGACGTAGGGGTGCTGGTGGCCGATGTTGGTGTTCACCAGCTGGGAGGAGAAGTCGAGCAGCCGGTTGCCTTCACCGTCCCAGATGTAGGAGCCCTCGGCGCGGGTGATGACCATGGGGGTGAGTTCGGCCTGGGCGGACCAGGAGTGGAAGACATGGCGGCGGTCGAGCTCGTAGGTCCGGGCGACGGCCTGCGGGTTCAGCTCGGGGTGGACGAGAGTCATGACGGGCGTCTCCTTCATTCTCCTTCGGGCGGGCTCAGGCGGTCTCAGACGGTCTGCGGGAAGCCGAGGTTGAGGCCGCCCTGGTCGGGGCCGCGCCAGCGGGTGGTGACGACCTTGCCGCGGGTGAAGAAGTGCACGCCCTCGGTGCCGTGCGCATGGGTGTCCCCGAACAGGGAGCTCTTCCAGCCGCCGAAGCTGTAGTAGGCCATCGGCACGGGAATCGGCACATTGATGCCGACCATGCCGACCTCGACCTCGTTGTGGAAGCGGCGCGCGGCCCCGCCGTCATTGGTGAAGATCGCCGTGCCGTTGCCGTACGGGTTGGCGTTGATCAGCTCCAGGGCCTCGTCGTAGGAGTCGACCCGCAGGACGGACAGGACCGGTCCGAAGATCTCGTCGGTGTAGCAGCTCATGGTGGTGGTGACGCGGTCGAGCAGGGTGGGGCCGAGCCAGAAACCGTCCCGGTCGCCGTCGGCCACGACCTGCCGTCCGTCCACGACGATGGCCGCGCCCTCCCGCTCGGCCCCGTCGACGTAGGAGGCGACCCGGTCCCGGTGCGCGGCCGTCACCAGCGGCCCCATGTCACTGTCCCGGGTGCCGTCGCCGGTCTTGACGAGACGGGTGCGCTCGGCGATCTTCGCGACCAGTTCATCGGCGATGGCCCCGACCGCCACGATCGCGGAGATCGCCATACAGCGCTCCCCGGCCGACCCGAATCCGGCGTTGACCATGGCGTCGGCTGCGAGGTCCAGGTCGGCGTCGGGCAGCACGACGGCGTGGTTCTTCGCCCCGCCCAGCGCCTGGACCCGCTTGCCCTCGGCGGTGCCCGCGGCGTACACGTACTGGGCGACCGGAGTGGAGCCCACGAAGCTGATGGCCTTGACGGCCCGGTGGGACAGCAGCTCGTCGACCGCGACCTTGTCACCCTGCAGTACGTTGAACACCCCGGCAGGCAGTCCGGCCTCGGCCCACAGCTCGGCCAGCCACAGGGCGGCCGAGGGATCCTTCTCGCTCGGCTTGAGCACCACGGTGTTGCCGGCCGCGATGGCCACGGGGAAGAACCACATGGGCACCATGGCGGGGAAGTTGAACGGCGAGATGATGCCGACCACCCCGAGCGGCTGCCGGATCGAGGTCACGTCCACCCCGGTCGAGGCGTTCTCGCTGAACCCGCCCTTGAGCAGATGCGGGATGCCGCAGGCGAACTCCACGACCTCCTGGCCGCGGGTGACCTCGCCCAGCGCGTCGGACAGGACCTTGCCGTGCTCACTGGTGATGATCTCGGCGAGCTCGCCCTTGCGCTCGTTGAGCAGTTCACGGAACCGGAACATGATCGCGGTGCGCCTGGCCAGCGAGGTGTCACGCCAGGCGGGGAAGGCGGCCGCGGCCGCCTCGATCACCGCATGGCAGTCCTCCACATGGGCCAGGGCCACCTCGCCCGTCACCGCACCGGTCGCGGGATTGGTCACGGCGGCGGTACGGCCGCTCGTACCGGGGAAAGCCTTGTTGTTCGCCCAATGGCCGATACGTGAAAGATCGCTGGTCGCCACTGATTCCTCGCCCTCGCTCGGTCTGCTCGATTGTTGGTGAGGCTGCCAGAGCCCGGGCCGACAGACTGTAAAAATATCTGCCCGGCTGTTTACACTCCGGCCATGCAGCTGACGATCCGGGAAGTCCTCGCGCTGCCCGTCATGGCCGCGGGCCGCCCGCGTGTCATCGGCGGCCGGGATCACCTCGACCGACCGGTCCGCTGGGTCCACATCAGCGATCTCACCGACCTCACCGATCTGCTCGAGGGCGGTGAGCTCGTCCTGACCACCGGTCTGCCCCTGTCCGGCGGTGCCCGCCAGGCGTCCGCCTACCTGACCATGCTGGCCGAGCAGGGCGTGGCGGGACTCGTCATCGAACTGGGCACCCACCTCAAGGCGGCGCCCGACTATCTGGGGACCCTGGCCGACTCGCTCCGTCTCCCGGTGGCGGTCCTGTCCGCCACGATCCGTTTCATCGAGGTCACCCAGCAGGTACACCGGCTCATCGTGGCGGACCAGTACGACGAGGTGGAATTCGCCCGGACCACCCACGAGGTCTTCACCTCGCTCAACATCGCCCGCGCCTCCACCACGGACATCGTGACGCGCGCGGCACAGACCCTGGGCGCCCCCCTGGTACTGGAAGATCTCAGCCGGCATGTGCTGGCCTTCTGCGCGGTGGACACCCCGACGGCGCAACTTTTGTACCAGTGGGCCGAACGATCACGCCTCCACGCCTCGGCGGACACCCCCGCCAGCGGATCCGCCACCGGTTCGGCCACCGGATCCACCACCGGATCCACCACCGGTTCCGCCACCGGCTCGGCCTGGTCGGCCGTCCCGGTGGGTGTCGGTTCCGAACGGTGGGGCCGACTCGTACTGCCCGCTCGCACACCGAACGCGTCCCGCGCACGCATGGTCCTCGAACGCGCCGCGCAGTCCCTGCAGCTGCACCGGATGATCCAGCAGGAGCGCGACGCCCTCGTCGTCCACGCGCACGGCGGCCTCCTGGACGATCTGCGGGGCGGCCGGATCAACGACGGCGCCGAGGCCCTGGCACGGGCGAGCGCCCTCGGCCTCACCCCGAGCACCCAGTACGTACCGCTGTCCGTACGGGTCCCCGGGCGGCCCGACACCGACGCGCTGACCCAGGGCGAAGTCGACCGCCGCCTGCTGACCGCCGTGCGTCAGGCGGTCGCCGCCGCCGGGCAGAGCGCGATCGTCTCCATCCGCCGGGAAGGAACCGTCTCGGCGATCATGTCGTGTCCCCCCAAGGGCGCCGACAGCGCGCTGAGCGCCGTATGCGGCGGGCTGCGCGAGCGGCTGACCGGACGAGGCGGCACGGACGGCTGGACCGCCGGCACCGCACCCGCCTCCCCGAGCCTCATCGCGGCGGCCCAGGGCATCACCGAGGCGGAACACGTGGCCGACGTGGGGCTGACCATGCCGGAGACCAACCGCCTCTACCGCTCGACCGACGTACGCCTGCGCGGGCTCGTCGCCCTCCTCCGCAACGACCACCGCGTCCAGGCGTTCGCCGAGACGGAACTGGGCCGCCTCCTCGACCACGACGCCCGCACGGGCGACAACCTCTTGTCCCTGCTGCGCACCCACCTCGACTGCGCGGGCTCCAAGACGCACACCGCCCGGCTGACCGGCCTGAGCCGCCCCACCCTCTACAGCCGCCTGCGGACCATCGAACGCATCCTTGACGTCTCACTGGAGTCTGCCGAGTCACGGACCTCGCTGCACACCGCCCTCATGATCATCGACGCCCGCTGATCCGCCGGCCGGCCGCTGCCCTCGACGGCAACTACCTTTTCTGGAGGTCGAGTTGATCAGGGCCCTCGCCGTTGAGCTGTCGTAGCAGGCCGAGCAGAGTTGCCCGGTCCGCGGACGGGAGAGGCGAGAAACACTCCTCCAGGACCTTGTCGCTGACCCGGTGGCCGGCGGCCAGGGTCTGTTCGCCGGCGGGCGTGAGGTGATGTTCGACGCGGCGTCCGTGGCCCGGCCTGCGCTCCACCAGTCCCTGGGCGGCCAGACGGCCCACGAGCGCTCCGAACGCCTGCTCGCTCTGGAACGTCACGGCGGCCAGCTCGCGCGCCGACGCTCCGGGCCGGCGGCTGACGGCGCGCAACGCGTCCCACTGCGCCAACGTCGTACCGACCTCACTCAGTGCACTGTCCAGCGCCCGGTGCTGCCGGTACTGCGCCTGTTTGACCGCGCGCCCCAAAACCTGCAGATCAGCATCCATGCTGCAAGTCTACCCGCATTGAAACTAGCTTAATTAAAGAAGTTTAGTTAGGGTGTGGGGCATGACAACGGACATCAATTCCCTTGCTCCTGACGCCTCGTACGACGGCCTCGACCTCACCCTGTCCGAGGCGGGCACCGGCCGCCCGGTGCTCGTTCTGCACGGAGGCGGTGGGCCCGCCACGGTCGCCGGCATCGCCGCACATCTCTCGTCCACCGCGCACACCCTCACACCTGTGCATCCCGGCTGGGAGGGGACACCTCGCCCCGGCTGGCTGACCGGCGTGGACGATCTGGCCATGGCCTACCTGCGGCTCCTGCGCGACCGCGGCCTGCGCGACGTCCTGGTCATCGGCTCCTCGCTCGGCGGCTGGATCGCGGCCGAGATGGCGGTACGTGACACGGCGGGTGTCATCAGCGGCCTCGTCCTGATCGACGCGGTGGGCGTGCACATCGCCGACGAGCCGATCACGAACTTCTTCGCCCTCGATGCCCGCGGTGTGGCGGAGCATTCCTGGCACGACCCGGACCGCTACTACGTGGACCCCGCCGCCATACCGGCCGGCCAACGCGCCACCCGGCAGGCCAACATGGCCACCATGCGCGTTCTCGCGGGCGAGCCGTACATGCACGATGCGAAACTGCTGCGCCGCCTGGGCCGTGTGAACATCCCGGCACTGCTGCTGTGGGGGGAGAGCGACCGCGTGGTCACACCGGCCTACGGTGCCGCCTACGCCGCAGCCTTCGCCGACGCCCACCTCGAAGTCATCCCCAAGGCCGGACACCTGCCTCACATCGAGCAGCCCGACGTCACGCTCGCCCTGATCGAAGCCCACGCCCGTGGCACGACCAACCCCAGCGCCACCTGAATTCCTTCCTCTCGCACTGCCCGGCGGGACGGTTACTGAACTACGACAGCCGTTGGCAACCCGTAGGGGCCCGGCTTGCTCTTACCACCCGTCCGGTCGGCTGGGCGTCTCGGAACTCGCTGCCCACTGGCAGTCCGCAGTCCGTGTGCACCAGCCACTTCATCCGGGCCTTCAAGAAACAGTACGGCCAGACACACATCGAACGCATGGAGGTGGATCGGAAGATGATGGACGGCCCTGGAGCGGGGACTGACGGCTCGCGCGGGATGTTCTCCCTGGACTCCACCATCCCAGGCGCCGTACCGCGAGGTGTCGACACCTTCCGGTACGAGTGGGAGACGCAGGTAGGGGCTGCTTTCCCGCTGCCGAACTTCAGTCCGGCCACGGCGGGTGACCTCCGGGCCAAGACTCGCGTCGCCAAACTGCGTGACGCGGTGATCGCCGATATCCACCTCGCGTCCCCCCTCCGGACTGCGACTCCTCCGGGTGGCGGTGAGGATCAGGTATTGCTGTATGCGGTGGGGGGTGGTGCCTGGACGTTGGGCGAGCTGCCCGATCGTGGTGAACACACCGTATCGGCAGGGCAGTTCCTCTTCCGCCACGTCGGGCAGCCGCTGCACTTCGAGACGGCCCCGCACACCACGGCGGAGCTCCTGGTCCTTCCCACCCCGCTGTTCAGGCCACTCCTGGGAAACCGGAGCATCATCGGGCCGACGGATACGGCCGAGATCCGCCTGCTCACGGCCCATGCGAACATGATCCACACCGCCATCGCCGACCTCAGCCCGGCCGGTGTCCACGCCGCTCACAGCACCCTGATCGAACTGGCCAAGGCGGTGGTCAGGCGTCGTTTCGACGATGTGGAGCCTTTACTGGCTCCCGCGCTCACCCAGGCCGCGAAGGACCTCGTCAACAGCCATCTAGCCGATTCCGAGCTCTCTCCGCGGATGCTGGCGCGTGAGCTCAATGTTTCCGTACGCACCCTCCAGCGGGCGTTCGCCGTGGTCGGCGAGTCGGTGACCGCCTACATTCGCCACCGGCGGCTTGAGGAGGCCCGGCTCGCTCTCATCGCGCCGTCCGGTCGGCTGAGCGTCTCAGAGCTCGCCGCCCACTGGCAGTTCGCGGACACCAGCCACTTCACCCGGGCCTTCAAGAAGCGCTACGGCCGGACACCCACCGAATACGCCCGCTCGGTCGGCACTCAGCCCCGCCGGACTCCAGCGCATCCCAACCTCCCCAGCCCTCCGGCAAGTTGACGACATCACCGCAAGCCGGTGCGATACGGTTTCGCGGTAGTCGTATTACCGCGAATTTCTGCACACTCTGGAGAAGCCCATGCCCCCCACGCCCAATCCCTCGTCCGAGCAATCCATGGAGATGCTGCGTCTGCTGTCCGGTTTCCAGCAGTCCCAGGCGCTGTACACACTGGCCAAGTTCGATGTGGCCACGGCGCTGCACGACGGTCCGATGACGGTCGCGGAGCTGGCGAAGACCACAGGGACGGACGCCGACGCGCTGGGGCGGCTGCTGCATGTTCTCTCCGGTATGGGGGTGGTGGCCCATCACGGCGAGGACGCGTTCGCGCTCACCCCGCTCGGCTCCACACTGGTGGCGAATGTGCCCGGTTCGGTGCGCGACATGGCCATCATGTGGATGGAGACGCACTACGCGCCCTTCTCCGAGCTGCGCACCACCATCCGCACGGGCGTCCCGGCGGCCACGGCGCACTTCGGGCAGCCCTTCGCGGAGTGGCTGGGCTCCCACCCGGAGCACATACCCGTCATGGCGTCGGCGATGGCGAACCTGACGTACGGCCCCAAGGACGCCGCACTGGCCGGCTACCGGCTCCCGCCCGGCGAGGTGGTTGCCGATATCGGCGGTGCCGACGGCTCCGTGCTGGCCCGGCTGCTGGCCGACGAACCCGGTCGACGCGGCATCGTCTTCGACCTGGAGCAGGTGGTGCCCACCGCACACGCACGGCTGGCCGGTGCGGGGATGGCCGACCGTATGGAGGTGCAGGCCGGTGACTTCTTCGAGAGCGTACCGGCCGCGGACGTCTATCTGCTGTCCACGGTGCTGCACGACTGGGACGACGTGTCGTGTGCGCGCATCCTGGGCCGGATCGCGGAGGCGGCGCCCTACGGTGCCCGACTGGTGGTGCTGGAGACGGTGCTCTCGGAGGGCGACGAGCCGCATCCGAGCAAGCTGCTCGACTTGACCATGCTCGGCATGGTGTCGGGCCACGAGCGCCGGGAGACGGAGTTCGCGGCGCTGTTCGCCGAGGCCGGATTCACCCTCGACCGGCGCGTCCCAGGGCCGGTGGACAGCCCGTTCGCGATCTTGGAGGCCACGCTCACCCGGTGAGCAGGGCGGCCACGGTCCGGTTCCGCAGCCACCGCTCGGCGGTGTCCCAGTCCCAGCCGTTCTCCCGCACGAGCACGCGCCAGGACGACAGGCCGAGGTAGTACCAGAGCACATCCGTCGCGTGCGCCGCGTCGAGCCCCTCCCGCAGGGCGCCCAGCGCGGCGAGCCGGTCGGCGGTGGCACGCAGCGCGTCACGGAAACGCTCCTGGGCGAGGCGGAGCACCTCGGCGGCGTGCGCGTCGACCGAGGCCGCATCGAGAAGGATCTCGATGACATCCGCGTGTTTCTCGCTGTCGCGGCGGACGCCCTCGACGGCGTATACGACGATGTCGCGGGCGTCGTCGGCCGCCGCGATCCGCGCGAGGGTTCGGTCGGCGATGGGGTCCTCGACGCCCGCGGTGACCAGGTCGATCAGAATCTGCGGCTTGCCGCCGGTGCTGGTGTAGACGGTGTTGGTGCCCACCCGGGCCGCGGCGGCGATCCGGGTGACCGTGGTGGCCACGTAGCCGTGGGTGGCGAAGAGCTCTTTAGCGGCGTCCAGAATCGACTGCCGGGTCGCGGCAGCGGCCTCCGCGCGGCGGGGCGAGTGGTAGCGGCGACCTGACATGTGCCGACCGTAGCAAGGGCGCAGGGTGACGGAGTTGCCTATGCCACCCGGGCCGGAGAGGCGGCCAACCCCCGTTTCTTCGGCGGGTTCCTGAGCGCGCCGGCCGCCGCGGCGACGGCGCTGCTCGCGGTCGCCGACGCGGCCGCCGCCCGCTACTACCGGCCGAGCACCGGCGCCTGGCTCGACCCGGCGGTGGCTGGCGACGGCGACCGGCTGCGGTTCGAGTCCTTCTCCGGCTGCTGCCGTCTCTACGCCCGGCTCGACGTCCTCGCGCCCGGCCTCGACGGTGACGACGTCGGCCACGGCACCACGAATGTGGACATCAACCCGCCGCTGCGGTGGGCGCTCGCCGGGCTCGGCGGGCTCGATCCCCTCCATCTGGCCGTCGGGCCGGAGGAGGTGGCGGTCCGCACCTTCGACGGTGAGTTCGTGGAGAAGAAGGTCCCGCTGCTGGAGCGCTGGCTGCGCGGCTCGCCGAGGCCCCAGGTGCTCGCGGCGGGGTTCGCGCTGCGGGCCGAGGTGCCCGCTGCGGAGGCGGCGGCCCGGCGGGATTCGCGTTGCACCTGGCCCTGGCGTCCACCCTCGGATACCAGCAGCGCGAACGCGACGTGGCGGTGGACGCGCTGCTGGTGCTCGCCGCGCGGGAACAGCTCGACACCACCTGTTCGGATGGCAACTGGCGGAGCTGCTGCGCGATATGCACATCGAGGCGAACCGGGTGACCGCCGCCCTGCGTACGGCGGCCGAGACCGGCGCGTACGCCACCATCTGGTCCGTACTCGAAGCCGCCCTGCCCCACCTCCTGCGCGACCCCGTGGTCCGGGGCACCGGGCCACTGCTCGCCCTCGGCGTCGACTGCGCCTCACGGCTGCGCGGCGAAGGGGGAGATACCCGAGGTCACGATGGCTGCCGCGGGTACCGGATCGAGCCAGGTGGTGAAGAACGCGAGACTGCTGCGCGACCTACTGGGCTGAGCGGCCGGCCGGGCGTCTGGAGGACATCAGCGAAGGTCTTGCCGAGGAACGGCCGTTGTACGAGATTCTGGAGCGACCGAGCGGGCGTATTCGGTGGGAGTCTGGCCGTAACGTTTCTTGAAGGCCCGAGTGAAGTGGCTGGTGTCCGCGAACTGGAGATGGGCGGCGAGCTCCGAGACGGTCAGCCGGGCGGACGGCGCGGTGAGAGCGAGCCGGGCCTCCTCAAGCCGCCGGTGGCGGATGTAGGCGGTCAGCGACTCTCCCGTCGCGGCGAAGGCCCGCTGGAGGGTGCGGATGGAGACGTCGAGTTCGCGCGCCAGCATCGTGGGAGAGAGTTCGGGGTCGGTGAGATGGCTGTTGGCGAGGTCCCGCGCGGCCTGGGCGAGCGCGGGAGCCAGCAACGGCTCCACGTCGTCGAAACGATGCCTGGCCACCGCCTTGGCCAGTTCGATCAGGGCGCTGTGGGCGGCGTGCACACCGGCCGGGCTGAGGTCGGCGATGGTTGCGTGGATCATGTTCGCGTGGGCCGTGAGCAGGCGTACCTCGGCCGTTTCCGCCGACCCGGTGATGTGCCGGTTCCCGAGGAGCGGTGCGAACGTCGCGGAGGGAAGGACCAGGATCTCCGTCGTGGTGTGCGGGGCCGTCCGGAAATGCAGGGGTCGGCCCACGTGGCGGAGGAGGAACTGCCCGGCCGATAGGGAGTGTTCGCTGCGGTCGGGCAACTCACCCAGCGTCCACGCACCGCCTCCCACCACGTACAGCAACACTTGATCCTCGACGCCACCCGGAGGAGTCGCGGTCCGGAGGGAGGACGCGCTGTGCATATCGGTGACCACCACGTCGCGCAGTTTGGTCACGCGGGTCCTGGCCCGGAGGTCACCGGCCGTGGCCGGACTGAACTTCGACACAGGGAAGGCCGCGCCTATCTGCGTCTCCCACTCGCGTCGGAAGGCGTCGTATCCCTCGGGTACGGCGCCGGGGATGGTGGAGTCCAGAGAGAACGCCCCGTACGAGCCGTCAGTCCCGGCTCCGGCGCCGTCCATCACCTTCCGGTCCACCTCCATGCATCACTCCAACACCGATGTCCGGCTCGGGATGTCCTGTGAGTACGGAGGCGCGCTCGTCGTAGGGCGCCGCACGGTCCGCCGTCGCCGTCGCCGTCGCCGTCGCCGTCGACACTGTCGGCTGTCACTGCGCGTCTGGCCCGCCATCCTGTCGTCGTGTGGTTGTGGCGTCAACTTTCCCGGGCCGGGCCCAATGTACCTCCGTCGGCCCTGGCCGTGAGACCAGGGCCGTCCCGCTTGTCCTCATCCGCGCAGGCCCGGCCCGGCGGTCGGCAGGTCCTCCGGCAGCAGCGTCCGCAGATCGTCCACGCTCGGCTGGCGCAGCGCCGTCAGCCGCCGGGCAGGTGTAGCCGGACTTCTCGGCGTGCCGCTCCATGATGGTGAGCAGTTCGTCGGTGGTGTAGTTCTCGAACTCCACGAAGCGCGAGAAACGTGAGGCCAGACCGGGGTTGGAGTCGAGGAAGCGCCGCATAGGAGCTGTTCGCGCTGGTGCTCGCGGACGCCGAAGTGGCCGTCTGCCTCGACGAGGAGGGTGGGCTGGCCGTCACCGAGGCGTCCGATGGAACATCCGCGGTGCCGGTCTTCTCGGCGTCACCGGAACCGGAGGAGGGCAAGCTGCCCCCACATGAGGTCATGTCGGTGCCCGATCTCCTGGACCGGATGCCGGAGGGGAAGGAGGTGCTGTTCCTCAGCTCCTCCGCACCGGTGGCACAGCTTGTCGAGGTGAGTGTGGTGCGGTCGAGCAAGGCCGATCTGGAGCGGTTCGAGGCGGCGGGCGGGGGCGGCTCCGGACCGGGGGAGGATACCTGATGTCACGGCAGTGGCCCCGGCGGAAGAAACCGCCGGGGCCACAAGAGCAAGCTCACTTGTGGTGGTTCACCCGCGGGTGAAGATCCACTCGTGGTTGTTCAGGTTTTCCTGTGCGCAGGGCCAGATGATCAGGTCACGGATGTCGCTGTCCCGCTCGTACGAGTCCAGGCACTGGTTGTCATTGGCGAGGTTGCGGATCCAGAACTTGCCCTCCGCCCGCTCGTCCAGCCACCACAGCTGGTTGTCGGCGGTCGTGCCGTCGCAGATGGACTCCTGCACCTTCGTGGCGTTGCCGACGCTGCCGTACCCGGGCAGATCCAGGCAGTGGGAGTCCACGTTATTGCGGATCAGGAAGAGGGGCACTCCGCCGGGACCGGCGCTGTCGTACTTGTTCTCCAGGTTCCACACCTGGTTGTCGGCCGAACTGTTGGTGCAGTCCGACTGGTGGACGGGGCCGTTGACGGGGCCACTGCCCAGGCCGGGGATGTCGACGCAGGTGCCGTTGGTGTTGTTCTTGATCAGCACGCGGGTCAGCACGGACGGGAGGTTGGCGGCGGCCGCTGCCTGCTTGGCCGCTGTGCGCTTCTTGTTCTCGGCCTTCGCCGAGTGCGAGGGGCTGGGGGTCGGTTTCGCCGCCGCTTTCTCCGCCGCGGGGGAGGAGGTCTTCTTCGGTGTCTCCTTCTCCTTTTCCTTGGTGGTCTTCGACTTCTTGGGCGTCGGTGACTCGGCGACGAAATCACCCGACTTGGAGCCGTCATCGTCCAGAACCGTGTCGGCGGAGCGGGCGGAGTTCACCTTCTCGCTCTTGTCGTCATCGTCCTTGCCGGTGGCCATGACCAGCAGCGGTACGGCGATGAGGATGGCCCCCGCCATGGCCGCACCGGCGAGCACGGGCCTCTTGGGGCGGCCGGGGAAACCCCCGTCCGCGTCGGGGGAGTCGCCACCGGAGCCCGCCGTGGCGGTGGCCGTCGCGGCGACGCCGTCCGCCTCCCCATCGGCGGCCGCCGTCGCCGCCGAGCCCCTGCCCAGGCGGGACGCCCAGCCGCGGATGCCACCGCCGGCCCGCGTATCGCTCACCGGTTCCGCGCTGGTCGTGGCTTCGGCCTCGCCGTCGCTCCAGGCCGCCGAGGTCTCGGACGCCGTCGGCGTCTGCACGTCGTTGCTGTTGACTGCAGTCCTCGGCTGGGAGGTGGGACGGGCGGGCAGGCCGCCTCGCGGGATGGCGGTGACTTCCTCGATGGCACGCGCGCTCCTCACCTCCTCGTTTGCGGACCCGGACGCGGACCCGGCGAGGTGAACGGTGGGGGCATCGTTGCCGGTGAGATGTGCCTCGACGCTCGCGGCGTCGCCGGAGGCGGTGGCGGCCCCTTCGCCGGTAGCGGAGGCATGGTCGGCCTGGCCGGCGGCCTTGTGCGGATCGGACATGTACTTCTCCTCTGGCCACGGACACGGGTCCGGCGGCGGGGGTGGGGTTGGTGACGGGGTGAGGGAACGCGTCAGCGCCCGTGGTCCTGGGCCGGGCTGCGGCTCCGGTCGGGTTCCGCGACTTCGGCCATCGGGCCCGCCGCGCGCAGATGGCGGGCCACTCGCGCCGGGTCGGCACCGCCGCTGCGGGCCAGCTCACGGGCGAGCGCGGCGTGCAGCAGATGTCTGGAGGAGGGCGTGAGAGTGGACAGCACCACCTCCCGGGGCAGTTCGGGGAAGCGGTAGCGGCCCGTGGAGTGCTCATCGGGGCCGGCGTCCCAGATCAGGACGCGGGCGGTGACGGCGGCGTCGGCCAGCGGCAGCAGCCGGTCCCGCGACATGCCCTGCACATCGGCGAGCAGACCGATGTCCAGCGTTTCACCGTCGGCGGCGGCGTAGGTGAGCATGGTTTTGGCCGCGGCCGGCAGTTCCGCCAGCCGTGCCTGTACGACGCTGCGTACCGAGGCCGGCACCCGCGCCGAGGGCCCGGTGCGCCGGTCGGGCCGGAGCTTCAACAGCTCGCCGAGGGTGAAGGGATTGCCCTCGCTGCGCCGGTGCAACGCCGATGCCTCATCGGGCGAGGCGCTTTCCCCGTGGGCGGTGAGCAGTTCGGCCACGTCGGCCACCGACAGCGGCTCCAGATGCAGCCTGGTGGCGCCGTGCCGGGCCAGCTCCGCGAGCAGCCCGCTGGCCATGGGGACATCGGCGTTCCGCAGGGCGCAGACGACGGCGACGCGGGCGCCCCGCAGCACGATGGAGAGTCGGCGCAGCAGGGCGTGGAAGTCCGGTGTTGCCCAGTCCAGATCATCGATCACACACACGGTGGGCTGTCGGTTCAGCTCCCGCAGGAGCGCGGTGAGCTGCCCCCCGCCGGTACCGTCCTTGGTCGGTGTTCCGGCATCTTCCTGGCGCAGGCCGTCCAGGAGTTGGGTGGCGGGGCACACCACCGAGATCTCCTCGCTCTCGCTCAGCGTCTGTCCCCCGACGGCCCGGGTGACGGTGAACCCGGCGGCCTCCGCCTGGTCCGACATCTCGTCCAGCAGCCGGGTCTTTCCGGACCCCGGCTCACCGGAGAGTACGACCCACTGGGTGCGGCCCGCCGCCGCGGTCTGGAGGACGGCGGTCAGATGGGCGGTCTCCGCCGTCCGGCCCACCAGCGGTTCCGCGGTGACGCCGGGACCAGGGGACAGGGTGGTGGCGGAGCGGGAGTGACGGGGGCTACCGAGGACCGCGGTGTCATGCCGCAGGATGGCGGTGTGCAGGTCGTTCAGCCCGGGGCTGGGGTCCAGACCGAGGTTCTTGGCCAGCATGGTGCGGAACCGCCCGTACTGATGCAGCGCCTCGACCGACCGGCCCATCTTGTACAGCGAGCGCATCAGCAGCGCCCAGGATGCCTCGCGGAGCGGGGCCTTGACGACGAGATCTTCGGCGATGCCGACCGCCCGCTCCAGATCGCCCAGTTCGATGAGGATGGTGGCCTGCAGCTCTCTGGCATCGTGGTGGGCGGCGGCGAGCCGTGCCGCCTCACGCGCCGCGAAGGCATACTCGGCGGACTCACCGAGGGCATCGCCACGCCACAGTCCGAGCGCGGTTTCCAACTCCGTGTGAGCCGAGGCGAACTGATTGCTTCGCAGCAACTCGCGAGCCCTGGCCAGGGACCGCTCGAAGAGTACGGTGTCCTGGGCCTCACGGGGCACCTTCAGGGCGTAGCCGGCCGGTCCGTTCACCAGCACGGTGGACCGGCCCTGGCGCACCGGGTCGAGTACCGAGCGCAGCCTGCTGATGTGCGCGCGTACGGAGGAGGCCGCCGCCGCGGGCTGGTCTCCCTGCCACAGATCCCGGCACAGCTGTGGCAGCGAGATGGGCCGACCGTCCTCGATCAGCAAGCGCGTGAGCAGTACCCGGCGCTGCCGTGGGCCCAGATTCAGCAGCGTCTCACCGTGCAGGACCTCGACCGGACCGAGTATGGCGTATCGCCTGGTCTGTTCGTGACTTGAGTTCATGCTGTTCGCTCACCTCCTGGCACACCGCGAACGGCTGCCGAGGTACCCCCCGATGTACTGACGGGCGGCCGGAGTACGGCTCGCCCAGGTTGCGCGGCGGGGCCTGGATCGCTGTCACCGCCGATGGCGGGCAGTGAAGCGGGCACCGTCATGGAGACCAACTGCCTCTTCGCGAGGGAAGGGGCCCACTGTGGATCTTGGCGGAGAGACGTGCTTCATCAGGTGTTCCTTGTGGTGGCGGCTGTCAGGCCAGGTATGCGAGGGGCCCGGAGCAACCCCCGTTACTCCCGGCAACCCCCGTTACTACGGATCTCGGCGCAGCCTAAGGAGGGTGGCGCGGCGCACGCTTGAACCACAGCGTCAATGTTGTGGAATATGAGCGCCACCGGACAGTGTCGAAGCAATAAGTGCAGGTGAGAGGTCATACGGCAGCCCGATCGCGGATATGAGCCCGACCGGCTTCGTCCCGTCGGCCACCGCGGACAGCCGACGTTCCCACCCTGTTACTCTCGACCCCCGAGGTGCCCTGCCCGCTGCCACGGATTCGCTGCAGACTTTCGTATCCTCGCAGGTCAACCGCACCTTTTTGCTGTCGGGGCATCAGATCCCGAGATCCCGCAGTTCCGCCGAACCCCCAGGTCAAGGAAGCATGAGCGCAGTGAAAATGGTCAGGTCGAAGAAGACTGCTGTCAGCTGGATCGTCGGCATCTGTGTGATGGCCGCGGTGCCCGTCCTGGCGGGGTGTTCGGCGGACTCGCCGAAGACGACGGACACCAAGGGCTCGGCCTCGACCGCCGACGCCACTCCGTCCCGGAAGGGGCAGTCCGGTGCCGGCGATCAGTCCTCGGTGCGGGGGGCGGTGGCCACGTGGGTCACCGCGGTCGTCCAGGACCGTGCCAAGGAGGCATGCCTGGCCATGGCGAACCCGGGCATGGACGGGGCTCCCCCGACGCCCAACACCGCGGAGATGTGCTCGGGCAACGGGGAAGAGGCAAAGGAGATGAAGGAACAAGTCCACCGCGTGCACACCGCGTTCACCCCCGACCAGCCGAAGAATCCCCCGACGGTGAAGGTCGCCGAGGTCCCGGTCACGGACAAGAAGGCGACGGTCGACGGTGAGCAGATCACCGTGGACGGTCAGACGCTGAAGGCCATCGTCCTGTCGAACTCCACCGGAGTGGACGAGGACGAGGTCGCTGTCAGGATCGAGGCCGGCGTCAGGGAAGGCCGCTGGTATGTGACAGATCTGCGTCTCTCCGTGGTCTGACTTCGCAGTATCGGCAGCCGTCGCATATATGCAGGTGAGGCGTCGCATATATGATGGGGTTTGCCGCTCGGGCCTTTCGTCGTCGTGCCCGCATCACCGAGGGGTCGAGGTTGCCAACCATCAGGGATGTCGCCCAGCACGCAGGGGTCGCACCGAGCACCGTCTCCTACGTGTTCAACGGCTCCCGGCCCATTTCCGATGAGACGCGCCGACGTGTGCAGGAGGCCGTGGACGCGCTCGGGTATCACCCGCGGGCCAGCGCCCGGACCCTGCGCTCCAGTCGTACCCATGTGATCGCGCTCGCTCTGCCCCGCCCGGCCGGCCGGCGGAACGCTGTGGACGGCGCTTTCGCGATCGAGGTCAGCGACGCGGCCGTGAGACTCGGCTACGACCTGCTGCTCACCACGTCCCAGGACAAGGCCGAGGGGCTGCGCCGGGTGGCACTGAGCGGCCTTGCCGACGCGGCGGTGCTGATGGCCGTCGATATGGAGGACGCCCGGATCGACGTCGTGCGGGAGCTGGCCTTTCCCGCCGCGCTCATCGGGCGGCCGGCCGACGAGGACGCCCTGCCATGGACCGACCTGGACTGGGAGGAGGCCGCCGCCCTGGTGGTGTCCGAGCTGGCCGCCGCGGGACACCGCGAGATGGTGTACCTCGCGCCCACCAAGGCGGAAGTGGTGGCCAGGCGCAGTTACGCGCTCCGGGGTATCGCCGGAGCGGCCCGTGGCGCCCGGAGCACCGGTGCCGCCGTCACGGTGGCCCATGCGGTGAACGATCCGGCCGGGCTGGCCCGCCGGCTCCGGGTGCTGCTCGCGGAGCGCGCGGACGGCGGGGCGGGCGGACGGCCGACCGCGCTGATCGTGCAGCACCCCTCCGCGCATCACCACATCCTGACGTCCGTGACCGATACCGGGCTCCGTATACCCGAGGATCTGACCGTCGTGGTGATCGGCGCCCTGCCCGGAGACCCGGCCGGCCGTCGGCTGCCTCGCGTCGAACTGCCGGTGGAAACGCTGGCCGGCGAGGTGACCCGGCTCGCCGTGGCCGCGGCCATGGCGCTGCACGAGACCGCCGCAGGTGAGGCGGAGGCCGGTCCCCGGCTGCTCGCCGACGCCGTCGGTCATCTGCTGATCGCCCCGGCCCTGCTGCCGGGGGACGCGCCGCTCACCGCCCCGCGGGGCTGAACGCCGTAGGGCTTCCCCGCGCGCCTGCCCGGCGCAGCCGTGGCTGTTTTCCTCTCCTGAGACACTTGTCGCCATCGGATACCTGCCCTTAACATCACTCCAGTCCACTTCGTCGAATCGATTCGACGCGATGTTCCGGCGCACTGGCCACCGCGGAACACCGACCTCGTACGACCCCCGCCTCCTCGCAGAACCACAGCCGGAGCCGGAGCCAGAGCCGCTGCCCGAACCGAGAGACACCCACATGCCATTGCTTCGCCGCCGCCCGCCGGCGCCGGTCCTGCTCCTGACCCTCCTTGTGGCCTCGGCCGGCCTCACCGGATGCGCGCAGGAGGCCGACCCCGACACCATCACGGTGCTGAACTCCGCCACGGACCAGCATGAACACGACCAGCAGCAGAAGTTCTTCGACCGGTGTGCCAAGCCCCTCGGAGTGAAGGTCGAGCAGACCAGTGTTCCCGCCGCCCAAGTGGCGACCAAGGCGCTGCGGATGGCGTCGTCGCACTCGATGACCGACATCCTGGAGCTGGACGGATCGGAGCTGCCGCAGTTCGCGGACACCGGTGGCCTGGTCCCGCTGAAGACAGCGGGCGTGAGGGTGGACGGGCTCTCGCCAGGGGCGGTGAGCATGGGGAGTTTCAAGGGCACCGCGTACGGCATCGCCCGCTCGGTCAACACCCTGGCGCTGTTCTACAACACGGACGTGCTGAAGGAGGCGGGGGTGACACCGCCCACCACCTGGGACGAGCTGAAGGTGGCGGCCAAGAAGCTCACCCGGGGCAAGACGTTCGGGATGGCTTTCAGCGCGACCCCCGACGCCGACGGGGTGTACCAGTTCCTTCCCTTCTTCTGGTCCGCGGGCGGCGACGAGGCCCACATCGACAACGGCAAGGGCGAAAAAGCGGTCCAGCTGTGGAAGGACCTGGTCAAAGACCGGTCCGCGTCAAGCGCCGTGGTCACCTGGAACCAGCAGGACGTCAACGATCAGTTCATCGCGGGCCGGACGGCCATGATGGTCAACGGCCCTTGGCAGGTTCCCGTGCTCAGCGAGCACAAGTCCCTGCACTGGGCGGTCACCACCATCCCGGTGCCCGTGGCCGGTAAGGCTCCGGTGGCGCCGATGGGCGGAACCGTGATGACCCTGCCCCGTACCGGCGACACCGGGCGCCAGGCCACCGCCGCCAAGATCCTCAACTGCCTCAACGAGCGCAAGAACCAGGTGGGCTGGGGTGCGGGCGTGAACAACATCCCCACCAGGGCCGACGCCGCCGCCGAGTACAAGTCCGACAACCCGAAGCTCGCGGGCTTCGCCGACACCGTCGCCACCGCCCGTTCCCGTACCGCCAAGGTCGGCGCCCGGTGGCCGGCCGTCTCCAACGCCCTGGCGGGCGCCTTCCAGTCTGTACTGACCGGCAGCTCCTCGCCCGAAGCGGCGCTGAAGCGTGCCCAGTCGCAGGCCACGGCCGGCGGAGAGTGAGGAGCCTTCATGAGTACCACCACTGCCGTGCCCGCCAAGTCCGCGGCGGCGAGCCCCGCGGTCCCGAGTCGGCGAGCCTCCCGCGCCGCGCTGACACGCTGGCTCTTCGTGGCCCCCGCCGTGCTCTACATGCTGGCGTTCTTCGGGTATCCGCTCGTACGCAACGTCGTCATGAGCTTCCAGCACTACACACCGCGTACCTTCTTCACCGGCGAGGCACCGTTCAACGGCCTCGACAACTGGACCGCGGTGTTCGGCAATGAGCTGTTCACCAAGTCTCTGTGGCACACGGCCCTCTTCACGCTGGGCTCGCTGTTCGGCCAGTTCGTGCTGGGCCTGGCGCTGGCCGTGTTCTTCTCCCGCCGGTTCCGGCTGTCCGGCTTCGCCCGTGCGGTGCTGCTGCTTCCGTGGCTCATCCCGATGGTCGTCTCGTCGGTCGTCTGGCGGAAACTCCTCGACCAGGACACCGGGGTGCTCAACACCCTGCTGATGAACCTGCACCTCACCTCGGAGCCGGTGCCCTGGCTGAGCAGTCCGAGCGTCGCCCTGCTGTCGGCGGTCCTGGTCAACATCTGGGTCGGCATCCCGTTCAACATGGTGATCCTCTACGGCGGGCTGCAGGAGATCCCGCGTGAGATGTACGAGGCCGCCTCGCTGGACGGCGCCGGTCCCTGGCGTACGTTCCGCAGCATCACACTGCCGCAGTTGCGGCCGGTGATCACGGTGGTCCTGGTCCTCGGCTTCATGTCGACGATCAAGATCCTGGACCTGATCCTCGCGCTGACCGGCGGCGGGCCGGCCGACTCCACACAGACCCTGGGCACCGCCACCTACCAACTGTCATTTCAGCAGCTCGACTTCGGGCAGGGCGCGGTGGTCGGCAACGTCCTCATCCTCATCAGCGCGGTGTTCGCCGTGTTCTATCTCCGGGCCAACCGGTCCGACTTCGGTCAGGGGAAGTGATCGCCATGTCCGCCCGCACTGTGCGACGGTGGAGCAACACCGTCATCGCGCTGGTCGTTCTGGCCATTCTGCTCTTCCCCCTGTACTGGATGCTCAACATCGCCCTTCAGCCGGGCGAAAGTCTCGCCTCGACCAGCTGGTTCCCCACCTCGCCCGGCTGGTCGAACTTCGAGCGGGCGCTGGACAGCCAGGGCGGCTCGCTCGTGACCAGCCTGGTCGTCGCCCTCGGCGCGGTCGTCGTCTGTCTCGCGATGGCGGCGCCCGCCGCCTACGGCCTGGCCCAGCTCGGTGTGCGGGGCGGCCGGTCCATCGTGTTCGGCACCCTGATCACCCAGATGGTGCCCGGTATTGTGATCGCCAACGCGCTCTACAGCGCCTATGTCGACCTGCACCTGGTCAACTCGCTCCCCGGGCTGATCCTGGCCGACGCCTCGCTCGGACTGCCGTTCTCCATCGTGCTGCTGAGGGCGTTCATGGTGTCGATCCCGAAGGAGATCGTGGAAGCGGCGATGGTCGACGGGGCGAACCGATTCACCGCCTTCGTCCGCATCGTGCTCCCGATCAGCCGTAACTCGCTCATCACGGCCGGGCTCTTCACCTTCCTCTTCGCCTGGTCCGACTTCATGTTCGCGCTGACGCTCAACACGACGGACGACGTCAAGCCGATCACCCTCAGCATGTACGAGTACATCGGCGCCCACGTCAGCGACTGGGGCGCGGTCATGGCCACGGCCGTCGTCTCCGCCGTCCCGGCGGCGATCCTGCTGATACTCGCCCAGAAGTACGTCGCCGCGGGCATCACCGGCGGCTCGGTCAAGTAGTACGCACACCTCTCAAGACCCGGAAGGTCCGCAATACAGCATGAGCAGCACCTCACCTCAGGCACCGGACACCGCGCGGTTTCCCGTCCTCCCACCCGGCTTCGTCTTCGGGACCGCGACCGCGAGCTACCAGATCGAGGGCGCGCACGACGAGGACGGCCGCGGACCGTCCATCTGGGACACCTTCAGCCACACTCCCGGCCGCACCCAGGGTGGTGCCACCGGTGACACCGCATGCGACCACTACCACCGCTACCGGGAGGACGTCGAACTGCTGCGCCGGCTCGGTGTCGACTCCTACCGCTTCTCCGTGGCCTGGCCGCGGATCCAGCCGCGGGGCACCGGCCCGGCCAATGCGAAGGGGCTGGACTTCTACGACCGGCTCACCGACGCGCTCCTCGAGGCCGGTGTCTCCCCGGCCGTCACGCTCTACCACTGGGACCTGCCGCAGGCGCTGGAGGACCGGGGCGGCTGGCGGGTCCGGGAGACCGCCGAAGCCTTCGCCGAGTACACCCGGCTGGTGGTGGAGCGACTGGGCGACCGGGTGGGCCGGTGGATCACCCTCAACGAGCCCTTCTGCTCCGCCTTCGTGGGATACGCGGAAGGACGCCATGCTCCCGGCGCCCGCGAAGGCACCGGAGCCCTGGCCGCCGCGCATCACCTGCTGCTCGCTCATGGGAACGCGGTGCGGGTGCTGCGCGAGGCCGGCGCCTCCCAGGTCGGCATCACACTGAATCTCGACCGTATTCACGCGGCCAGTTCCTCCCCGGCCGACCTGGCCGCGCTGCGCCGCGCCGAGACGCTGCACAACGAGGTCTGGACGGAGCCCCTGTTCAACGGCCGGTATCCCACCGATGAGTCGGAAACCTGGGGCGAGCTGGCCGACGGCTCGTACCGGCGCGACGGTGACCTGGACACCATCGGCACACCACTGGATTTCGTGGGGCTGAACTTCTACCGCCCGCTGACCGTCTCCGACGCACCGTACGCGGAGGCCCACGCGTCCCGGCGTACCGCGATGGACATCCGGGTCGCCGAGAGCGACCCGTACGGCACCCGGCACACCACCATGGGCTGGCCGGTCGTCCCCGCGGCCTTCACCGAGTTGCTGGTGGACCTGGCCGCGCGGTACCCGAACCTGCCGCCCGTCTACATCACGGAAAACGGTTCCGCCGAGGCTGACACCGTCTCGCCGGACGGAGCCGTGCGGGACACCGACCGGGTGGCGTATCTGCGCGACCATGTGGCGGCCGTCTCCGCCGCCATCGACGCGGGGGTGGATGTCCGCGGCTACTACTGCTGGTCGCTCCTGGACAACTTCGAGTGGGCCCGGGGCTACGGTCAGCGCTTCGGGATCGTACGGGTCGACTACGAGACCCAGGAACGCACACCGAAGGACAGCTACCACTGGTTCCGCGAGCTGATCACCGTCAACCGCGCGTCCACGCAGGAGCACTGAGATGAAGTTCACCGACGGCTATTGGCAGCTGCGGCCGGGCGTGACGGCCCGCTATGCCACCTCCGTCGCCGACGTGGACGTCGCCGACGACCGTTTCACCCTCTACGCGCCGGTCACCCGCATCCGGCACCGCGGCGATACGCTCAACGGCCCGCTGGTGACCGTGGAGGCGTGGTCACCAGCCGAGGGTGTCATCGGCGTACGGCTGTGGCACCACGGTGGCAGGCGCCCCCGAACCCCGGCGTTCACCCTTAACCCCGAACCGGACGGTGGGCATGCGAAGACCGTCCGCGAAGGCTCGACGGTCGAGCTCGTTTCGGGCGCGCTGTCCCTCAAAGCCGACACCGAGGGCTCCTGCAACCTCAGTTTCGTCTCCGACGGCAAGGTCATCACCTCGCTCGGCCCCCGCGACATGGGCTTTGTCACCGACGCCGACGACCGCCACCACATGCTGGCGAAGATGTCGCTCGGCGTCGGCGAGACCGTGTATGGCCTCGGCGAGCGCTTCACCCCGTTCACCAGGAACGGCCAGAGCGTCGACATCTGGCAGGCCGACGGTGGCACCAGCAGTGAACAGGCCTACAAGAACGTGCCGTTCCACCTGAGCAACCGTGGTTACGGTGTTTTCGTCAACCACCCGGGCAACGTTTCCTACGAGATCGGCTCCGAGAACGTCGGCCGGGTCCAGTTCAGCGTGGAGGACCAGTCCCTCGAGTTCTTCGTCATCGCCGGACCCGCCCCGAAGGACGTGCTACGCCGCTACACGGGTCTCACCGGCCGGCCCGCGCTGCCACCGGACTGGTCGTTCGGGCTGTGGCTGTCGACCTCCTTCACCACCTCCTACGACGAGGAGACGGTGACCCGGTTCGTGGCGGGCATGGCTGAGCGGGACATCCCGCTCAGCGTCTTCCACTTCGACTGCTTCTGGATGCGGGAGTACCAGTGGTCCGACTTCGTCTGGGACCCAGAGGTCTTCCCGGACCCCGAAGGGATGCTGTCCCGGTTGAAGGAGCGGGGGCTGCGCGTCTGCGTCTGGATCAATCCGTACATCGCGCAGAAGTCCCACCTGTTCGCCGAGGGCATGGCAGCCGGCTATCTGCTGAAGCGGGCGGACGGTGACGTCTGGCAGTGGGACAAGTGGCAGGCCGGGATGGGCATGGTGGACTTCACCAATCCCGCCGCCCGCGAGTGGTACGCAGCCAAGCTGCGAGACCTCCTCGGCCAGGGAGTGGACGCCTTCAAGACCGATTTCGGCGAGCGGGTGCCGACCGAAGACGTCGTCTGGTTCGACGGCTCGGACCCGGAGCGGATGCACAACTACTACACCCAGCTCTACAACGAGACGGTCTTCGACCTACTGGTCGAAGAGCGCGGCGAGGGCGAGGCGGTGCTCTTCGCCCGTTCCGCCACCGCCGGCGGCCAGCGCATGCCCGTCCACTGGGGTGGCGACTGCGAGTCGACGTTCGAGGCGATGGCCGAGTCGCTGCGCGGCGGCCTGTCCCTCGGCCTGTCCGGCTTCGGTTTCTGGAGCCACGACATCGGCGGATTCGAGGGCACCCCGCCGCCGGCCGTCTTCAAGCGCTGGGTGCAGTTCGGTCTGCTCTCCTCGCACAGCCGGCTGCACGGCAGCAAGTCCTACCGGGTGCCGTGGGACTACGGCGAGGAGGCGGTGGAGGTCACCCGTGACTTCACCCGGCTGAAGCACCGGCTGATGCCGTATCTCTTCCACGCGGCGGTCGAGGCCAAGGAGTCCGGCACACCGGTGATGCGGGCGATGCTGCTGGAATTCCCCGAGGACCCGGGCACCCACGCGCTCGACCGGCAGTACATGCTCGGCGCCGATCTGCTGGTGGCCCCCGTCTTCAGCGAAGACGGCACGGTCGAGTACTACGTACCGGAGGGCATCTGGACCAATGTGCTCACCGGCGAGCGGGTCAGCGGTCCGGGCTGGAGGCGCGAGCGGCATGGCTTCCATACGCTGCCGCTGCTGGCCCGGCCGGGCTCGGTGGTCCCCTTCGGCGCGGTGGACGACGGCCCGCGATCCGACTGGGCGGACGGCGTGACGCTTCATGTGTACCCGGGCGGGGCCGACGGCTCCGTGACCGTCACCACCATCCCCGCACGGTCGGGCTCTGCGGCCGCCGCGGTCTTCACCGTCCGGCGCTCGGGCGGCGAGACAGTCATCGAGACCGAGAGTGAACTGCCCTGGAACGTCGTGGTCGTGGGGGAGACCCCGGCCGATGACGCTGGGGCGCACCCGGCCGGCGCCCTGTACCAGGCCCCGCCCGGCACCCACCGGATGACCGTTCCGGCCGCGCCCTTTGACGACAGGTCCTAGCCTCCTCGTTTGACCCACTCGCTGCTGCCCGGCTGGTAGTTGTAGCCGGGCCGGCGGGCGCTGGTGCGGAACGGGGTGCCGTTGTTGTCGATGTGCACGGTGCCGTGGCGGTCGCCGCTGGACCAGTCCAGGGAGAGGTCCCAGCGGACATCGTGCGCGTTGGTGCGGGCGGTGACGTAGAAGACCTCCGGGTCGGATTCGCTGACCTTGTGAGGGAAGTCGCGCTGGCCGTTCTTGAGGGTGACCTGGGGGCTGCCGTCGTCGAGGGCGATGTCGAAGGACTCGCTCTTGACGGCGGCGCCGCCACCGCCGCAGACGACGCCCATCGAGTAGTCGTTCCAGGCGAGCGGGGCGTCCTTCGTGACGATACGTACATGCAGCGCCTCCAGGACGACCGTGTCCTTCCCGGTGCCCTGTACGGAGAGGGCGACGCGCTGATCCCCCGAGGGGACCGCGCCGTACGCGGCGGCCCAGCGGGGCGCGTCCTGCTCGGTGACGGGCGGGCCGACCCGTGCGGGCTCGCTGTCGACGAGGAAGTGCTGGTTGCACGGGTTCTTGTAGACGTAGGGCCGGGTGGTGACCTTGACCGGTGCCGCCTCGGCTTGCTCGGTGGTGACTCCGCTGTTGTGGGCGTCGGACGCCGACGCCGAGGGTTTGCCCTTCTTCTCGGGCTGGGACGGGGAAGCGGAGTCGGAGGCGGCCGGGATTGTGTCGGCCGGGGTTCCGTCGTCCTCCGGGCCGGCCAGGGTGCCCACGGTGGTGTCCCCGGCCCTCTGGTAGCCGTCGTCGTCGCCTCTGAAGGACGGCAGAATCGAGGCGAGCGCGACGGCTCCCAGAGCGGCGGCCGCGGCGACGGGGGCGATGAGCGCGGTGCGGCGTCGGCGGGGGTGTGCGGGGGAGGACGGGGCGACGCTGCCGACGTCTGGTTCATCGCTTTCACCTGGTTTGCGGAGTCCGCTGCCAGTGGATGCCGACGCCGTTCGCTCCGGTCCAGCCCCGCCCGGCGCCGTTCCCTCCGGCCTCGTTCCCTCCGGCTCTGTTCCGTTCGGACCCGGCCTCCTGCGTGCTCGCGCCGCATCGGCCAGAATCCACCTCCGATGCAGCTCGACCTGCTCCTCGCGGGTCGCCCGGCACACCCGGGCGAGCCGTTCGACCGGCGCGTAGTCGGTCGGCACCGCGCTGCCGTTGCAGTAACGGTGCAGCGTCGAGGTGCTCATGCCCAGCCGCTTGGCAAGCGCCCCGTAGCTCAGCCCCGAGCGTTCCTTGAGCCCCTGCAGCAGCTCCGCGAGCGCTTCCGCGTCCTCGGTGGGCCCGGTCGCTCCGGTGGACCCTATCGACCCTGACACCGTTCCTCCAATGTCCCGCGTGGCCCGCCGCAGCCCATTCCCGCATTCCAGGCTCCCTGGATCGCTCCTGGTCAAGGCTCATTTTCCGTCCCAGCGTATCTAATTGACGGTTCTTCCTCACGGCTGGGATGGCCGGCTGCGCCACCGGCGGGGTCAGCCCGCCGGTTGCCGCGTGTCCGTCGGGAGGTCGTCCGGCAGCAGCAACCGTAGGTCGTCCAGGCCCGGTGCGGTCATCGGGCCGATCCGCCGGGCCTGCCGATCATCGCCTCCAGGATCTGGCGGGCCGTACGGGCGTTGCCGAACGAGCGGTCGCGCGGCAGTCCGGCCACGTACTGGAGCAGCGCTTCGACCGTCTCGGGTGCGCAGTCGTAGCCGGAGGCCGTGGCGTGGCGGCCCATGATCTCGACCAGTTCGTCCGTGGAGTAGTGCTCGAAGTCCACCGAGCGGGAGAAACGCGAGGCCAGGCCCGGGTTGGAGGCGAGGAAGCGGGCCATCTCCTCGGTGTAGCCCGCGACGATGACGACGACCTCGTCGCGGTGGTCCTCCATGAGCTTCAGCAGCAGTGTCGACGGCCTCTCGGCCGAAGTCGGAGCCGACGCCCTCGGGGGTGAGGGTGTACGCCTTGTCGATGAACAGCACGCCGCCCAGGGCGCGTTCGAAGACCTCCTTGGTGAGCTGCGCGGTGTGGCCCACATAGCGGCCGACCAGGTCGGCGCGGGCCACCTCCACCAACTGGCCGGTGGCCAGCACGCCCAGGGAGAGCAACAGGTCGGCGTAGAGCCGGGCCACGGTGGTCTTGCCGGTGCCGGGCGGACCCGAGAAGACCAGGTGGTGGCTGATTTTCGGAGTGGGAAGGCCGGCGGCCTGCCGCTGCCTGGTGGCCGACAGCAGCTTGACCAGGTCGGTGACCTCGCGCTTGACGGCCTCCAGGCCAATCATCGCGTCGAGGTCGGCGAGCAGTTCCTCGGAGCTGCGGCCGCCGCCCGCGCCCGCCGCGGCCGCCGACTCGTCCGCGATGTCCTCGGGCAGCAGCAGGGAGAGGTCGGCCTCGGCGGGGTTGGCCATGGAGCCGAGCCGGAACGCCTGCCGGTCGATCATCTCCTCGAAGACCTGGCGGGCCGCGCGGCCGTTGCCGAACGTGGCGTCGCGGGGTATCCGCTCGTAGTGCCGGGCGAGAGCGTCCTGGGTGCTCGGGGCCAGCTCGTAGCGGTGCGCCGCGCACATGCTCTCGGTGATGGTCACCAGCTCCTCCACCGAGTAGTTGGCGAACTCGAGGGTCCGGGTGAAGCGGGAGGCCATACCCGGGTTGGAGGCGAGGAACGAGCCCATCTCGTCGGTGTATCCGGCGGCGATGACGACGACCTCGTCGCGGTGGTCCTCCATGAGCTTCAGCAGCGTGTCGATGGCCTCCTTGCCGAAGTCGGCGCCGGAGCCCTTGCCGTCGGACAGCAGCGTGTACGCCTCGTCGATGAACAGCACGCCGTCGACGGCCTCGTTGAACGCCTCGGTGGTCTTGATGGCCGTACCGCCGATGACCTGGGCGACCTGGACGAGAGCCAGCACGGGACTCATGGGGCCGAGTTCGGCTTCGAGGCGATGGCGTCGCTGCGGGACACTGCCGTCGACAACATCGGGGTCCCCAACCACGCCCTCACCGGACAGCTCGGCTACCAGGCGGGCTGGCAGACGCGCGACGACTCCGGCTACGGCGCGACCGCCACGTTCGACCAGATGGCGATCAGCACCAAGCCGGGCAACCTGGTCTCCTACGACTGCTCCCTCACCATGAGCACCGGCGGCTACTGGCGGCCCCGGAGCCTGCTGCGCGGCCTGGTCACCTTCGGCATCCTCGGCACCTCCTTCTTCGCCCGCGGCCCCAAGGGCCGGGGCGACATCATCGGCGGAAACGTCGAGGTCCCGGCCGTCCAGGGCAAGGTGCTGCTGAGCGTCCCGTCCGAGCACTCCCCGAAGACCGACCCGCACGCGGAGGGTGCCGAAAACCCGTATCTGGACCCGAACCCGGTCACCCGCACCGCGATGACCCGCGACGAGGCCAGGAAGCTGATCAACGCCTCGGCCGAGGACAACGGGAAACCCGGGCCGCTCGACGGGCTGCCCCACCAGACCCTCTCGGTGGTGGCCGACAACAACTCCCCGGGGATCGTGGACCGGGTCCTGGCCAAGGCGTCCCACAACAGGTGGCAGCTGACCCGGGTCGGCGCCCCCGCGCACGACGCCGCCGTACGCCCGGAGCAGCCGCAGTTCCTGACGGCCAACGTCGACCAGAACGCGAGCGCGACCGGATCGCGCACCACAGGCCTGTTCGGCAAGGGGCCGTACCTCGACTGGATGGCCTGCCCAGGACGCGTTCCGCGAGGCGGTACGGGACGTCGCCGAGCACCTGCTCGACCACGGGCCGGACGCCCGGTCGGCCGTGGAACTGGCCGACACGCTGCGGCGGGAGCTGGGTCTGCGGCCCCGGTGGACCGAGGCCACCCCGCCCGCCCCGCTTCCCCGGCCGGTGACCTCGGCGGCCGCGGCATCGTTGGACGGGCACGCGTGGGACGCCGACCTGCTGAATTTCGAGGGGTCGGCGGAGTCGGACTCGGACGACGACATGCCGGACGCCCCGGGCGAGTCGGAGGCCGAGTCCTCCGAGTCGGAGGACAGCCTCTTCTCGGACGACACCGCCTCGTCCGCACCCGACGACAGCGACAGCGACAGCGACTCCGACTCCGATTCCGACCGCTCCGCGTCGGTCTCGAAGCCCGCTTCCCGTACCGCGCTGCCGCCGACGGCCGGGGTGTCGTTCGTACGGGGATCGACCGCGCTGTCCGACGCGGACCGGGCGAGCGTGCGGCGGCTGGCCCGTCGCCTCGCCCTGGCCGGGTTGCGGAACCACCGGGCCGGGGCGCCCCTGCCGGACATTCTCATCACCGGCTTCGGCAACGACGTACGGTCCGACGCCGAGCTGCCGGCCCGGCAGGAGTTGGCCCGGGAGCGCGGTGCGCGGCGCGCCCAGGCCGTGTACGCGCTCCTGCTCCGGGAGCTGGGCGTCGCGCTGGCCACCCTCCAGCGGGACGTGCCGTCCGATCAGCCGCGCCTGGGCCCGCACGACTTCGACATGCGGCAGTACGGCCTCCCCGAAGTCCCCGCCAACAAGAGGGTCGCTCAGTTCCCCCGGCCCACCCTGATCCGGATCACCACCGAGCCCCGCGCGAACGCGGCGGAGACCCTGGACCGGCTGCGCCGCCAGGAAAAGGGCCTGCGCCACGGGCCGATGGACGTGCCCGCACTCGTCCGGAGCCTCCTCCACCTGCCCACGGGCACGGTCGTCGACCAGGGCGTCCGGGACCAGCTGTTCGACCTGGTGCTGGAGGCGGGCAAGACGGGCCGGGCGACCAGCCTGGCGGCACTGGGCGCGTTCCACGCCCAGCAGCAGGGCGTACTGGGGGATCGCTACCGGTTCACCGACGTTCAGAGCCCGGGGGAGCCCGCGGGCTTGAACTGGACGGGCTCGGGCGCGGGGGAGCTGGACACCTCCATCGTCGATCGGGCCGATAAGGACAAGCAGGGCAGGACCACCGGCCTGTGGCGGGAAGACCAGCCGTGGGCCTGGGACGAGCCCGCCTTCGTCGTGGCCGCCGCGGGGGACCAGTACAAGATCGTGGTGCCGTGGCCGGACGGCACCACCCGGGAGCTGGGCATCGACGAGTTCGCCGAGCTGATGGTGCACGACCCGGGGCTGTCGAGGCTGCCGATGGACGTGCCGATCGTGCTGGCCGTTCCGTATGCGGGCCGTGGCCTCCTGTTCCTGGCGCGCCGGCTCGCGTTCCGCACCGGCCGCCTGGTCTACGCGCACAGCGGTGATGTGGAGCTCACCGTCCAGCCGGGGAAGCCGACGAAGGTCCGGGTGGTCCGCCATGAGGGGGAACCCGGGGGCGACTGGGTGCCCAATGTCCCCGACCTGGACCCCGGTTCCCTCGATGACGTGCCCGACTGGCACCACGACGTGGAGACCCGGGCCATCGTCAGCAAGCTGAACAGGAAGCAGATCGGACGCTCCGCGTTCGAACCCGCCGACCTGGCCGACCGCCGTGAGTCCTTGCTCCGCCGCATCGACCAGATGACGTCCTTCGCCCACTACAACCCCGCCACCCGCGACTTCTCCAGCCTCTTCACCCCGGCGGACCCGGCCGAGGCCGCCCCTGCGGTCTACCAGAGCGCCCATGGATATCCGGGGGGCATCGTGCTCCCGATGCGGGACGGCAGCAAGCGCGGGCTGGACGGTCCCGAGACGGAACAGTGGGCCCGCGCGCGGTGCAACAGCATGTCCGTCCACCCCCGGGAGTACTGGGTCGACCTGGAGATCTGCTGGGCGGGCTCGCCCAAGGACACCCGGCTGCCCTACCACGGCAACGCCGGTCAGGGTTTCCCCGGGCCGTTCGTCGCCGACCCGCTGGAGGACGTGGCCGTCGGCCAGCTCTACTCCAACGGGATGCGACGCAAAACGCGCTGCACCATCCGGACAGCGGCGATGGCGGATCGGCAGGAGCCGACGAACCGCGTCTACTTCCGCGTGATGTACACCGACCCCCAGGCGCGGCGGTCCGCGCGTGCGAAGTACTTCCCCGAGCCCAGGTCCGCCGAGCTGAACCGCCGGGCGCGGGCGATCGGTTTCAGCGGCCCGGACGGAAGGGTGTCCGGACCGCAGCGGCACCGGACGCGGCGGCTGGTGCGGGCGCTGAGGCTGGCGCTGGGCAAGGAGGTGGACGACGCCGTACGCATCGAGAAGAACCCCGAGTACGCCAGGCTGCTGCGCGGGGCGGCCGCGCTGGACCAGATGTGGCACGCGGACAGCAGGTTCGGCGCGTCGGGCCCGTTCACGATGGAGCTCTTCCACCGGATCGTCGCGGCGAAGCTCCCCGCGGGCCGGACGGAGCCGCGCCGGGCGGACTACCGCGCGGTGCTCCTGGAAGCGGCGAACGCGGCCGACGGCGCGCGACTGAGCGATTTCGTGACGCTGCCCCCCGCCGTGGACGCGGCGAGCGCCTGGAAGGACGGTCCTTCGAGGGTGGCCTGGGACGGCGTCGTCGCGCTGATGCTGAAGGTCACTGCCTCCGATGTGGAGGACAGCCACCGCTCCCGGGCGTTCTGGGCCCGCGTCAAGGCCCATGAGCTGCTCCACCGGCCAGGTCTGGACGTCGACGGGCTCGCCCGGAAGGCCCTCCACCTGAAGGCGACCGACCCGGTGGACGACGCGCGCCGGGAGGAGCTGTGGACGCTGGTCGGCAAGGCGTACGCGCGCGGCCGCGACGCCGCCGATCCCCATGTGCTTGCCGCGTTCCACCTGGAGATGGCCAAGCCCTTCGCGCGGGCCGACCGGCTGAAGAACCCGCTGCTGAACGGGGCGAACGTCGGGAACGACTGGTCCACCGGGACGAAGATCAACAGCCTGGACACCTCCAGGATCCAGACGCCCGACGGCCTCGTCGACGCCTCGTGGACCGGTCAGGACTCCTACGGCGACGACCGGGCGGTGCCCTTCGTGGTGCGGGCGTCCTACGACCCGTCGGACCCGGATGCCCTACGCCTGCGCTTCCGCGACAAGCCACGGGTCTTCCGGGTGCCGTTCGCGGAGTTCGTGGAACTGATGGCCTATCACCCCTCCCTCGTGGACCGGGAGCTCAGCGGCGTCCTGGTGCTGGACATCCCCGGCTTCTACGACACCCGCCTGGCGGACATGCTGACCGATCGGCTGGGCCGCCCCACGACGTTCACCCGCGGCAGGACGGGGATCGCCCACCCGAGCGGGGCGCAGCACCCGGTGCTGTCCCTGTCCCCCTCGCCGCAGGAGGCGAAGCCGACGGCGAAGAGCTGGGTCGTCATGGAACCGGCCGACCCCACCACCCCCACGGACGCCCCGCTCCCGGTCCCGCCCGTGCCCAGCGGCGCGCCCGTGAACCCCGGCAGCACCCCGGCCCGCCCGTCCCCGGAGGTCTACGACGCCCCGGCCGTCCTCGCGGAACAGGGCATCGACGACTGGCGGGCGCTGCGCCCCGAGGAGTTCGGCGACCGGCTCGCCGAAGGGTTCGCCGAGCAGGACGCGCGGGCCCAGGTATGGCTGGACGCGGGCGAGGTCACGGCCGACACCCGGCGCACGCTGAACGCCGTACGCCAGGCGCTGCGGAACGGCGCCACTCCCGACGAGGCCCTGAACACCCAGGGGGGGCACGCTCCCCGCCGATCTCCGGCTCGCCCTGGACGCGGCGGCCCGCGCCACCGACCGGGCGCGGCGCCCCGTCGAACTCGTCCTGCGCACCATCGGCGGCCCGGTCCACCTGCTCCTCACCCCCGACCCGCCGCACGGCTCGGCCTCCGAGACGCCGGTGCCGTCGGCCGAGGTGACCGAGGGGGTGCCGTAGACCGTGGTGAAGCCCCCGCGGAACAAGCCGACGCCGGACCGTACGGCCGGCACCAGCCTGGTCACCCTCGCCGTGGCCTGCCCGGTGCTGACCCGTCGCCGGCTGGAAGGCGGGCGGAATGTCAAGATCCACGTGACGCGCCTCGGGGGGACGGAGCGGGCACACCGGGCAACCCCGCAGGGGTGCGCCCACATCATCGACCACGCCGAGCATTGCCAGCAGTGAGCCAGTCGGCCCAGTAAGCGAGGACAGCATGAGCGACAAGGGCGCTTCCGCCGCGATCACCCCATTCGAATCGGCCGAACCGACGGCCGGTTTCGCGGAGTTCGAGGCGGCAGCCGATGCCCCGGCACCCGGGACGTCTCCCGACGGCACGGCGCCCGGGGCGTCCGGCGACACCGAAGTTCCGGAGCCGCCGGAGGAGTTCGTCAAGGCCGCCAAACTGGCGCCGAACCACTGGCTGTACCTGACCGACCCCGCGTGGCAGGGCGAAGGCCCGCCGCCGGACTGGGCCGTGGTGGGCCAGTGGCGCTCCGACGACGACGGCGAGATCGTGGAGTGGCAGGACAACGAGAGCTACCAGCCCTCCCCGGAAGCGCTCGGCTGGCCCGAGCCCGAGGACGACGTGGACGCCGCCATCCAACTCGCCACCACCGGCTACGGTCCGGCGGAGGACGTCACCGCCGCGCTGGCCAAGGCGGAGGTCGCGGTGCTGGTCACGGCGGACGGCGAACCGGTGAGCGCGTCGGCGCCGGACGGCACGGCGGTGGTCCCCATCTACACCTCGCCCCGCTATCTGCACGCGGCCGGACGTCTGGGGTTCGAGCGGGTGCGGGTGCCCGCGTTCCTGGAGCGGCTTCCGGAGGGGCACAGCCTGTGCATCAACAGCTCCGCCCCGGTCAGCATGGTGATGACCACGGACGGCCTGGCGGACATCATGGCCGCCGCGGCCGATGCGCCCGCGGAGGAGGCCGGGGCGGAGGAGGCCCAGGTCGAGTGGCCGACGACAGTGGCCCGCGAGGGCACCGCACCGGGGGGCGGTACGGCGGCGCCCCGCAGCAAGCGCGTCACCGACGTACAGCTGCCGGACTCCGGCGAGAGCGAGAGCCGTTGACCGAGGCGGACGACACCGCCAAGCGCCGCCGGAAGGCTTCGCCGGCCAGTCCTGTGGTGGGCCGGTCGGTCACCTTGGCCGAGTCGGTGGGCGAGTCGTCAGGGCCGCTCGCCCAGCAAGAGAACAGTGCGACAGCAAGCGAGAACACGATGAGTGAGTCCAACGGCGAGGCCACCACCCCGGCCACCACTGCCGCCACGGTTGACCCCGCGCCGCCCGAGTTCGCGGTGGTCGGCCAGTGGCGCTCCGACGACATCCCGATCCACACCTCGCCGCGCCACCTCCACCGGACCGGCCCGCTGGGGTTCGAGCAGACGGACGGGGGCGAACGGGCCGAAGCGGTTCAGGCCGAAGCCACATCGGCCGGTGCCCGAGAAGCCGGTGCCCGCGAAGAACGAGAAGAACGAGAAGAACAAGAAGAACGAGGAGGACAGGCGTGAGCCGTTCCGGGGGCGCCAGAGCGCGCTGGTTCAGCGGGCGGGGCGCCCGAGCCCGTACCGGGCCCGCCACCGACCCCGCGCCGTCCGCGCCCGTCACCACGCTGGACACGCTGGAGCGTCCCGAGGGCCGCGGGCGGGGCGGGGCGCTGCTCGTCGAGGAGCACGGCGGTGTCATGCTGCTCCGCTCTCCCGCGGACGACACCCTGTCCGCCTCCGACGTCGCCGACCTGGTCCGGGCCCTCTCCGCCGACCCGGAGCACACCGTGACGGTGGTCGCCGGGGCCGACACGTCGTCAGCCGGTGAGCTGTGGCCGCGGCTCGGCGGAGTGCTCGACTCGCTCCGCTCGGACGGCGTCGGAGTGGTCCGGCTCGTCCTGTCGGCCGCGGGCGACGACCGGCCGGACGAGCCCGCCGTGGCCCGCCGGATCGCCGACACCTGGGAGATCGAGGTGATCGCCCCCGACGGCGTCGCCCTCGTGGTGCCCGGCGGCGGTCTGTTCGTACCGGAGCGGCGCCCGGGCCGGGGCGGTGAGCGCGGTGGCTCGGGCCGGGTCGGCGAGCGGGGCGGTGGCGAGCGTGGCGGATGGTGGCGCTTCGCGCCGGGGGCGGAACCGGTGCGGATCGGCTCGCGCCAGCCCGCCCCCGCGTGGCAGCCCGCGGTCGAGCACCTGCCGGCCGGCACCG
>NZ_JBHWES010000016.1:118556-171939 GCF_042734105.1 Streptomyces sp. NPDC059679 | reverse complement strand
GGGTGCGGGCTTCGTCTCGGACCCGCGTGAGCCGAATGTCGCGAGACGGCGCACAGGCTGCTCGAAGCGAAGCGCACCCACCCGCACAGCGCACCTGCACCCGCGAAGCCAACGACGAGTCAAGCCGTGCCCACCGTGAGTGTCCGCCCGTGGGCGTCGCCCTCCACCGCGAGCACGTACGGGCCTGCGAGTACCTGCACAAGCCACGCGAAGAGGGCCTGACGGATCACTCGGCCATGCTCCTGCGCCTCGGTCTGGGCTGAGACCAGCCGGAGGAAGGTCCGTAAAGGATCGGCAGCGGGAGGAGCGACAGCCGGGCCAGGTCAGCGCAGCCGTTCGGCCAGGACCTCCGCGAGGTGGCGGGCGCGGCGGCCGGCCAGCTGCTCCAGTTGCGTACGGCAGGAGAAGCCGTCCGCGAGGACTTCGGCGGCGGGGTCGGCGGCCCGTACGGACGGCAGCAGCTGCTCCTCCGCGCAGGCGAGGGATACGTCGTAATGCCCCCGCTCGAAGCCGAAGTTGCCCGCCAGCCCGCAGCAGCCGCCGCTCAGCTCGCCCGTCAGGCCCGCGCTGGCGCGCAGGCGGCGTTCCGCCGCGTCACCGAGGACGGCGTGCTGGTGGCAGTGGGTCTGGCCGACGACGGGGCGGTCGGCCTTGGGGGGTTGCCAGTCGGGGGCGTGGTCCTCCAGGGCCTGGGCGAAGGTGGTGACGGCGTCGGCGAGGCGGGCGGCACGGGCGGCCTGCGGGTCGGCGGGGCCGAGGAGTTCGGGCAGATCGGTGCGGAGGGCGGCGGTGCAGCTGGGCTCCAGGCCGACCACGGGGAGCCCGGCGTCCAGGGCCGGGGCCATGACGCCCAGCGTCCGCCGCATGACGGACCGGGCCCGGTCGAGCTGCCCCGTCGACACCCATGTCAGCCCGCAACACACCGGCTTGGGCGGCACGACCACCCGCAGCCCGGCCGCCTCCAGCACGGCGACGGCCGACCTGCCGACGGACGGGGAGAGGTAGTTGGTGAAGGTGTCGGGCCACAGCACGACGGTGGCGGCCCGCGCACGGCCGCCGGCCCGCGCAGCGGCCCGCGCTCCCTCGCCCAACTGCGCCGCCTCGCCCGAACGCGGGCCGGAGGCCCCTGCGGCGGGCGGCCTCGTGCCGGGCGCGCCACCGCCTGGCCCCGCCGCACCGTCGCCCGGTCCGGTAGCCGAGCCGGTGGCGGCTGGGCCCTCGCCACGCGAGCTCGCGGCACGCGCGGCGGAACCCCCAGCGGCAGACGCGCCACCACCAACGGGGGCAACGCCCGGGCCAGCGGTGGCCGGACCGCCCCGTTCGCCGCCGCCCCGCGCAGCGGCCCGCACCCGCCTGCGCCACCACCGGGTGAACGGCTCCGGGGCCAGCTCCGGGATGTCGCGTTCCGGTGCGATGCCGCCGGCTCGCTTCGCGAGCGCGGCCAGCGGTGCCACCCCCGCCAGCGCGTTGAGCACCGGAGCCGCCCGGAGGACGGCGCCGGCCCGTAGCCACAGCGGCAGCCGGCCCATTGAGTAGTGCGCGGCAGGGCGCACCCGGCCCTCGTAGTGGTGGTGCAGGAACTCCGCCTTGTACGTCGCCATGTCCACCCCGACCGGGCAGTCGCTGCGGCACCCCTTGCACGACAGGCACAGGTCGAGCGCCCCGCGTACCTCCTCCGAGCGCCAGCCGTCGCGTACGACCTCGCCCGCGAGCATTTCGTGGAGGAGGCGGGCCCGGCCGCGCGTGGAGTGCTGTTCTTCGCCGGTGGCGCGGTAGGAGGGGCACATCACGGACGCGCCGGAGACGGACTCGTTGCGGCACTTGGCGACGCCCACACAGCGCCGCACCGCCGCCGAGAAGTCGCCGTTGTCGTGCGGATAACCGAACTCGACGTCCACCGGGCCCCGGGGCAGCACGGCGAAGCGCAGGTTCTCCTCCATGCGCTGCGGGCGGGCGAGGGCGCCGGGGTTGAGGCCGCCCGCCGGATCCCACAGGTCCTTGAAGCGGGAGAAGAGCCGGACCATGTCGTCGCCGTACATCTTGGGCAGCAGTTCGGCGCGCGCCAGGCCGTCGCCGTGTTCACCGGAGAGGGAGCCGCCGTGGGCGACGACGAGTTCGGCGAGGTCGGTGGAGAAGCCGCGGAAGACGCGGATCCCGGCATCGGTCAGCAGGTCGAAGTCGATGCGTACGTGGATGCAACCGTCGCCGAAGTGCCCGTACGGCGTGCCGCGCAGCCCGTGCTGGGCCATCAGCGCGCGGAAGTCGCGCAGATACGCGCCGAGGCGGGCGGGCGGTACGGCGCAGTCCTCCCAGCCGGGCCAGGCCTCGCTGCCGTCAGGCATGCGGGTCGCGGTGCCGGAGGCGTCCTCGCGGATCCGCCACAGGACGCGTTGGCCGGCCGGGTCGGCGACGACGGTGTGGTCGGTAGTGGCGTCGCCGGCCGCGCGGGCCAGGGCTTCGGCGCGGGCCCGGGCCTCGTCCGGGGTCTCGCCGCCGACCTCGACGAACAGCCAGGCGCCGCCCTTGGGCAGCCCGGTCGCCCCCGCGACCAGGTCGGCGGCCATGCCCTCGACCGTGAGCGGGCCGTGGGGCAGCAGGGTGTGGGCGGCCTCGGCGGCGGCGCTCTCGTCCGGGTAGCCGAGGACGGCGAGGGCGCGGGCGGCGGGCGCGTCGACGAGGCGTACCGTCGCCTCGGTCAGCACGCCGAGGGTGCCCTCGCTGCCGGTGAGCGCGCGGGCCACGTCGGCGCCCTTCTCGGGCAGCAGCGCGTCGAGCGCGTAGCCGGAGATACGGCGCGGCAGTTCGGGGAAGCCGGTGCGCAGCGGGGCGAGGTTGGCGTCGACCAGGGCGCGCAGCCCGTCCCGCAGCCGCGGCGGCAGCCCGTCCAGGCCACGCCCGGCGCGCAGCCGTTCGCCGCCGTACGTCACGACGTCCAGCTCCCGTACGTTGTCGGCCGTCGTGCCCCAGGCGACCGAGTGGGAGCCGCACGAGTTGTTGCCGATCATGCCGCCGAGGGTGCAGCGGCTGTGGGTGGACGGGTCGGGGCCGAAGGTCAGCCCGTACGCGCCGGCCGCCGCCCGCAGGTCGTCGAGGATCACACCGGGCTGGACGACGGCGGTACGCGCGTCCGGGTCGAGGGAGACGATGGAGCGCATATGGCGGGTGAAGTCGAGGACGACGCCGACCCCGGTGGCCTGCCCGGCGATCGACGTGCCGCCTCCGCGCGCCACCACGGGCACCGCACGCTCGCGGCATACGGCGAGCGCGGCCGCGACGTCGTCGGCGTCGTACGGGGCGACGACCCCGGCGGGCACCCGCCGGTAGTTCGACGCGTCCATCGTCATCAGCGCGCGGCTCGCCGTATCGAACGAGACCTCGCCGCGGACGGCCCGGCGCAGCGCCCGCTCCAGGTCGTGTGCGTCTTCTGCCTTGCCTACTCCGTCTGCCTCGTGATCAACCATGCTTCCCATGGTCCACGGACAGCGACTGGATGAGAATGTCGAGTTCCGTTTCAAAGACCTGGTCGTGTGTCACCGCCCGCAGATGCGGCGCCAGCGCGGCGAGCCGAGGCGCGTCGGCGCGCCGCTCGGCGGCCGCGTCGAGGAGGGGGGCGTTTCGCTGGGGCGTGGTCGGGTCGCCTTGGGCGGCCTCGCGGTGGGCGGCCTCGCGGTGGGCGCGGCCGAGGACGAGGTCGATGAAGACGAGGTAGTAGCGGGCGGTGGTCGGCTCGTCGTGGCCCGCCTCGGAGAGGATGTCGACGATCGTCTCGGCGAGGCGCAGCCCGCCGGGGCCGTGGTTGCCGCGGGTCACGATCAGCTCGGCGAGTCCGGGGTAGGCGGTGAGCCGTCTGCGCATTCCGTGCGCGAGATGGCGCAGCCGCTGCTGCCAGGGGCCGCTCAGTGCCTCCTCGGGGATCACCTCGGACTCGGCCACGGCGTCGGCGACCAGGTCGAGCAGCGCGTCCTTGTCGGGGATGTGCCGGTACAGCGACATCCGGGACGCGCCCACCTCGGCCGCCAGCCGGCGGATGGTCAGCGCGGCCATGCCCTCCCCGCGGGCCAGGACGACCGCCGTCTTGACGATGTGCGCCCGGTCCAGGCTGCCCCAGGCGCGCCGCTCCCCCGCGCCTGAACCATCTTTCGAGCCTTCGGTGTTCACGTGCCGAACCGTACCGGGCGGGTACCGGCGCTCACCGGGCACGACAGGTTGCGGACGCTGTCCGCAAGTTCCTAAGGTATGCCTCACCTAACTACCTGAGGAGGTGGGGCAGATGCTGGTGCTCGGATTACTACGTGGCCGCCGCGGCACGGCCGAGGAAGGCTCCGACGGGGGCACTGGGCCGAACCTCGTCGTCCCCGCCGTGCTGACAGCGGCGCTCGCGGCGAGCATGGCGCAGACGATCGTGATCTCGGCCCTTCCGGCGTTCGGCCGCTCCCTGCATGTCTCCGGCGCCGCCACCGCCTGGCTGCTGACCGCCTTCATGCTGGCCAGTGCCGTTACCACGCCGATCGCGGGCCGACTCGGCGACCTGTTCGGCCACCGCCGGGTGCTGCTGGCGTGCCTCGGCTCTTTCACCGTCGGCACCCTGCTGTGCGCGCTCGGCGCCGAGGCCGGCTCGCTGCCGCTGCTGCTGGCCGGGCGCGCGGTCTCGGGCATCTCGGGCGGGGTGTTCCCGCTCGCGTTCGGCATCGTCCGTACGGCCGTGGAACCGCCCCGCGCCCGGGGCGTGATCGCCGTGCTGTCGGCGATGTTCGGGGTCGGCGGCTCGGCGGGGATGGTGCTGGCGGGTCCGCTGGCCGACGCGTTCGGCACGGCCTGGCTGTTCTGGCCGCTGCTCGCGCTGGCCGGCGCCGCGCTGACGCTGGCCCGGCGGCTGCCGGCCGGTCCGGTGGCCCCCGGCGGGCGGGTGGATCTGGCCGGCGCGGCGCTGCTGGGGAGCGCACTGGTGTGTCTGCTGCTGGGCATCGGGCAGGGCGCCGCATGGGGCTGGGGCTCGGCCCGGGTCGTCGGGCTGCTGCTCGGCGCGGCCGTCGCGCTCGCCGCGTTCGCCGCCGTCGAACTGCGGGTCGGCGCGCCGCTGGTCGACCTCCGCGTGCTGCGCCGCAGGCCCGCGGCGGCCACCAACGTGGTGACGTTCGTCGTGGGCGCGGCCATGTTCGGGGTGATCACGCTCGTACCCCGGTTCGTCCAGACGCCGCCCCCGGCCGGGTACGGCTTCGGGGCCTCGGCGGGCGAGGCGGGACTGGCGCTGGTGCCGGTCGCGGTCGTGATGCTGGCGGTCAGCCCGCTCACCACCCGGCTGCGGGACCGGTTCGGGGTCCGGGCGCCGCTGCGGCTGGGCGTGGCGTGCGGCGTGCTGTCGTTCGCGCTGCTGGCCGTGGCCCACGCCCACATGTGGCAGTTCCACGCTGCCGGGGTGCTGATCGGCGCCGGGTACGGGCTGTCGTTCGCCGCGCTCGGGAACCTGGTCGTGGACACGGCGGGGCCCGCGGACATCGGGGTGGCCGGTGGCGTCAACACGATCGCACGCACGGTCGGGGGGGGCCGTGGGCGCCCAGATCGCGGTCGCGGTCCTCGACGCCGCGGGCCCCGCCAAGGCCGCCACGGCCCCCGGTTTTCCCGCCGAATCCGGCTACACCAGCGCTTTCGCCGTCTTCGCGCTGGTGGCCTGCGGCGCGCTCGGCGCCTCATGGGCCATCCCGGAGAAGAGACACCGCGTCTCATCGGGTGGACACCAGGGCAGGCTGCGCATACCGACGGATTAGGCTTTCGTCCGTGGCTGAGATCCGGATTCCCGCTGACATCAAGCCCGCCGACGGTCGCTTCGGCTCGGGCCCCTCCAAGGTACGCACCGAGGCGCTGAGTGCGCTGGCCGCCACCGGAAGCTCTCTGCTCGGCACCTCCCACCGCCAGGCCCCGGTCAAGAACCTGGTCGGCAAGGTGCGCGAGGGTGTGCGCGAGCTGTTCCAGCTTCCCGAGGGATACGAGGTGATCCTCGGCAACGGCGGGTCCACCGCCTTCTGGGACATCGCGACCCACGGCCTGATCGAGGGCAAGTCCCAGCACCTGTCGTTCGGCGAGTTCTCGTCCAAGTTCGCCAAGGCCGCCAAGCTCGCGCCCTGGCTCGACGAGCCGACCGTGATCTCCGCCGACCCGGGCACGCATCCGCTGCCGCGAGCGGAGGACGGCGTGGACGTCTACGCCCTCACCCACAACGAGACCTCGACCGGTGTCGCCATGCCGCTCGAGCGGGTGGCGGGCGCCGACGCGGGCGCGCTGGTGCTGGTGGACGCGACGTCGGGCGCGGGCGGTCTGCCCGTCGACATCGCCCAGACGGACGTCTACTACTTCGCGCCGCAGAAGTCCTTCGCCGCCGACGGCGGGCTGTGGATCGCGGCCTTCTCCCCCGCCGCGCTGGAGCGCGCCGCGCGGGTGCACGCCTCGGGCCGGCACATCCCGGAGTTCTTCTCGCTGCCGACGGCGATCGACAACTCCCTGAAGAACCAGACCTACAACACCCCGGCGCTCGCGACGCTCTTCCTGCTCAACGACCAGCTGGAGTGGATCAACGGCCAGGGCGGCCTGGACTGGGCCGTACGCCGCACCGCGGCCTCCTCGGGCGCGCTGTACGGCTGGGCGGAGGAGTCGAAGTTCGCCACGCCGTTCGTCACCGACCCGGCCAAGCGGTCGCAGGTCGTCGGCACGATCGACTTCAACGACGAGATCGACGCCGCCGCGGTCGCCAAGACGCTGCGGGCCAACGGCATCGTGGACACCGAGCCGTACCGCAAGCTGGGCCGCAACCAGCTGCGGATCGCCATGTTCCCGGCCGTCGAGCCGTCGGACGTGAAGGCGCTGACCGCCTGCGTCGACTACGTCATCGAGCACCTGTGACCGACTGACTGACCTGAAGAGCCCGGTAGGGGCCCGCGGCCGAATCGACGGCCGCGGGCCCCTACGCGTATGTACGCTCTCAGCTGCTCAGCCGCTGGAAGCGGCGTACGGCCAGCGGCAGGAACACCGCCGTGAGGGCCACCGGCCAGACCACCGCCATCAGCGTCGCGTGCTGCTCCACCCAACCGCCCCCGCCGGGGACCGGGTTGCCGAACAGGTCCCGGATCGCGTTCGCGGTCGACGAGACGGGGTTCCACAGCGCGATCGCGCCCAGCCAGTCGGGCATCATCGCGGGCGGAGTGAAGACGCTGGAGATCATCCCGAGGGGGAAGGCGACCGCGAAGAGGTTCCCCGCCGCCTGCTGGTTGGGCACCAGCAGCCCCAGATACATCCCGACCCAGATCAGCGAGGACCGCAGCAGGATCAGCAGCGCGAAGGCGCTCAGGGTCTCCGGCAGACTGCCGTCGGGCCGCCACCCGACGGCCAGGGCGATCGCCGCGAGCACCGCCAGGTCCACCGCGGCGCTGATGACATCGGCGACGCCGCGCCCGCTGACCACCGCCGAGGGGGCCATGGGCATGGAGCGATAGCGGTCCATGACGCCCTTCTCCTTCACGACGGCGACCGCGACGGCGGTGCCCATGAACCCGTTCGCCATCGTCATCGCGAACATCCCGGGCAGCGCGTAGTCCTGATAGTCCGCCCCGCCGCCCACCTCCATCGCGCTGCCGAAGACATAGACGAAGAGCAGCACGAACATCACCGGGGTGCCGAGCTGCCAGGCGATGGCGGCGGGGTAGCGGAGGATGGTGATCAGCTCGGTCCTGACGATGGTCACGCAGTCCGCCACCGCCCAGTACGCCCGCCGCTCCGGCCCGTCCAGGACCGTCGGTATCTCTGCCGCCCCTGTCGCGGTGCTCATGCCCCTCCCTCCCGCTCAGTCTCGGCGCGCTCCAACGCGCGAGCTTCCTTCGTCGCTGCGCGGCTCCTCAGTCCAGCCCGCGCGGCGCGCCAAGACACGCTCATGTGGGCACCTCCGTCCGCTCGTCCACCTTCTGGCCGCCGTTCTGTTCGTCCGTACGGTGTCCGGTCAGCCGTAGGAAGACCTCGTCCAGGGTCGGGCGGCGCAGCCCGATGTCTTCGACGGCCACGCCCCGCTCCTGGAGCGTCCGCGCGGCCTCGGTCAGCGCCGCGACCCGGTCGCGCACCGGGGCCGTCACCCGCCGGTCCTCCCGGTCAGTCTCTGGCTCGGCCGCGCCCGCACCCCGGTCCATCACCCGCGCCACCGCCTCGACGGCGGCGGGCAGGTCGGCGATCTCCCGCACCACCACCTCGATCCGGTCCCCGCCGATCGCCCGCTTGAGCTCGGCCGGCGTATCATCGGCGATCTTCCGCCCCCGGTCGATCACGGCGACCCGGTCCGCCAGCTGATCGGCCTCGTCCAGGTACTGCGTGGTCAGCAGCACCGTCGTACCGCCCGCGACCAGCGAGCGGACCGCCTCCCACACCTCGTTGCGGCCGCGCGGGTCGAGCCCGGTCGTCGGCTCGTCGAGGAACAGCACCTGAGGGGCGAGGATCATGCTCGCGGCCAGGTCGAGCCGGCGCCGCATGCCGCCGCTGTACTCCTTGGCCACCGTGTCGGCGGCCTCGGTCAGCCCGAATGTGCTCAGCAGTTCGTCGGCCCGCCGCGCGGCCCGTGCCTTGTCCAGATGGAAGAGGCGGCCGAACATCACCAGGTTCTGCCGCCCGCTCAGCATCTCGGCCACCGCCGCGTACTGGCCGGTCAGCCCGATCCGGCGGCGCACCTGACGGGCCTGCCGCGTGACGTCGAACCCGCCGACGAAGGCCCGGCCGCCGCTCGGCCGGGCCAGGGTGGCCAGGATCCGTACGGCCGTCGTCTTGCCCGCACCGTTGGGGCCGAGCAGCCCCTGGACGGTGCCGCGGCCGACGGCCAGGTCGAAGCCGTCGAGCGCGTGCTTGTCTCCGTATCGCTTCCGCAGCCCTTCGGTGAGGACCGCCCATTGCGCCACGTCCGAAAAAGTCGCAGTCAAAGAAGCCGTCTCCAAAGAAACCCCCACAGGAACCCGTGCCGCCACTCACTGGGTACACCGTACCCAATTGCGAGTACACCGTACCCAGTTATGGGTACGGTGTACTCGGTTCTGTGGCCGCGACGTTAGGATGAGCGCGCGATGACGACCACCGAACACAGCGGCAGCGGAGACATCTCCCGCAGCCTGGAACTGCTCTGGGGCACCGGTGAGCGGCCCAGCCGCGGCCCCAAGCCCGGGCTGACCCTGCGGCGGATCGTGACGGCCGCCATCACCGTCGCCGACGCGGAAGGGCTCGCCGCGGTCTCCATGCGGCGGCTGTCGGCCGAACTGGGCACCGGCACCATGTCGCTGTACCGCTACGTCCCCGGCAAGGCCGAGCTGCTGGATCTGATGCTGGATCAGGTGCAGTCCTTCGACCCCGACGCCCACGCCCCGGATCTGGGCTGGCGGGAGACGCTGGAGATGGTGGCGCGCGGCGCCTGGCAGTTGTACGAACGGCACCCCTGGCTGCTCCAGGTGGACCAGTCGCGCCCCATCCTCGGGCCGAACGCCATGGCCGGGCTGGAGTTCGCGCTGCGCGGCCTCGACGGCCTCGGCCTCACCGACCGCGAGCGGGTCCATGTCATCGTGACCGTCGAGGGGTTCGCCACCGGCGTCGCCCGTACGCATCTGAACTCGGCCACGGCCGAGAAACGTACGGGCGTCAGCGACGCGGAGTTCTGGAAGGCGCACGCGCCCGCGATGGAGCAGGCGCTCGCCAGCGGCAGGTTTCCGATGCAGGCGGCGCTCGGCGAGGACGCCTTCACGGGGCGGGGTGAGGACATCTTCGAGTTCGGCCTGGAGAGCCTGCTCGACGGCATCGGGGCGTTCATCGCCGCCCGCGCCCGCGACACCGCCGAGAAGTAGGCCCCCCGCCCCCTGGAATTCAGCGGCGGATCAGCGGAAGATCAGCAGCGGACAGCGGCGGTCACCGGCGGCGGAAGAGCGAGCGCACGCCGAAGAACAGGACCGCGGCGACGGCGAATGTCAGCGCGCCCTTGAGGAGATTGCCGTTCTTCTCCTTCTCCGAGACCGCGCCGGCCCCCGTGGAGTCCCCGCCCCCGTTCTTCTTCTGCTCCTTCGCCGTCGCGTCCGGCAGCAGTTCCCCGTCCAGCTTCACCGCGGTCACCTTGCTGCTCGGGCCCTCCGTGCCGTACATCAGCGTGCCGCCGTCGGTCGTGAAGGTGACCGACTCGCCCTGCCGCTGGAGCGGCAGATCCGGCTCCTCCTTCAGATCCTCGAGCTTGCCGCCGCGCCATCTGAACTCCGCGACGTTGAAATAGCCACGGAGCACGAGTCTGCTGGCGTCCGGGGCGAAGGCCCCGTCCGTCACCTCCATGCCGATGTCGTCGACCCGGCGGAAGATGTTCGTCCCGGAAGGGGACAGCGTTTTCGGCCCGGCGTACAGCCCGCCGTCCTTCTGGCTCTTGCTGGCGATATAGGCTCGGCCGGTCTTGGGGTCGATCATCAACGCCTCGGCGTTGCGCGGGCCGTCCGCGTATTTCACGGTGTACTGCACCGCCCTGACCGTGGTGTTCTTCAGCGTCTTCGGCTCGGGGAAACGGTAGATCCACACATGCGACCAGGTCCCGTCCAGGTTGTCGCCGATATCGCCGACGTAGATGTCGCCGTCCGGTCCGATCGAGATGGCCTCCACGTCGCGCGGGCTGCCGACGCCGCGCATGGTGACGGTCGCGACCGTACGCCCGGTCTTGCTGTCGACGGCGTAGATGTACGGGCCGTCGTCGCTGTCGTTGTGCGTCCAGTAGACGCCCGGGTGGGCGCGGCTGGCCGCCAGGCCGCTGGACTCGGTGATCCTGGAGTCCTCGATCGTGAACGAGGACGGCGAGGACGACGACGTGTGATCGTCGGCGGCGGCCGGGGCGGCGGCGGGCAGAACCACCAGCGCGGCGGCGCCGAGGACGGACGGAAGCGAACGCATGGGGCCAAGCCTGCCATCCTGGCCCGGAGCTGAGGGGGCGGCAGTCGGCCAGGGGCGACTCCAGGGGCGCTACACCTGTCTGATTGACTTCGTCGAGAACGGGCAGATAACGAATGCGCGAGCACTCGACACCGACTCGACACACAAATTCATAATCTCTGGATTAGTTGTGCTGATCTGGAGATTAATTTTTGGAAATTTATCGGTCAATCGGCGTCAAAGCGGACCACGGCGTTGCATCGAAGAATAAGGCCGCCCTACGGTCTGCCCCATGAGCAATTACGGTGGTTCTTACCCGCAAACCGCGCCTGCGCCCGGGGGCGCTCCGGCGGACGCCGGACAGAGCAAGAAGTTCGCGATCATCGGGGTCGTCGGCGCGGTCATCGCCCTGGTCGGCTCCCTGGTGAACTGGGTGGTCTCCGGTGCCGATGGCGCCGACGGCGGTATCAAGGGCATGGACGGCGATGGCGTGATCACGCTGATCGTCTCCATCGTCGCCGCGCTGGCCCTGGTCGGCGCGCTGGTCACCAAGAAGGCTGCGCTCTACGTGGGCGGCGCGGTCCTGTCGCTGGTCACCGTGGTCTTCGCCGTGCTCAACATGGCGGACCCGGCGCGTCTGGTCGCCGCGAAGGCCGAGGATGAAGGGGCGTCCGCGGAGCAGGCCGAAAAGTTCGCGGACGAGGCCGTGAAGCAGCTCGACATCTCCGCCGGCCCCGGCCTCTACATGGTGCTGATCGGCGCCCTGCTGACCGTGGTCTTCGGCGTCCTCGGCTTCATGAAGTCCCGCAACAGCCGATAAGAAACAATTCATTCGGCAGGCAGTATCCGAGAGCCCGCTTTTCGGCCGCATCCCGGCCGAGAATGCGGGCATTCGGATTTTCCGGGGCCGTCCAGAGTTCTTCCGAGACCGCTCGGTATTCCCCCGGACCATCCGACGATTTTCCCCGGCCACCCGGCGCTATGATCACCGCGTGGCCGATATCCATGACCTGATCCTGTCGGTGAACCTCCCCGACACCCTCTCCGACGCCGAGATATCCGAGCTCCGCTGGCACCTGGGCCTCGCCCCCCAGCCCGCCACCCCCCTGTCCCTCGTCACCGACTACGCCGAACCGCTGATCGGCGACGACGGCCGGCCGGAAGAGGACGAGCAGGGCAACTGGCTGATGAGTTACGAGCCGTATCCCGTCCTCGCCGCCACGGGCCCCGCCCACCGCGCCGGCGGCGTACTCCTCTCGGCCCTGGAGCCCGAGACCCGCGGCGGCTGGGCCCTGACGTCCCGCCAGGAGTTCCACCCCGATGAGCTCGACCGGGTGGACGAACTCCTGCTCTGGCTGCATGACCGGGCCGTCGACTCACTCGCCTTCCAGTGCCATGTGCGCTTCTACGAGGAGGACACCTTCGCTCGGGTGTCCGTCACCGAAGGTGAAGTGAACTGGCCCTGAGCTGACCCGGCGGACCCTTGATTAGAGCGCACTCCAAGGGCTTGGCTAGGTGCTCATGGAGTACACGCAGCTCGGACGTACGGGACTCAAGGTCAGCCGAGTGGTCCTCGGCACCATGAACTTCGGCCCGCAGACCGACGAGGCCGACAGCCACGCGATCATGGACGCCGCGCTCGACGCGGGCATCAACTTCTTCGACACCGCCAACGTCTACGGCTGGGGCGAGAACAAGGGCCGTACCGAGGAGATCATCGGGAGCTGGTTCGCGCAGGGCGGCGGCCGACGCGAGAAGACCGTGCTGGCGACCAAGGTCTACGGCAACATGGGCGTCGACGGCGAGCCCTGGCCCAATGAGGACAAGCTCTCCGCACTCAACATCCGCCGCGCGGTCGACGCCAGCCTGAAGCGGCTGGGCACCGACCACATCGATCTGTACCAGTTCCACCACGTCGACCGCTCCACCCCGTGGGACGAGGTCTGGCAGGCCATCGACGTCCTGGTGCAGCAGGGCAAGATCCTCTACGCCGGCTCCTCCAACCACGCCGGCTGGCATATCGCCCAGGCCAACGAGGCCGCGCGCCGCCGTGGCTCGCTGGGTCTTGTCAGCGAGCAGTGCCTGTACAACCTGTTCGAGCGGCGCGCCGAGATGGAGGTCATCCCGGCCGCGCAGGAGTACGGCCTCGGGGTGATCCCCTGGTCCCCGCTGCACGGCGGGCTGCTGGGCGGGGCGCTGCGCAAGGAGCGCGAGGGCGGCGGTGCGCGCAGCACGTCCGGGCGCAGCGCCGACGTGCTGAAGAACAGCGCGGTCCGCGACCAGGTCCAGCGTTACGAGGACCTGCTGGACAAGCACGGCCTTGAGCCCGGCGAGGTGGCGCTGGCCTGGCTGCTGACCCGGCCCGGGGTGACCGGCCCGATCGTCGGCCCGCGCGTCGCCGAGCAGCTGAACTCCGCGATCCGCGCGAGCGAGCTGACCCTGAGCGAGGAGCTGCTGACCGCGCTGGACGAGATCTTCCCCGGCACGGGCCCGTCGCCCGAGGCGTTCGCCTGGTAGGGCTCGCAGTCACACGCCGCCGTGGCGGCGGCGTACGGCCGACCCTCAGGTTCAGCCGAACGCTGCCGCCACGGCGACGACGACGAGCATCAGCACGAGCGCACCGCTCATGATCAGGTTCCTGGTCTTGGGATCCACGCCTCGAGGGTAACGGGACCGCTCAGTGGCCCAGCGCCCAGGCGGCCACCACCTCGTACCGTGGCTGCGCGCCGGCGACCCCGGGCGTCGGCGGATGGCTGCGCACCAGGCTGAGCTCGGGCACCGTCCAGGCGCCGCTCTCGAAGTCTTCGAGCCCCGTCACATACGGGCGCAGATCCGCGCCGCCGCGGCAGCGCGCGAGCGTGAGATGCGGGTGGTAGGGGCGGTGCCGGTCCATGGGGAGACCGGCCCGCCGGGCCCCGGCCTCCGCGGAGTCGGCCAGATGCCCCAGGGTCGTCCGGTCGCCCCCGACGCCCACCCACAGCACCTTGTCGGAGAAGCGGCCGCCGCCCGCGAGCCGGACCTCGTGGGGCGGATGGCGGTGGGCCGCCCGCGCCAGCCGCTCATGCAGCGCGGGCAGCACGCTCTCGTCGACCTGGCCGAAGAAGGCGAGCGTGAAGTGCCAGCCCGCGCGCTCGGTCCAGCGCAGCCCGTCCGCGCCCGGCAGCCCGCGCAGCGCCGCCACCCGGGCGGCGAGCTCGGCGACGACCTCCTCGGGGGGCAGCACAGCGGCGAAGAGTCTCATCCGCCCAGTCTCCCGCAGCGACCGCCCGCCCCGCCTGCCACAAGCCCGGCACCGCCCGCCCCGCCTGCCACAACCGCGTCAGACCGCCGCGGGCACCGGCTCCTCCTGCGCGTTCTCCGCGTTCTCAGGGGTTCGCGGTACGAAGGTGAGGTGCGGGCGCCCCGGCCGCAGGTTCACCTTCATCCGCAGGCCACCCGCCCGTACGAGGATCAGGCCCACCGCCACCGCGGCCGCCGCGGACACCAGACCGCCGGCGGCGAAGCCGACCCGCGCGCCGTAGGTGTCGGTCAGCCAGCCCACCAGGGGGCCGCCGAGCGGGGTGCCGCCCACGAAGACCATCATGAACAGGCTCATCACCCGCCCGCGCATCGCGGGGTCGGTCGCCAGCTGGACGCTGGAGTTCGCCGTCACGTTGAAGGTCAGCGAGAAGATCCCGATCGGCACCATGAGCGCGGCGAACAGCCAGAAGGCCGGGGCCAGCGCCGCCGCGACCTCCAGCAGGCCGAACATCAGCGCCGCGCCGACCAGCACCCGCTGTCTCGTCGTGGTCCGCCGGGCGGCCAGCAGCGCGCCGGTCACCGAGCCGACCGCTATCAGCGAGTTGAGCAGGCCGTAGGTGCCCGGTCCGGCGTCGAAGACGCCGTCGGCGAAGGCGCTGAGCCAGATCGGGAAGTTGAAGCCGAAGGTGCCGATGAAGCCGACCAGCACGATGGGCCAGATCAGGTCCGGGCGCCCGGCGACATAGCGCAGCCCCTCGCGCAGCTGCCCCTTGCCGCGGGGCGCGCGCTCGACCTTGTGCAGCTCGGCGGGGCGCATCATCAGCAGGCCGACGAGCGGGGCGGCGAACGACAGCCCGTTGAGCAGGAAGGCCCAGCCGCTGCCGACGGCGGTGATCAGCACACCGGCGACCGCCGGGCCCACCAGCCGGGCGGACTGGAAGTTCGCGGAGTTCAGGCTGACGGCGTTGCGCAGGTCCTTGGGGCCGACCATCTCGACGACGAACGCCTGCCGTGTGGGGTTGTCGACGACGGTGACCATGCCGAGCAGGAAGGCGATCAGATAGACATGCCAGACCTGCACCAGACCGCTGAGGGTGAGCGCGGCGAGCGCGAGCCCGCACAGCCCGAGCGCGGCCTGGGTGAGCACGAGCAGCCGCCGCTTGGGGTAGCGGTCGGCGATGACACCGCCGTACAGGCCGAAGAGCAGCATGGGGAGAAACTGCAGCGCGGTGGTGATACCGACCGCGGTGGCGGAGCCGGTGAGGCTGAGGACGAGCCAGTCCTGGGCGATACGCGACATCCAGGTGCCGGTGTTCGATATCACCGCACCCGTGGCGAACAGCCGGTAGTTGCGGATCTTCAGGGAGCTGAAGGTCCCGCCCCTGGTGCGCCCGGCTGCGGCGTCACCAGTGGGGTCGGTCACGGGGTCGGTATGGGGTGCGGGTGCGGAATCTGCTCCGGGTCCCGTACTCAAATTGCGTTCGCCTCCAAGCGGCTCGTTTCCTCTTACATCTGCGCGAGCTTCTCCAAGACCGGCGCGGCGGCGCGAAGCGCGGCCCACTCCTCCTCGGTCAGCCCGCCGACCAGCTCGGCCAGCCAGGCGTTCCGCCTGCGCCGGCTCTCTTCGAGCATGGCCTCTGCCCGCTCCGTCGGCGAGACGACTTTCTGCCGCCGGTCCTCCGGATGCGGCTCCAGCCTGACCAGTCCCTTGGCCTCGAGCAGCGCCACGATGCGGGTCATCGAGGGCGGCTGGACATGCTCCTTACGGGCGAGCTCGCCCGGGGTGGCCGAGCCGCACAGGGCCAGGGTGCCCAGTACGGACATCTCGGTGGGGCTGAGCGACTCGTCGACGCGCTGATGCTTGAGCCGTCGCGACAGACGCATCACGGCGGATCGCAGTGCGTTCACGGCGGCTGTGTCTTCGGTGCCACCATGGGACAGATCCGACATGGTCCTTAGCATAACTCATTACCTCGTCTAATGAAACCTGAATGACGACCCGGTAACACATTCACCCATACGAGTGAGTCCGTTCCGGAAAGTGACGCAGCGAGACGCATGTCACGGGGACCCTGGCCGCATGGGATCGCCCACGGGATCGAAAGTGCTCAGCCTACGGATCGATGGCGAGCTGCTGGACCGGGTCCGGGAGCATGCCGCAAAACGCGGAATGAGCGTCCAGGACTATGTCATCCGGACGCTCATTCGCGAGGACTTCGACGAACGCTTCAAAACGTCCGTCGACGAGACGGAGCGCTTCTACGGCCGGGCCCCTTAAGGCCCCACCAGCGCGCCCGTATGTCTGTGTGCCGGGGTCAGCCGGACCCGAGTGGGTCAGCCGGACCCGAGCGCCTGCTGGATCGGGTGCAGCAGGAAGTAGACGAGGAAACACAGCCCGACCGCGCTCAGCAGCCAGGGCACCTCCCGCGTCCGCCGGGTCGCGATCCGCAGCAGCAGATACGACAGCACGCCGAGGCCGATCCCATTGGTGATGCTGTACGTGAACGGCATCGAGATCATGGCCAGGAAGGCCGGGACCGCGATCGTGAAGTCGCTCCAGTCGATCTCCTTGACGTTCGCGGCCATGATCAGGAAGCCCACGACCACCAGCGCGGGGGTCGCCGCCTGCGACGGGACGACCTCGGCCAGCGGGGTGAAGACCAGCGCGAGCAGGAAGAGCCCACCGGTCACCACGTTCGCCAAGCCCGTACGGGCGCCCTCCCCGACACCCGCCGTGGACTCCACGAAGCAGGTGTTGGCCGAGGCCGAGCCGAAGCCGCCGCCCGCGACCGCGACGCCGTCCACCATCAGGATCCGGCCCATCCCCGGCAGCTGGCCCCGCTTGTCCGTGAGCCCCGCCTCCTCGCCGACGCCGATGATCGTGCCCATGGCGTCGAAGAAGCCGGACAGCAGCACGGTGAAGACGAACAGACAGCCGGTGAGGATGCCGACCTCATGGAACCCGCCGAACAGGCTGACCTGACCGATCAGGCCGAAGTCCGGGGTGGCGACCACCTTGTCCGGCAGCTCGGGGGCGGTCAGCCCCCAGCTCCCGCCCGGGATATCGGCCACGGCGTTGATCACCACCGCGACCACCGTCATGGTCACCATGCCGAGGAGGATCGCGCCGCGCGTCTTGCGGACGACCAGGACGAAGGTGAGCGCGAGCCCGGCCACGAAGATCAGCACCGGCCAGCCCTGCAGCTTGCCCTCGATGCCCAGGCCCATCGGCACGGTGGTGTGGGCCTTGTCCGGGTTACGGGTGACGAAGCCCGAGTCGACCAGGCCGATCAGGGCGATGAACAGTCCGATGCCGATCGCGATCGCACGGCGCAGCCCTCCCGGGATCGCGTCCATCACCCGCTGCCGCAGCCCGGAGGCCACCAGGAGCATCAGCACCAGGCCCGCGAGGACCACCATGCCCATGGCGTCCGGCCAGCTCATCTTGGGCGCGAGCTGCAGCGAGACCACGGCGTTGATGCCGAGCCCGGCCGCGAGCGCGATCGGGACGTTGCCGATGACCCCCATGAGCAGGGTGGTCAGGCCGGCCATCAGGGCGGTGGCGGTGACGAGCTGGGCGTTGTCGAGGTGATGGTGGAACTTGTCCTCGCCGCTCCCGAGGATGATCGGGTTGAGCACGATGATGTAGGCCATCGCGAAGAAGGTCGCCAGACCGCCGCGGACCTCCCGGGAGATGGAGGACCCCCGCTCGCTGATCCGGAAGAACCTGTCCAGGCCGTTTCTGGGGGGTGCCGGAGCCTGCTGCTTGGCGTCGGCCGGCGCGGTGGCCGAGGGGGACATGAAGTACCTCAGAGGTGCGTGAACATAACCACGTGAACATAACCAACGGGCCATTTTGGATGATCAGACAAGACAATCCAGCCAGACCCGGACCGATTCAGTATGAATACATGAAGTGTAAAAACGCCAATCCCGGACGTTTGATGACGGTCGGTGACGCCAAGTGACGGGCCGGGCGGAGGGGCACCGCCCCCCACACCCGGCCCGTAAGCTGTGCGCATGACGAAGTGGACCCCCAAGCACGAGGCCCCGGCGCCCCTGGAGGGCAATGTCGTCGCCACGATCACCGGTGGCACGATCGTGTGGTTCGTCCTCTTCCTGGTCCAGCTGCCCTTCTACGGCTGGTACGACGACCACGGCCATCTGTGGTGGCTGTGGACCTGCCTGGCCGGCGGCGGCCTGGGGCTGCTCGGCATCTGGTACGTCCGCGCCCGCGAGGCGGCCATCCGCCGCTCCGCCCAGTCCTGAGCGCCCTCGACCCAAGGCCGGCCCGCGTAGCGCCGTACGATTTTCACCGATCATTTACAAGCGCTTCAGTGACCCCACGAATCTTTCCGGGTAAGAAAGTTGCTCACTTCTCACGCCAACTGACCAGTAATGTGGGCTTCATGACCGGCCATGGTTTTCGCGCGGATCAAATCGACACCAGCAAGCCGCACTCGGCTCGCATGTACGACTACTTCCTCGGCGGGAAGACGCACTACTCCGTCGATACCCGGGCCGCGGAACAGGTCGAGGCCGTCTGGCCCGACGTCATCCCGTGGACCCGCGCCAACCGGGCCTTCATGCACCGCGCCACCCGCTGGCTGGCCGCCGAGGCGGGCATCCGGCAGTTCCTCGACATCGGCACCGGCATCCCCACCGAACCCAATCTGCACCAGGTGGCCCAGCAGGCGGCCCCGTCCTCCCGGGTCGTCTACGCCGACAACGACCCCATCGTCCTGGCCCACGCGCAGGCGCTGATGCTCTCCGCCCCCGAGGGGCGCACCGCCTACCTCCACGCCGACGTCGAGGACCCCGAGGCCATCCTGGCCGCCGATGAGCTGCACGCCACGCTGGATCTGAGCGAGCCGGTCGCGCTGTCCCTCAACGCGCTGATGCACTTCATCGGCGACGACCGGAAGCCGTACGACATCGTCCAGCGGCTGCTGGCCCCCCTGGCGCCGGGCAGCTACCTCGTCCTCTCCCACGGCGCGATCGACCCCCGCCCCGGCCTCTCCGACGCGGTCACCAACCTCTACCGCGCGAGCGGCATCCATGTGCAGGGGCGCACCCACGAGGAGATCACGGCCTTCTTCGACGGTCTTGAGCTCGTCGAACCGGGCGTGGTGATGCCGCACCGCTGGAAGCCGGGGACCGAGCGGGAGCGGGCGGAGGCGGACGCGCGGGATCTGTGGATCTACGCGGGGGTGGGACGCAAGGGGTAACGGCGTACGTGCTCGCCGCTACCCGAGGCTTCGGGTAGCGGCGAGCACGGCCCGGTCAGTAGAACCAGCAGGCGCGGGCCGGTCAGTAGAACCAGCAGGCGCGGGCCGGTCAGTCGAACCAGCAGGCGCGGGCCGGTCAGTCGAACCAGCGGGCGCGGGCCAGTTCGTCGGTGCGGGTCAGGTCTTCCAGGAGGGCCACCACCTCGAAGCGGCGCGCCCACTGGCCCGCCGCCCAGGCCAGGCCCGCCGCCACGCCCTCCAGCGTCGAGGCGTGCAGCGTGCCGTCCACGTACCGCCAATCCAACTCGGCGCCGCCCTCGACCAGCAGCTCCTCGTGCTCGACGTACGACAGCGGGGCGCCCGGCAGCAGTTCGCGCACCGCCGCCGGGACCTCGTGCGGCTCGCCCTGGGAGACGACCGGGGCCGGGTACGCCTCGCTCAGCCGCCGCACCTGGAACAGCTCGGCCACCTCCGCCGCCCGCGTCGGCCGCACCGGCAGCAGCGCCCGGGCCTCCGCCTCGGCCAGCGGCATCAGGTCCGGCGCGTCCGCGACCAGCGCGTCCCCCGCGTCGACGACGCGCGGCTCGCCGTCCACCACGGCACGCAGCTCGTCCGGCAGGGTCACCTGGTCGGGGTCCAGATCGGCCAGCAGCCCGTAGACGGCGTGCAGCTGGGCGGGGGTCACCGGGCGGTCCTCGTCGGCCAGCCGGGCCAGCAGCTCCGCCGCCCCGCCCGGCTCGTCGAGCAGCGCGGCGACCGAAGTGCGTACGCCCAGCGCGCGCAGCACCTGCTCGTCCTCAAACCCGGCCGCGTCCACCGCCTCGTACAGGCCGGCCAGCAGTGGGTCGCCCCCGGCCGCGCGCAGCCCGGCCGGCCGGCGTCCGTCGAGCACCGGGTGGCCGCGCAGCCACCAGGCGGTGTACGAGCGCACGACCTCCGTCGTACCGTCCGGCAGCAGCACCCGCACCGGCGCGGTGAGCGCATCGCGCAGCGGCGGCTGGGCGAGCATCGCCAGCGCCTTGGGCCAGGCGTCGTCGTCGACCAGGTCCAGGTCCCGTACGGCGACGATCTCGGTGGCCACCGGCGGCACCGGGGTCTCGGGCAGCCGGTCCAGGACGTCCTCACACCACACGTCGACCGCGTCCAGCAGCCCCACGTCGTCGGGCTCGGCGAAGTCCCCTTCGCGCGGTTCGAGCTCGTCCGGGTCCAGGACCACATCGGTGGCGCGCACCAGTGTGAAGCCCGCCAGCACGCCGGCCGCGGCCAGCGTCTCCTCGCCCCACCGCTCGGCGAGCTCGGCGTCGCAGGCGGCCAGCTCGCCCTCCCGCATCACCTTCTCGAAGGCGCTCCCGGGAAAGACCAGTTCCCCGGCGGGGGCGAGCTCCCCCTCCTCGTCGGTCAGCGCCAGCGCGCCCAGCCACGGCTCGTCGCCGGGCGCGAGCCGGGCCTGCTGGACGAGGCCGAGGACCGTCTCGGCCAGCGTGTCGGGGTCGAGCGCGGCGGCGGGCGCGCCCTCGTCGTCCGTGAACGGGTCGTACTCGTCCTCCGCCTCGAGCGAGTGCGCGACCGCGGCCCGCACCTGGGGCGTGGTCAGCACGGCCCGCGGGGTCGCGGGGGTCGCGCCCAGCTTCTCCAGCAGCGGGTGGGCCGCGTCCGGGTGCGCGACCTTCAGGCCGAGACGCGCCAGGGTGCGGTGCCGGTCGTCGCCCCACGCCTCGCCCTCGGCCTCCTCGCCGCCCGTCTCGCCCGGCAGCGGCAGCAGCACCTGCCGGGGCCCGATCGTCGTACGCCCGTCCGCCAGCGGCACCGGCAGCCCGGTGAGCCGGTCCGGGTCGGTGCCGCCCAGCGAGTCGTACAGCCGCCGCCACCAGGCGGGGGCGCGCTCGACGCCCGCGAGCCGGTCGATCACCTCGCCGAGCGGCACCCGTGCCACGCCCAGCACCCGCAGCTCCTGCCGCCGTTCGAGACCGGCGGGCAGCAGCGTCGGGAACAGCTCGGCCAGCACCTGGACGGTCTCGGCGCCCACGCCCTCCAGGATCTCGGCGTCCCGGGGCCGCAGCGCGTACGGCTCGCTGTCCGAGCCGCCGACGAGGACGTCGCCCAGGATCTCGTCGTCCCACCGCTCGGCCGGCGCACCGCCGCCCGGGTTCCCCGGACCGCCCTGCGCGGCGTCCGGGCCCAGCGCGTCCGGCGAGCCCAGCCAGCCCGTCTCGGTCCCACCATCCGTCTCGCCACCCACTGGGGCGGCGGCGCTGGGCAGGAACGGCACGCGCGGCAGCAGCTCCAGAATCCGCCGCCGCAGCTCGCCGTCCAGCTCCCCCTTGCCCAGCGGGCCGGGGACCAGGCCGATCGTGCCGACCCCCACCGGGTGCCAGTCGCGCAGCAGCGCCGCGTACGCCTCGGCCGCCCGCTCCACCAGGAAGTCCGTCAGCGGCCCGGGAGCGGTGTGGCGGCGGGTCGGCTCCAGCGGGAAGGAGGCGATGAGCAGCGCGGGCACGCCCAGCGGCTCGTCCGTCGGCGTCGGGGCGTGCACCACCGGGGCCGTGTCCGGCCTCGCCGGGGCGCCCTCCGCGTCCACCGGTACCGCCCAGGTCAGCGACCACACCGGCCGCAGCCGCTCCTCCACCGGGCGGTCGGCGAGCAGCGCGGCGTCCAGCGGGCCGCCCGCGGTCTCGGTCCGCCACCGGCGGGCCCCGCCCGTGGCGCCGGTGTCCTCGACGACCGTGTACGGGCCCTCCTTGCGGCGACACAGTGTCCGTACGCCCTCGGACGTCTCGACCACGACCTCGGCCAGGCCCGGCAGGGTGATCAGCAGCGCGTCGTCGATGCCGGTCAGCAGCCGCTCCACCACGTCCTGGGCGGCGCCGTCGCGCAGCGGCAGCACGACCACCGTGTCGTACCCCTCGGGCGCGGTGCCCTCGGCGGGCAGCGGCAGCCGCAGCAGCGGTACGTGCCCGTCGCGGCGGCGCAGCTCGTCCCCGAGGCCGGGGCTCGCCGCCGCCGCGCCGTACGCCAGCTCGCGCGCCTCCACCAGCGACCAGCGCACACCGCCCGAGCGGCCCACGACCGCGGGCTCGTCGCTGACCGCGAGCACCGCCGCGAAGCCCACCCCGAACCGGCCGACCGCCGCGCCGGGCTCGTCCCACGCGGCGGTGTCCCGCTTCGCGGACGCCCGCAGCGTGGACAGCGACTCCACGCCGGCCGCGTCCAACGGCGCCCCGGTGTTGGCCGCCGCCAGCACGGCGGGCTCACCGTCCCGCGCCGGGTGCAGGGTCAGCCGCAGCCGGCCGGGCACCCCGGCCCGGGCGGCGGCGTCCGAGGCGTTCTGCGCCAACTCGACCACGAGGCGATCCCGGTGGCCGCCCAACGCCAGGTCCTCCTCGGCGTTGGCGTCCTCACGGAACCTCGCGGGCGAAGCGGCCCAGGCGTCCAGTACGCCGCGCCGCAGCCGCGCGGTCCCGAACGGATCCGCGTCCTCCGTCGCGCCTCGCACCATCGCCGTGCTGCTCACGTGTCGCCTCCGGGGTCCTGGTCGGGGACCGTTTGGGTCCGTCTGGGTCAGCCCTGGGGATGCGTCCCGCGTCACCGGGTTCCCCCGCGGCCCGCCTTCCCCACTGCTGTCGCCGAACGTACCGCCACCTCGCCCTCGATCTCGCGGCGCCCTCCTTCCACAGGAGACGGGAGAGCGGGCGCCAAGAGGCGAGGCCCGGGGCCGTCCGGAAATGGCCGATCAGGAACGGCCGATCAGGAACGGCCGATCGGGAACGGCTGATCACAACGGCCGATCGGGAACGGCTGATCAGGAACGGCCTCCGGGAACCGATCAGGAGTGGCCGAGCTCTTCCGCCGGCGCATCCGCCTCCACCGACCCCCCGGTCCGCTCCGCGGGCCCCCGCAGCACCAGCGGCTCGACGATCGTCTCGTCGATCACGGGCGCCGCCGGACGCGGCGGCTTCGGCATGACGGCGGCCTCGGAGTGCGCCCCGCAGCCGTACGACAGGGACACCACGCGCCCGTCCGCCGGGCTGAACTCATTCGCGCACACCCCGAACGCCTGCCGCAGCGACCCCGCGAGCGGCATCAGGAAGCCGCAGGTCGCGCAGGACGCGGGGGCGGCCTGCGCCATCGGCGTCTTGGCGCCGAACGCGTCGTCCCAGCGGTCCGCGGCGTCATACAGCCCGTAACGGGACAGTACGCGGGCGCGGCGCATGCCCAGCTCTTCGGCGACCGCCGCGATGCTCCCGACCGCGGGCGGCGCCTCCTGTGCGGCGGGCGCGCCCGCCGTCACATCGGCGTCCTCGACCGCCGCGAGCTGCTGCATCTCCTCCGAGACGATGGAGTTCGGCGGCGGGATGTCCTCGCCCGAGTAGCCGGGCTCAAGACGCAGGTCCTCGGCCTCGCTGGGGAGCAGATCGCCCGGGCCCAGGTCGCCGGGGCGCAGCCGCTCGCTCCAGGGCACCCACTCCGGCGCCAGCAGCGCGTCCGGTCCTGGCAGCAGCACCGTCTCGTCGACGGTGACGACCTTCGCGCGGGAGGCACGGGTGACGGTCACCGCCCAGCGCCAGCCCCGGTAGCCCAGTTCCTGGCACTCGAAGAGGTGGGTGACGACGCGGTCCGCGTCGGCGACCGCGCGCACATGCGCGCCGACCGTGCCTGGATGGGCGGCTTCCGCCGCCGCCTCACGCGCGAGCTCGACCGCCTCGGCGCACAGGCGGTCGGGGGTACGGCTTCGCATCGCAGCACTCACAGGATCGATTCTCTCTTCCACGCCGTCGCAGCCGTTTGACGAGTGCGCCAGCCACACGGCCGGGACGCGGGAGCACGGACGGAGCGGACCATGGGACCGCGTCGACGTCCGCACCCGATCCGGCCTCGGGCGCACCTTGTATGTCTCATCCATTCTGCGGGATGACGACTCGGCGCGTGGCCAAGAACGACCGTCGGTGGCGCGTAACGCACGCTACCCTGTCCGGCCCTCCCCGCCCCACCCCCGTCCGTCCGGAAGCGGTCCGGAAGCCGTCCGGAAGCCGTCCCAACGCGGTGGAAGAAGTCGCCCAGGAGCCACCAAAGGGGAACGCATAGTTCCGGATGGCGGTCGGGGGCCTCACATACCGGCCCTGTTGGCTGCACCATGGTCGGGTGGAAGTCACGAGGTTCATCGGCGACGGCCCGATCCGACGGCATGGCCGTCGGATCGGCCGAGCCTTGCACCTCCCGTTCACCGCGACCGGCAGAGGCATCCGCCGGGCCACCCACGCCCACGGCGCCGGCGAATCCGGCCTCGGCAAGCTGATCGAGCTGCACGCCGTGAACTCCGCGGGCGACATGCTGATCACCGTCGCCCTCGCCTCCACAGTCTTCTTCTCCGTACCGACCGCCGAGGCGCGCGGGCGCGTCGCCCTCTACCTGGCCATCACCATGGCCCCCTTCACCCTGCTCGCCCCCGTCGTCGGCCCGCTGCTCGACCGCCTCCCGCACGGCCGGCGCGCCGCGATGGCCAGCGCCATGCTCACGCGGGCCGTGCTCGCGCTCATGATCGCGGGCGCGGTGGCGGGCGGCGGGCTCGAGCTGTATCCGGAGGCGCTGGGCGTGCTGGTGGCCTCCAAGTCGTACGGCGTCGTACGGTCCGCCGTCGTGCCACGCCTGCTCCCACCCCGCTTCTCACTGGTCAAGGCGAACTCACGGGTCACGCTCGCCGGGCTGCTCGCGACCGGCCTGGCGGCGCCCATCGGGGCCGGGCTGCACCAGATAGGGCCGAGCTGGCCGCTGTACGGGGCGTGCGCGGTGTTCGTCGGGGGCGGCTTCCTCTCCTTCACGCTGCCGCACAAGGTCGACTCGGCGAAGGGCGAGGGCAAGGTGCAGCTCACCTCCGGTGAGCACCATCTGCATCTGCCGAAGCCGACACACTCGGCGAGCGGCACAAGCGGCAAGGCAGGTGATACGAGCGGTACAGGCGATTCCGGCGATAGGTCCAACAAGACAGACAAGGTGGGCGACAAGGCCCCGCGCCGCGTCGGCCTGCGCAACGTCAGCCCCTCCGTGCTGCACGCCCTGGAGGCATGCTCCTCCCTCAAGGCGCTGTCCGGCTTTCTCACCTTCTTCCTCGCCTTCCTGCTCCGCGAGCACCCACTGGGCGGGCTGTCCCCCGAGATCTCGCTCGGCGTGGCCGCGGTCGCGGCGGGCGGCGGCAACGCGCTGGGTACGGCGATCGGCGCCTGGCTGCGGGCGCGCGGGCCGGAGCGGATCATCGCGGTGGTGCTGACCTCGGCCCTGGGGGTGCTCATCGTGTCGGCCGCCCTCTACAGCGCGGTCATGGTCGCCGTCGTGGCCGCGACCGCCGGGTTCGCGCTGGCGCTGGCCAAGCAGTCGCTGGACGCGCTGATCCAGCGCGATGTGCCCGAGCGGGTCCGTACCTCCGCCTTCTCCCGCTCGGAGACCACGCTCCAGCTGGCATGGGTCATCGGCGGGGCCGTGGGCATCGTTCTCCCGCTCAGCGGCGCGCTCGGCATGGCGGTCGCCGGGGCGATGATCGCGCTGGGCGCGGCGGCGAGCGTACGGGGGCTGCTGGCGGCCGCCCGGCAGGGAGCGACACACCCCCGCGTGGCTTGATCAATCCAGCCCGGTAGCCTGCCCGCATGACCGCTGCGCTGTTTACCAGGGGCAAGGGCCGCCGGGCCGCCACCGCCGCCTGTGCCGTGTCCCTTGGGATCGTCGCCCTCTCCGCCTGCGACAAGCCGACCCCGCTGGCGACGGTCACGGTCGGTTCGAAGACCGTGACGACCGAGGCCGCCAAGGGCTGCTACAAGGACGACAAGGTCGTCGCCAAGTCCGAGAAGAAGGTCACGGCGTGCCTGACCGCGAAGCCGGAGCAGTCGCTGTCGGTCAGCCCCGGTGAGAAGGTGCGGGTCGGCGTGGACCCGAAGATCGCCGAGTCGGGATGGCTCGTGATAAGCGAGGCCCACGGCGTCATCAACGGCCAGTCCAAGAAGACCTACCGCAGCCTCGACAGCGACAAGCTGTTCGAGCAGACGAACCCGCAGACCGGCCAGACCACCACGCTCGACAGCGTGACGATCGTGGTGGTGGAGACCGGCAAGAACAGCGGGATCAAGGGCGCCTGGCCGATCAAGCTCAAGCGCGAGGTCTGACAGCCGACGTCTGACCGGGAGATCCGCGAGATCCAGGAGTTCCGGGAGCCGCTGATGCGCGTACTCGTCGTCACCGCCGTGCCCGCCGAGCGGGACGCGGCGGTACGTGGCGTCGTCAGCGCGCCAGAGACAGCGACCGGGGCCGAGGCCGAAGCCGCCGAAACTGCTGAAGCCAGGGTGTCCGTACCCGGCGGGCGGACGCTGCGCCGGGTCGTACGCCCCCCGCTCACCGTGGACGCGCTGGACGCCGGGGTCGGCCCCGCCGCCGCGGCGGCGGCGACCGCCTCGGCCCTCACCGCCGCCGAGCTCGGACACGCGCCGTACGGGCTGGTCGTCTCGGCCGGCATCGGCGGCGGCTTCGCCCCCGCGCCCCTCGGCTCCGTCGTCGTCGGCGAGCCGATCGTGGCCGCTGACCTGGGTGCCGAGACCCCCGACGGCTTCGCCGCCGTCACCGAACTCGGCTTCGGGACCGTCGAACACCTTCCGCCGCCCGCGCTCGTACGGGCCGTGGCCGAGGCGACGGGGGCGGTGCGCGGCGCGGTGCTCACCGTCTCGACCGCGACCGGCAGCGCCGAGCGCGCCGCGGAGCTGCGCCGGCGGCACCCGGGCGCCGCCGCCGAGGCGATGGAGGGCTTCGGGGTGGCCGAGGCCGCCGCCGCGCACGGCGTGCCCGTTCTGGAGCTACGGGCGATCTCCAACGCCGTCGGCCCACGCGACCGGGCCGGCTGGCGGATCGGCGAAGCGCTCGACGCCCTGGCGGGCGCCTTCCGTCACCTCCCGCCCGCCCTCGCCACCTGGAAGGGACCCAGCAGATGACCGCCCCCACGCCCCCGCGGCAGAGTCCGCGGTCGACGCCGCAGCCGCTGAGCATCGCGTACTCACCCTGCCCGAACGACACGTTCGTCTTCCACGCCTGGGCACACGGCCGCGTCCCGGGCGCGCCCGCGATCGACGTCACCTTCGCCGATATCGACATCACCAACGGCATGGCGGAGCGCGGCGAGCGCGATGTGCTGAAGGTGTCGTACGCCGTTCTGCCGTGGATCCTGCGCGACTACGCGCTGGTGCCCTGCGGCGGCGCGCTCGGGCGCGGCTGCGGTCCGCTGGTGCTCACCAAGGAGCCGGGGCGGGCCAAGGACCTGGCGGGCAAGACGGTCGCCGTGCCGAGCGAACGCTCGACGGCGTATCTGCTCTTCCGGCTGTGGGCGGCCGGTGAGGTGCCGGGCGGGGTGGGCCGGGTCATCGTGCTGCCGTTCGACCAGATCATGCCCGCCGTACGGGACGGCCGGGTCGACGCCGGGCTGGTCATCCACGAAGCCCGATTCACCTATCAGAACTACGGTCTGCACTGCCTGGCCGACATGGGCGAGCACTGGGAGCTCACCACGGGCCTGCCGATCCCCCTCGGCGCGATCGTCGCGAAGCGGTCGCTGGGCGCCGAGCGGCTGCGGGCCATCGCCGAGGCCACGCGTACGTCCGTACGGGCGGCCTGGGACGACCCGACGGCTTCGCGCGGATACGTCCTGGAGCACGCACAGGAGATGGACCCGGCGGTCGCCGATCAGCACATCGGGCTCTACGTGAACGAATTCACCGCCGACCTGGGCGAGGACGGCTACGCCGCGGTGCGCGGGCTGCTCACACGTGCGGCGGCCGAGGGGCTGGTGCCGCCCCTCGGCCACAACGCGATGGAGTTCGTCTAGCCGGACCGCTCCCGGTCCGGCGGGGTTTCTCTGGCTGGACTCCAGACGCCGAGTCCGACCGGACTTCAGACGTCGAGCTGGTCGGCCACCGCCCGCAGCATGCCCGCGATCTTGTGGCCATGTGCCTTGTCGGGGTAACGCCCGCGCTCCAACTGCTGCGTCACGTTCTCCAACAGGGTGGTCAGGTCCTGGACGATGGACGCCAGCTCATCGGGCTTGCGCCGCTGGGCTGCCGCGACAGAGGGGGTCGGGTCCAGTACCGTCACCGAAAGTGCCTGGTCACCGCGGTTACCGGCGACGACGCCGAACTCGACCCGCTGTCCTGGCTTCAGCGAGTCAACGCCTTCCGGGAGCACTGACGAGTGGACGAAGACGTCGCCGCCGTCGTCACGGGAGAGAAAGCCGAAGCCCTTCTCACTGTTGAACCACTTGACCTTGCCGGTAGGCACGTCTGTCCTCGTCCTCGTCACTCGTCGGAAAACACGTAAAAACGGGTCTGGATAGCACTACAGCGGGTCGTAAGACCCGCCACCACCAAGGCTAATGGTCCGGAGCCTGGTGACAAGACGTACCCGGGTGGTTCCGGGTGGTGGTTCCTACGCGCGCTCTGCTCCGACCTACCCTGTTGCGGTGAGCAATGAAACACCACACGACGGAACGGCCCCCGGCGACCGGATGGTGCGTTTGGGGGTGATCGTCTTCGGCGTGGGCGCCGTGGCCACTCTGATCACTGTAGCCCCGCTCTTCCTGGGCCTGCACCCACTGCCATCGGCCGCGTACTTCGTGTGCATGCTGATGGGCGTCGGCTTCGCGCTCTCCGCTGCGGGCCTGCTGCGCTCGATCGCGGCGCAGCGGCGCGCGGCCGACCCGGGGAGGGCCGGTCCTCACGACGCCTGAGCGGGTCATCCGTCCAGGTGGCGGGCCAGCCATGCCGGGAAGGCGGTCAGGTCGTCGAGCACCACATCGGCCCCCGCCGTACGCAGCTCCTCCGCATCGCACGGCCCGGTCGCGACCGCCACGGACAGCGCGCCCGCCGTGCGTGCGCCGCGCACGTCGCCCGTGTGATCCCCGACGTACACCGATGCGCCGTACTCGCGCAGCGCCTCCGCCTTCGCCTCGGCCCACAGCCAGCCGACGACCGCGTCCGCCTCGATGCCGAGATGGCTCAGGTGCAGCTTGGCGTTCGGCTCGTGCTTGGCCGTCACCACGACCGCGCGCCCACCCGCCGCCCGCACCGCGGCGACTGCCTCGCGGGCGCCGGACATGGCGGGCGTGGGGGCTATCGCGTACTCCGGGTACAGCTCGCGGTACAGGTCCCCCACCTCGTCGATCCGCTCCTTCGGGAACCAGTGCGCGAGCTCCTGCTCCAGCGGCGGGCCGAGTCGGGTGATGACGAGGTCGGTGTCGATGAAGGTGCTGGTGACGGCGGAGAGCTCTTCGTAGGCGGCCTTGATACCGGGGCGGGAGTCGATCAGGGTCATGTCGAGGTCGAAACCGACGGTCACGGGGCGCGCGGATGCGGCGGGCGCAGCAGATGTGGCGGATGCGGCGGGCGTAGCGGCGGATGCGGGCGAAGACGAAGACATGCCCGACATTCTCCCCCGCGCGGAACCGCTGACTCCGTGCCGCCGACGTGGCGCTCACCACGGGGCCGGTCAGTGCCGGGGTCAGCGGCGGCGCCTCGTGCGCCAGACGAGGAAGAGCGCCGACGCGATCGCCGCGGCGCGCACGACGACCGGCCAGGCTGCCCGCACCGCGTCCCCCATGCCGTTCTCGGGGATCGGCTCACCCCATCTGCCGGAGGCCCGGCCCCACAGCCAGGCCATGGTCGCGGCCACGACCAGACCGGGCATGCCCAGCGCGGCCCACCTCATCTCGGCACGCGACAACTTGCGCGCGCCGTAGATGATCACCCAGCCGAAGGCCATCACGAGGAGTTCGCCCATCGCGGCACCGGCCACGAGCAGCACGACCGCCAGCAGGGGCAACAGACCGAGGGAGCCTGCCTTCTGGGCCCCGTCTCCGCCGCCGTCGCCCTTCGCGCCGCGCCGCCGCAGCGCCCGGCGCAGCAGCCCGGGTTCACGGGCCGCCTTGCCGCCGCCGGTGGCGGCCTCCGTCTCCGCCGCGCCCGCCTCGGCGCCCTGTTCCGTGCCCGTACCCGCGCCCGCGGCTCCTTCGGCGGCACCCTCGTTCTCCTGGTCCGACTCGGTCGGCCGGCCGAGCAGTTCGGGGATCTCCACCCCGCCGACGAACCCTTCCACCTGGCCGAACGGCGAATCACGCTGCTCGGGCTGAAGGAACGGACCCGGCTCGGTATGCCACCAGTCGGGGTTGGACTCGCGGGGGCCGAGCTCGTCCTCACCCGCGAGATGAGGCGGCGACGCGGCGGTGGACGACCGCCGACGGGGCGGCGGCCCGGGGTCTGTTGCCGGAGCTTCGCCGGACGGGGACTCGGGCCGGGCCGGGGAGTCACCGTCGCGCGGGGAGGGCACCTTGCCGATCAGCCCGCTGCGCTCGGCGAACCCGGACAGCTTGTCGCGGGCCGCCCGCGCCATCCCGGTCGCGCCCGCTCCGCGCGACGGCTCCGCACCCCCGTACGCCCCGCCCGCGCGCCCTGCGCTCCCCGCACCCGCGGCACCGCCGCCCGCCGCACCGCCGCCCGCCGCACCGCCACCGGCCGGGCCGGCATCCGCCGCACCGCCATTCGTCGCGGCGCCCGCTCCCGGGCGGCCACCCGCGGCGGTCACCACCTCCGAGGGCGTGCCCAGCTTCGCGAGGATCCGCTTCACCCCCGCCGGGCTGTCCGAGCCGGCGGACGACGCCCGCCGCTGGTCGATATCGGCGCGCAACTCGGAGACCAGCCGCATCCGGTCGCCGGATGACAACCCCCGCTGCTGTGCCAGATCGCCGACACGGCTCAAATAGTCGTAGACGAGCTGTTCGCTCTCGATCCCCACCAAGACCCCTGACAATGCGCACCGCTGGCGTATCAGATCGTTCCGACGGTACCGCGCCGGACCGGCGGCCCGCCGCACCCCGGCTCGTCATCACCGTTCCTAAGGACTGAGCGGGAGTGAGTCCTGTTGCCAGACCCCATGCTCAGCCGCGTGCCCCGAACGGTGTTGGGCACACTGGTCGGCCGCTTTCGTTCCGCACCCAGCGCCATCGGATCGTGTCCGTGGTCCGGGGATACGGGGGCGGCGTTCCTCACGCCCTCGGGTGCCGTGTCCGGCCTGGGCGGTCCGATGCCCGCGTTCAGCCCGTGCCGGGCAGCCCAGTGCAGCAGACGGATCAGGGCGTGCCGCACCTGGGCGTCCCGGTAGGAGGCAGGGCCGGACAGGTCGAAGAAGAACCTGCGGGGTTCGCCGCACGGGTTGCCGTGTGCGTCGAGGCGCCAGGCGGCCAGGTGGTCGGCGTTGGTGTCCACCCCGATCAGGCCGCCGGTGCGGGCCGCCGCCAGGGGGACGGCCTGGACAGGGGGGATCGTCCAGGACGCCTCAGATACCAGCGCCCCCGGATTGTGTCTCCGTGGATGCGGTAGGCCACCGCCCGGTTCGCTGCCACGCGATCGGTCCACTGCTCGCCCCGGTGCGCGAACGCCACGCGGCCGGTGAGTACGTACCGGCCGTGCGAAGCGTTCGCCAGGTGCGCCAGCGGCGCGGGGAGTTTGATCGAGACCTCGCCGTCGGGGGTGACGCGGATGGTCTCGTTGCCGAACCTTTTGCCGGACTCGCCGTCCGCCGCGAGGAACCGGCGCCCGGCCTGCCACCGGGCGCGCCATTGTTCTTCGGTGAGCTGCGCTTCCTGAAGGTGGTGGCGGGTGTTCAGCAGCCGTTTCCCGCCGCGCACCACGCGCACGACTGCGGCCTCACGGTCCGCCCGCACTGCCTGAAGCCGGTCTTCGAGCACACACAAGCGGCGCCTTTTCGCGTGCCACTCCCGTGTGCTGCGGTAGCCGCCCGGCGCCTGCTTGGTGCCCTTCTCGCCCACGGGCCGGGACAGCCGGTGGGTGATCGTCTCGATCCCGGCTTGAAGGCTCTGGATGTGCGCGAGCTGGCCGCGCCTGGCCAGCGCCCACTGATCGTGGGTGGCCTTCGTGATCGACCCGGCCCAGCGGGAGGAGGACTCCGCGGTCAGGACGCGTTTGCGCTCGGCCCACTGCTCACTGTCGTGATCCAGCCCGGCCGAACACCGCACACCCCCAGATCACGGGAGGCGAGCGAACCGAGCAGGTCGCCGACCAGCCTCAGAACCTTCTCGTCCCCGACGGTCAGGCCCTTGAGCCGGGCACGGATCGCGACCCCCGAGGGGCTGGGCACCACGAACGGCGCCGCCACTCCCGCAGTCCGCCCACCCCCTTCCCCCTCCCAACCCGGTGTCGCAGAAATCCGTCACCACACCCAACGACCACCACCGGAGAAGGTCACGCATTCGATGCAAGAACTCCCGTTCGCGTCCGGGAGCGTGTGCCTGCCACTGCCCGGGGACTCACCTCATACGTGCCAGAACACGATCAAGTGCCGTCGATCGCCACCTGTTCGCCCCCCGGTATCGTGGATCGAATGACCAGCTCGCGGAATCGGGAGGCATACGTGCCTGCAGAGACCGGCCCACGGGACAGCGGCCGCGGAGTGCCGCGCACGCTCGCCGAAGAGCTGCGCACCCGCCCCGACGACGTCCTCGCCACCCTTCTGCGCGCCCGCCCCGACCTGCTGTCCCCCGTGCCGAACGACCTCACCCAGCTCGCCACCCGGGCCGGCACCCGCGCCTCGGTCGTACGGGCGGTGGAGCGGCTGGACCGGTTCGCGCTGCAGACCGCGGAGGCGCTGGCGGTAGCGCCGGACCCGTGCTCGTACGAGACGCTGAGCGCGCTGATGGCCGGCGACGCCCCGGGGCCCGAAGCACCCCGCGAGGCCACCCGCGACCAGATCCTCGCCGAACTCCCCCGCGCCGTGGCCACCCTGCGCGCCCAGGCCCTCGCCTGGGGCGGCGACGACCGGCTGCGCCTGGTCCGCACCGCCCACGAACTGCTGGCACCCTCGCCCACGGTCCCCTCCCCGACCGGTCTGGGCCCCACCGTCCAGGAGGCCACTGCCGGTATGTCCCCCGGCCGGATGCAGGAGATCCTGGTGGCGGCCGGGCTGCCGCCCACCCACGACCCGGTCACCGCGGTGGCCGCCCTGACCGGGCTCTTCGGCGACCGCCCCCGTATGGCGGCGCTGCTGGTGGAGGCCCCGGCCGGCGCGACGGCGGTCCTGTCCAGGCTGACCTGGGGCCCGCCGTACGGGGAGGCGTCCGTCGCCTCGCCCAGCCCGCCCGTCGAATGGCTGCTGGCCCGCGGCCTGCTGCTGCCGTCCGGGCCGCGCAATGTGGTGCTGCCCCGCGAGGTGGCCCTGCATCTGCGCGGCGGCCGCGCGCACCGCGCGCCCGAACCACTGCCGCCGCCCCTTCCGCCCGCGGCGCGGCACGATCCACAGGCTGTGGACGCGACGGCGGCGGGCGAGGCGTTCACCGCGCTGTCCACGGTCGAGGAGCTGCTGGGCCAGTGGGGGACCGCGGGACCGCCCGTCCTGCGCGCGGGCGGCGTGAGCGTACGGGACCTCAAGCGGACCGCCGCGGCGCTCGATGTGTCCGAGCCGGTGGCCGCGTTCTGGGTGGAGCTGGCGTACGCGGCAGGGCTGCTCGCCTCCGACGGCGAGACGGACGAGCGCTACGCGCCCACCCCCGCCTACGACGACTGGCTCGGGCTGCCCGCCGAGGAGCGCTGGGCGCGGCTCGCCGCCGCCTGGCTGACCGCGACCCGCACCTCGGGCCTGGTCGGCGGCCGCGACGCGAAGGGCCGTACGCTCGCGGCCCTCGGCCCGGAGCTGGACCGCTCCCCCGCCCCCGAGGTGCGCCGCCGCGTCCTCGAACTCCTCGCCGCCCTCCCACCCGGCGCCCCGTCCACCACCGAAGCGCTCCTGGCCCGCCTGCGCTGGGAGCGCCCGACCCACCGCGGCGCACCCGCCGACGACCTGCGCTCCCGGCTGGCCCAGTGGACGCTGACCGAGGCCGAACTGCTCGGCGTCACCGGCCGCGGCGCCCTCTCCACCCACGGCGCCGCCCTCCTCGGCCCCCGCCCACCCGCGGTCCCACCCCCGGCGGGCCCCGCGGCCGGGGAGTCAGGCGGCACCAAGAAGCCCCGCGCCACGGGCGGCGGCCGGGGCGTCGCGCCGCAGGCTGCCGGAGACGAGGCCGCGGAAGGCCGGACCGTCGGCCGGACGGCCGCCGAGGCCGGACGCCGGACCGCCCAGGCCGGAGGCCAGGCCGCGGACCAGGCCAACGTCCCCTCCGTGCCCGGTCGACCGCTGTCCGCGGCCGAGGCTGCCGCCGCCGCGGCGACGGCCGCGCGGCTGCTGGCGCGGCTGCTGCCCCAGCCGCTGGACCACGTCCTCCTCCAGGCCGACCTCACCGCCGTCGCGCCCGGCCCGCTGGAGCGGCCGCTCGCGGCGACGCTCGGCGTCCTGGCCGAGGTGGAGTCCAAGGGCGGCGCCACGGTCTACCGCTTCACACCCGCCTCCGTACGCCGCGCGCTGGACGCCGGGCGGGCGGCGTCCGACCTGCACGCGTTCCTCGCGAAGCATTCCCGCACCCCGGTGCCCCAGCCGCTCGCCTACCTCATCGACGACGTGGCCCGTAAGCACGGCCGGCTCCGCGTCGGCGCCGCCTCCGCCTACGTACGCTGCGACGACGACACCCTGCTGACCGAAATCCTCGCCGACCGCCGCTCGGCCGGCCTGCGGCTGCGCCGCCTCGCGCCGACCGTGCTGGCCGCGCAGGCGGCGCCGGACGCGCTGCTGGAGGGCCTGCGCGCGATGGGGTACGCGCCGGCGGCCGAGTCCGCCGAGGGCGATGTGCTGATCACCCGCGCCGAGGCCCACCGCACCCCGCCCCGCTCGGCCCCCGCCCCCGTGCCCGAGGGCCCGCCGGTGCCCGACGACACGCTTCTGGGCGCGGCGGTGCGCGCCATCCGCGCGGGTGACCGCGCCGCGACGGCCCCCCACAAGCCCGTCCCGGCGTCCGCCACCGACAGCGGCCGGCTCCCCCGCACCACCTCCGCCGACACCCTCGCCACCATGCAGGCCGCGGCCCTCACCGGCTCGGCCGTCTGGATCGGCTACGTCAACGCGGACGGCGCGGCCAGCCAGCGCGTCATCGCCCCGGTGCGCGTCGAGGGCGGCTTCGTCACGGCGTACGACCACACGGCCGACGAGGTGCGGACGTACCCGCTGCACCGGATCACGGGGGTCGCGGAGCTGGCGGACGACTCGGCGGGAACGTGACCATTCCCGTTCACCCTCCCGAGTGCGTAACACTGGATGCTTGCCCCCCAACCCCGTCATGAAGGGCCCAGGCGCGTGAACGGACCGCTGATCGTCCAAAGCGACAAGACGCTCCTGCTCGAGGTAGATCACGAGCAGGCTGACGCCTGCCGCCGCGCCATCGCCCCCTTCGCCGAGCTGGAGCGGGCTCCCGAGCACATCCACACCTACCGGGTGACCCCGCTCGGCCTGTGGAACGCCCGCGCGGCCGGGCACGACGCCGAGCAGGTCGTGGACGCGCTCGTCCAGTACTCCCGCTATCCCGTCCCGCACGCCCTCCTCGTGGACGTCGCGGAGACCATGGCGCGCTACGGGCGGCTGCGGCTGCTCAAGCACCCCACCCATGGCCTGGTCCTGGAGACCTCCGACCGCCCGGTCCTCCAGGAGGTGCTGCACTCGAAGAAGATCCAGCCGCTGGTCGGCCAGCGCATCGACCCGGACACGGTGGCGGTCCACCCCTCCGAGCGCGGGCAGATCAAGCAGGTGCTGCTCAAGCTGGGCTGGCCCGCCGAGGACCTGGCCGGGTATGTGGACGGCGAGGCGCACCCGATCGAGCTGGACGAGGACGGCTGGGCGCTGCGGCCGTACCAGAAGCAGGCCGTCGAGGGGTTCTGGCACGGCGGGTCCGGGGTCGTCGTTCTGCCCTGTGGCGCCGGGAAGACGCTGGTGGGCGCGGGAGCGATGGCCACCGCCAAGTCCACCACCCTGATCCTGGTGACCAACACCGTCTCGGCCCGCCAGTGGAAGCACGAACTGGTGCGGCGTACCTCGCTCACCGAGGAGGAGGTCGGCGAGTACAGCGGGACGCGCAAGGAGATCCGCCCGGTCACCATCGCCACGTACCAGGTCCTCACGACCAAGCGGAAGGGCATCTACCCACACCTGGAGCTCTTCGACTCCCGCGACTGGGGCCTGATCGTCTACGACGAGGTGCATCTGCTGCCCGCGCCGGTCTTCAAGTTCACGGCCGATCTGCAGGCGCGCCGCCGGCTCGGCCTGACCGCGACGCTGGTGCGGGAGGACGGCCGGGAGTCCGATGTCTTCTCCCTCATCGGCCCCAAGCGCTTCGACGCGCCGTGGAAGGAGATCGAGGCGCAGGGCTATATCGCGCCCGCGGACTGCGTCGAGGTCCGGGTCAATCTGACGGAGCACGAGCGCCTGGCGTACGCGACGGCCGAGGCCGACGAGAAGTACCGCTACTGCGCGACGACCGACTCCAAGCGCAAGGTCACCGAGGCGCTGGTGGCGCGGCACAAGGGGCAGCAGACCCTGGTCATCGGCCAGTACATCGACCAGCTCGACGAGCTGGGCGAGCACCTGGACGCGCCCGTCATCAAGGGCGAGACGACCAACGCGCAGCGCGAGAAGCTGTTCGACGCCTTCCGGCAGGGCGAGATCTCCGTCCTCGTCGTCTCCAAGGTCGCCAACTTCTCGGTCGACCTCCCGGAGGCCACGGTCGCCATCCAGGTGTCGGGGACGTTCGGGTCCCGCCAGGAGGAGGCCCAGCGCCTCGGCCGCGTCCTGCGGCCGAAGGCGGACGGCCACCAGGCGGTCTTCTACTCGGTCGTCGCGCGCGACACCATCGACCAGGACTTCGCCGCCCACCGCCAGCGGTTCCTCGCCGAGCAGGGATACGCCTACCGGATCGTGGACTCGAACGCGCTGCTGGCGGGCGAGGACGTCGAGGACGTATGACGCCCGGCGAGGACGTGTGACGCCCGGCTGTCACGCCCGGCTGTCACGCCCGCTGGTCGGCGGCGTACGACGGCCAGTTCTCCAGGAGCGTGGCCAGGGCGTTGACGCCGCGCTCCCATGACGCCTGGACGTCGCGCGGGTCCCGGAAGGCGCCGATCGCCTCCAGGCTGGCGTAGCCGTGGAAGGTGCTGCGCACCAGCCGAATGGCGTCGGTCAGATCCGGGTCACCGAGCCCGTACGCGCGGAACACGGCGGTCGTGGCCTCGATGATGCGGGCGCCGCCCGTGGACCGGGCGGAAACTTCGGGGTCGATCTCGATGTTCGTCGCCGCGTACCGGCCGGGGTGCTCCAGCGCGAAGGCCCGGTAGGCGTTGGCGAAGGCGATCAGCGCGTCGCGCCCGGCGCGCCCGGCCACGGCCGCGGTGAGGCGGTCGGCGAAGTCGCTCGCGGCGCGGAAGGCGACCCGTACGCGCAGGTCCCTGAGGTTCTTGACGTGCGAGTACAGGCTCGCGTCGGCCACTCCGAAGCTGCGCGCCAGCGCGGAGATCGTGACGTTCTCCAGGCCGACGGAGTCCGCCATATCCGCCGCCGCCTCCGCCACCCGTTCAGGCGTCAGACCCGCACGGGCCATGCGCCACCTCCCTCTCCCTCGTCTCCCTCAACACCTGGCCCATCCAACCAGGCCGGTCCGCGGGGAAGCCCACAGGGAAAGCCACAAGGGAAAACCACCGGGGGAAAGCCGCGAGGGAAAGCCGCGGGGAAAATCATTCGCGGCCCCGCGGAGCACTGGCTACAATCGCCCGTCTTGCCGCCTCCCGACTACCGGGGAGAGCCGCCGCCCGGACGGAAACCGGCCGGCTTCTGACGTGAGCCATTCACGCCCCGCACTTTGTCTGTCTGCTTCGCGTACACGCCGGAGGCTACGCCGTGCCCTCGCACGCCCTTGACCACCCCGACCCGCTCACGGACCCGCTCGAGCGGGAGCGCACCCATCTCGCCGCGTCCCGTGCCGCCCTGCGCGCCATGCGCGCCGATGTCGAAGCCCTCGACATCAAGGACGTCACCGCCAACTGGGTCAACGCCGAAGTCCTCCAGCGCCAGATCGACGAGCGCATCAAGGCCCTCGCCGACCTGGCCGACACCCCGCTGTTCTTCGGCCGCCTGAACTATCTGCACGCGCCGGGCGCGGAGTCGGCGGAGGGCGCGGAAGGGGAACAGTTCTATATCGGGCGGCGGCATGTCCACGACGCCGACGGCGACCCGATGGTCATCGACTGGCGCGCGCCGGTCTCCCAGCCCTTCTACCAGGCGTCGAAGAAGGCGCCGATGGACATCGGGCTGCGCCGCCGCTTCGGCTACACCGGCGGCGAGCTGACCGCGTACGAGGACGAGCACCTGACCGACCCGACCGAGACCGAACACGCGAGCAAGCTGCTCCAGGCCGAGATCGAGCGGCCTCGCGTGGGCCCGATGCGGGACATCGTCGCCACGATCCAGCCCGAGCAGGACGAGATCGTACGCGCCGGAATCGGCGGCACGGTCTGCGTCCAGGGGGCGCCGGGCACCGGGAAGACGGCGGTCGGCCTGCACCGGGTGGCGTATCTGCTGTACGCGCACCGGGACCGGCTCGCCCGCTCCGGCACCCTCGTCATCGGCCCGAACCGCTCCTTCCTCCACTACATCGAGCAGGTCCTGCCCGCGCTCGGCGAGTTGCAGGTCGGGCAGGCCACGGTGGACGACCTCGTCGCGCATGTGGAGGTGCGGGGCACGGACGGCGCCGACGCGGCGGGCCTCAAGGGCGACGCGCGGATGGCCGAGGTGCTGCGCCGCGCCGTACGTTCGCACGTCACGCTGCCGACCGAGCCGTGCGTGGTGGTGCGCGGCTCACGGCGCTGGCGGGTCCCGGCGTACGAACTGGAGGAGATGGTCCGCGAGTTGCTGGACCGCGACATCCGGTACGGCGCGGCCCGCGAGGCGCTGCCGCAGCGGATCGCGCACGCCGTGCTCGTACGGATGGAACAGGCCGGCGAGGCGCCCGACGACCGGGTGCAGAACGCGGTGGCCCGCAACCCCGCCGTGAAGGCGGCCGTCAAGGAGATCTGGCCGCCCGTCGACCCGGCCAAGCTCGTGCTGCGGCTGCTCTCCGACCCCGACTTCCTCGCCGAACAGGCGGACGGGATCCTCGACGCCGACGAGCAGAAGACCATCCTGTGGGCGAAGCCGCCGCGCGGTGTGAAGTCCGCGCAGTGGTCCTCGGCGGACGCGGTGCTCATCGACGAGGCCACCGACCTCGTCGAGCGCACGCACTCGCTCGGCCATGTGGTCCTGGACGAGGCGCAGGACCTGTCCCCCATGCAGTACCGGGCGGTGGGCCGCCGCTGCACCACCGGTTCGGCGACCATCCTCGGCGACATCGCGCAGGGCACCACCCCCTGGGCGACGGCGACCTGGGAGGACGCCCTCGTCCACCTCGGCAAGTCCGGGGCGGCGGTGGAGGAGCTGACCCAGGGCTTCCGCGTGCCGCGCGAGGTCATCGCGTACGCCTCGCGGCTGCTGCCCGCCATCGCCCCCGGGCTGTCGGAGGCCACCTCGATCCGCGAGGCGGCGGGCGACTTCTCCGTACGGGCGGTGGACTCCGCCGCGCTCGACTCCGCCGTGATCGCCGCCTGCCAGGAGGCGCTGGGCCACGAGGGCTCGATCGGCCTGATCGCCGCCGACGCGCGGATCCCGGTGCTGGCGGGCGCCCTCGACGCGGCGGGCCTGGCGTATCTCGCCCCCGGCGAGGAGACCAGCGCCGCCGCCCGGCTCACCCTCGTCCCGGCGACGCTGGCCAAGGGTCTGGAGTACGACTACGTGGTGCTGGACGAGCCGGCCGCGGTGGTCGACGGCGAGCCGGACGAGCGCACCGGACTGCGCCGCCTGTATGTGGCGCTGACCCGGGCGGTGTCGGGGCTGACGGTGGTCCACGCGGCGCCGCTCCCGGAGCAGTTGGTCTGAGCGGGCCCGTTTACGACGCGTCCCTGCTCCAGGGCATGGACGTGAGCAGCGCGTCGAGGAGGCCGGGGAACCTGGCGTCGAGCTCGTCGCGGCGCAGCCGCACATAGCGGTTGCGCCCGGCGACTCGCGTGGTGGTGAGCCCGGCCTCGCGCATCACCCGCATGTGGTGCGAGACGGTCGACTTGTGAAGGTGGTCGAGGCTCACCGCCTCGGGCGCGCAGCTGTGCTCCTCGCCGTCGCCGTAGACGCACAGCAGCCACAGGCGCACCGGATCACCGAGGGCGTGCATGACCTTCACCAGCTCGATGTCCTCGGCATCGGGCTGGGGCAGCCGCTCGTCCACCTCGCCCTCCCTCCTCACTCTCGCTCGCCCCGTCCTGTCCCGTCCTCCCAGAACAGTTTGACATTCATCAACCCGAAACAGTTTGACACCCGTCCAACCATCCCTATTGTTGGACGCATATCCAACCGTCTTTCGGGGAGGACACCCGTGCGGCTACGCCTGCTCCTGCTCGCCCTCGGCACCTTCGCGGTGGGCACCGACTCCATGGTGATGGCCGGAATCCTCGGCCTGATCTCCCGCGACCTGGACGTATCGGTCCCCGCCGCCGGGCAGATGGTCACCGTCTTCGCGCTCGCGTACGCCCTGCTCGCGCCCGTCCTCGCCACCCTCACCGCCCGCTGGCCACGCCGCCAACTGCTGCTCACCGCGCTCACCGTCTTCACCGCGGCCAACGCGCTGAGCGCCCTCGCCCCCACGTACCCCCTGCTGCTCGCCACCCGCGTACTGGCCGCCGCCGGAGCCGCGCTCTACACCCCGACCGCCAACGCCGTCGCCACCTCGCTCGTCCCACCCGAACGGCGCGGCCGGGCGCTGGCCACCGTGCTCGGCGGTATGACGGTGGCGACCGCGCTCGGCGTACCGCTGGGCACCTGGATCGGGCGTACGGACTGGCGCCTGACGATGTGGCTGGTCGTCGCCCTCGGCACGGCGGCCCTGGCGGGCCAGGCGCTGCTGCTGCGCGAGCTGCCCGGCCCGGCGAGCCTGTCCCGCCTGCCCGGCCAGCCCGCCGGTGCCGGCGGCTCGGCCGGTGCCGGCGCCGGGGCTGGTGGCGCGCCGAGTGCCGGTGCCGCGGCTGGCGCCGGGGTTGCGGCTGGTGCCGGTGGCTCGGCCGGCGCCCAGACCGCCCCGGCCGAGGCGCTCACCTCACCCGCCCCGCCCGGGCTGCGGGAGCGGCTGACGCCGCTGCGCGACCGGCGGGTCGTCGCGGCCACGGCCACCACCTTCCTCTTCTTCCTGGCCTTCAACTCCGTGTACGTCTACATCGCCACGGCCGTGCACCCCGCCACGGGCGGCGAGGCCGGACGGCTGAGCCTGGTGATGCTGGTGATGGGCGTCGCGTCAGTGGCGGGCAGCTGGCTGGGCGGCCGGGCGGTGGACCACTGGGGCGTACGCAGCGTCATGCTCACCGGGAGCGTGGTCACGGCCCTCGCGTTCCTGGCCCTCCCCTGGCTCGGCCGGACCATGCCGGGCGCGCTGCTCTACGCCCTGGTCACCCCGGTCGCCGGCTGGTCCGTCTCGGTCGCGCTCCCCCACCGGCTGGCCTCCCTCGACCCGCCGAACGCGCCCCTGCTGATCTCCCTCAACAGCAGCGCCCTCTATCTGGGCATGGCGGCGGGCGGCGGCGCGGGCAGCGCGTCCGTCGCGCTCCTCGGCGACCGGTGGTTCCCGCTGACGGCGACGCTGCTGGCCCTGCTCGCCACGGCCACGGTCCTCACCACGACGCGCACACCCCGCACCCCGCGCCCCGGAACCCCGGCGCCGTCGGCCCCGGCCCGCGGGAAGACCTCGACAGAGGCGGGCGGCCGGTAACTGTGACGCCTCGCCGAGCCGGGTACAGGTGGCGACCCGGGCTCCGCCCTCGACCTCAGCGTCGCAGCTTGCCGTAGCCGTTCATCCACGAGGGGGGGAACGCTCGACCACCCACCACTTGTCGGCCTGGATCGGTGCGGGCGCGAGCAGCGTCCTTCCCCCCCAGTAGCGGCCAGGTGTAAGCCGGTACACCGGGCGCCTTCCGCTCGTCAGCCGTTTCACCAAGGTGAGCGACAGACTGAATCCGAGGTGTTCGCGGCGCCGGGAGCCATCCCGTACCCGCGAACACCTCGGATTCCGCTTCTGAACTAGAAGGCCGCTGTCCGGTCTTCGCTGCGCGGGTCGCTCACCTGGTGCTCGGTGTAGAGACCCGAGCGCGCCTCACGACGCCAGGGACGTGCATAGGTCAGTGCCCCTATGGCGGCCTCGGAACTGTCGTCGAGGTTCACGACGGCCACCGACGGCGAGCCGTCCGCGGGGCACCGCGCAAGCCAGTCGCCGTTGGGCGCGACGATTCCGGTCGGTGCGGTGACGCTGTCCTGCGTCGGCCCTGACAAGCTGACCCAGTAGCTGTTGAAAGCGGCGTGGCCTTGGACCTGGGCTTGGGCGGCGGTGTTACCCGGGGTGCCGCTGGTGGAGAACAGGACGCAGTCGACATCCAGCTTCTCGTACTCTGCGAACAACTCCGGGTAGTGGATCTCCATACCGAGCAGGCAGCCGAAGCGCACACCGTCGACCTCGAAGGTCACCGGTGAGACGCCCGGCGAGTACATGTAAGAGACCTTCGTCTTCGACAGCAGGCGCTCGTCATAACGCGTGACGACCTCGCCGCGATCGGAGATGACGTAGAGGCTGTTGTGTGGACGGTTCGGGCCGGTCAAGCGGTGCACCGATGGGATCGCTGTCCACAACCGCAACTCGCGGGCCAGCTCGGCGATCGCAGCCAACTCCGATTGGAGCACCGGCCACTGGCACCGATCCCAGTCCGCCGGGCCGACCGCGTCCGGGCCGTCGACGGACATGACAAGCTTGCTGGGAAAGCAGATCGCGCCTTCCGGGAAATGCACGATCCTCGCTCCCTGAGCACTGGCCTCGCGCATCAGAGCACGGACCTCACGCCCACTTTCGCGCAGCGCTTCAACGTCTCGGGGGTCCTCGCGTACGGGGGTCTGCGCTACGGCGAGCCGCACGTTCTTGGGAATCCTTGCTTCCGACATGACGTCTCCTGATGGAGTCGGACGGAAGTGCCGGAGGGCGGACGTGTAGGACTCACCGGTCTTGGCGGCGCGGGCACGCACCTGGTGCTTGAAGTTCCTACGGGCTGTCATCGCGGCCTTCCACGCCTTGAGCGACGGCTCCCCAGCAGCCTCGCCCGAGGCGATCGGGCTGCGACAACGACCTGAGACGCTGGTCCCTTTGCCTCCGATGGGAGACCGCGCTGGGGACGGTCGCGGGAGGTTCGGCGTAGGCCACGCAGTCGGTCATCATGCCGTCGCTCGCGGGCTCCGTCAACATCCTTCAACATGTCCAGCGCACGACCGACGCCGTGGTCGTCGGCTCCCTCCTCACGACCCCGGACCCCGTCACTCCACACCCGTCGACGCAGACCACCCTCAACTCCACCGGCACCCTCCGCACCGCCCTGAAGCCTCTCTCCTGGAACATCATCCGCATGGCTTGAGAAGGGAGCGGAACGGCCGAGCGGGAACGGCCGCCGCCGTTCCCGCTCGGTGTCACTCAACTGAACGATCAGTAGTGGGTTCCGTTGAGGTACACAAAATACGAGCGATCTGTCGCGGAGTCGGGCACCCTCTGGACCTCGAAGCCAATGTCTTCGTTTTCCGGAAGGTTGTACACGCCGCCGTACGACGCGTCCCGGTAACTGCACTTCCCGTCGTTCGTGGCATCGGTGAGACTGTACAAGAAATTCTTGGTCCGCTGGTTGTAGACTTTCACCTGCGCCTTCTTGCCGTCGGACTTGGTGTCGCAGACCTTCACATGGTCGCCGTCATACGCGAAGTAGGCCGCCGCAGCCTTGGCGCCGTCATACATCGGCCCGTGGTTCCAGTCAATCGCCTGAGCAGAGCCCGGCGCCATGGCCACTGCGAACGCCGCCATGGCCAGTGCGGATATTCCGCCCTGAACGATTTTCTTGATGCGCAATGCATCCTCCCCTGGTTTTGCGGTTACAGCCGCATGACGCTAACAGCAGACGGCGGGGTCCTTACCGGCCGGATCGCTTGTAAGGCGAACTTAACGAGAAGGTGTGACAATTCGCGGATACTTTCCCGGCACTGAACACTTTTAGCGCCTAACGGCCATGGAGGGGTGATCGGGACTTGTTGCGCTTCCGGGCCGCTTACCACAGCTCCACCAGTGCCCGTTTCCCCAAAGCCCGCACGAAGCGGAACGCGGGGCGTTTCGTGGTTCCGGGTGTCACCGGGGTCTCCCGGGGTGGTGTTCATCGGGTGGTGACACCACGCTGCGGACCACGGGGAGTTGACCGCCACGGCGGATCGCATCGCCGCAGGGCAGGCGGGTAGGACGAGGTGGACAACGGTGGTTGTCCGTGGACAAGGGGGCGTGTGGGCAGAGCCGGGCGGCCGCAGGGACCGTCGAAGGGAAGCGCGGAAGAGGCGAACGCCCTGGCGGGGTTCCTGCGGGAGCTCACCGCCGGAATGACCGTGCGGGAACTTGCGGAGCGCTACCGCACCAGCAAGACCATCTGGGGTGAGTACCGGTCCGGCGCCAAGATGATCCCGCCGGTCCGGCGATGAGGCCTTCTCCTGGACCCCCATCGGTCCCTCCGCCACCGACCTCGCCGCCGTCGACCGAACGGCCCCGGCCCCGGCCTTGTCGCAGAGCCGGGGCCGGGCGCAGGCCCGGGCGGGTCAGCCCACCGGCACCACTTCGTCCAGCGCGGCCCGCCACTGGTGGACTGCGGCGGTGTCCACGGGCCCGTCCCACCCCGAGAGCCGCGCCGCGCCGCCGATGTGGAAGGCGTCGATCCCCGCGGCGCGCAGCGCGGGCAGGTGGTCAAGCCCCAGCCCGCCGCCCACCATGGTCCGGGGCCCGGCCGCCCCGCGCGCCGCCTCGGCCGCCAAAACCAAAAGCCCATCATCTACCCCGGCGGCCGACCCGGCGGTGAGATACGTATCCAGCCCCGGAAGGCCCACGAGCTGCTTACGGAGCGCATCGCGGTCGGCGGCGTGGTCGATGGCCCGGTGGAAGGTCCACCGGCTCTCGTCGAGCCCGGGACCCGCGCTGATGACGTCCATGAGCGCACCGATGGCGGCCAGGTCGGCCAGCCCGTCGGGGGCCAGGAAGCCGAGGACGAACTCGTCCGCCCCCTCGGCCCGCAGCGCCTCCGCCCGCGCGCACAGCGCGTCGAGCGCGGCTGCGCCGCCGGACGCGAAGCCGTCGGACGCGCGCAGCATCACCCGCAGCGGGAGGTCCACGGCCGAGCGGATCTCGGCGAAGGTCTCGCGGGAGGGACTGAGCCCGTCGGCGGCGATATCGGCGACCAGCTCGAGCCGGTCCGCCCCTCCGGCCTGCGCCGCGACCGCGTCCGTCACGTCGAGGGCGATCACCTCGAGAATTGGTCTAGACATGTTGGACAGCTTGCCACACCCCACGCGCTCCCACACCCTCACCCCGCACAATTGGCCCATGGTCGACCCCGCGCCCCGCCACCCAGCCCACGACGCGCTCCTCACCCGCTGGGCGATCCACCTCGACAGCGCCCGCGAGCCCGTACGCGCCCCCTCCCCCGCCCCGTACGGCCAGGACCTCCTCGCCCGCTGGGCCGAACCCCAGCGCCGCTACCACACCACCGACCACCTCCTCGCCATCCTCGACCGGGTCGACGAGCTGATCACCCACGCCACCGACCCCGCCGCCGTCCGCCTCGCCGCCTGGTTCCACGACGCCGTCTACCTGCCCGACCGCTCCACCAACGAGGAGCGCAGCGCCCGCCTCGCCGAACGCGCCCTCCCCGAGGCAGGCGTCCCCCAGGAACGTACGGCCGAAGTCGCCCGCCTGGTCCGCCTCACCCGCACCCACGACCCCGCCCCCGGCGACACCAACGGCGAAGTGCTGTGCGACGCCGACCTGTCGATCCTGGCCAGCTCCCCCGAGCACTACGCCGCGTACGCCGCCGCCGTCCGCGAGGAGTACGGCTTCGTCCCCGACGACGCCTTCCGCGACGGCCGGGCGGGCGTGCTGCGCGAACTGCTCACCATGCCAAGGCTGTTCCGTACGCCAGAGGCCCGCGACCGCTGGGAGGAGGCAGCGCGCCGGAATCTCGCGACGGAGCTGGCGCTGCTGAATGCGTAATACAAACGTTTCGCCGCTCTGCGGCGCCCCCGAACCGCAGTCATCAAGGTCTGATCGCGCTTCGGTTTCACCCGCGCCTCCAGCCACGACATCGACGCGGCCGGCTGGATGCCTCAGACCTCGAGCACGTGCCCCGTCGTCGCGTCGACATGGTCGGGGATCTCCTCGTGGCGGTCGCCGACCGTCGGTGTTCCGGTGGGCTCGAAGAGGAGGATCGCGGCGCCGGTCGGGGCGTACGGCCTGTGCTCTGTGCCACGCGGCACGGTGAAGACCGCGCCCTGGGCAAGCCGGACCGTGCGTTCCCCGGCGGCCTCGCGCAGGGAGATGTACAGCTCGCCGTCGAGCACCAGGAAGAACTCGTCGGTGTCGTCGTGGACGTGCCAGATGTGCTCGCCTTCGACCTTGGCGATGCGTACGTCGTAGTCGTTGACGCGCGTGACGATACGGGGGCTCCAGAGCGCGTCGAAGGACGCGAGGGCCGCACTGAGGGCGATGGGTTCGTTGCTCACGAGGGGAATCCTCGTCCGTTGAGCACGGCCGACGTGAGTGCTAGGAATCGCATATGCCGAAAGAATCCTCGCATGATGCTCGTGGGGCAGCGGCCCTGCACCGGGTCGTCGTGATCGTGGACGAGAACTCGAACCCCTTTGAGCTCGGCTGCGCGACCGAGGTCTTCGGACTGCATCGCCCCGAGATCGGCCGTGACCTCTACGACTTCCGCCTGTGCTCGCCCGAGCCCCGCACGCTGATGCGGGACGCCTTCTTCACGCTCACGGGGGTCGCCGGGCTGGAAGCGGCCGACGCGGCTGACACCTTGATCGTCCCCAACCGGCCCGATGTCGACGTGCCGCGCCGCCCGGCCGTGCTGGCCACCGTGCGGCGGGCGCACCGACGCGGGGCGCGGCTGGTCGGTTTCTGCAGCGGCGCCTTCACGCTCGCCGAGGCCGGAGTTCTCGACGGGCGCCGGGCCACCGCGCACTGGCAGTGGGCGGACTCCTTCCGGGCCCGCTTCCCTTCCGTCCGGCTCGAGGAGGACGTGCTGTTCGTGGACGACGGCGACATCCTCACCGCTGCGGGGAGCGCGGCCGCGCTGGATCTCGGGCTGCACATCGTCCGCCGCGACCATGGTGCGGAAGTGGCCAATTCGGTCAGTCGGCGGCTGGTCTTCGCGGCGCACCGGGACGGTGGACAGCGGCAGTTCATCGAGCGCCCGGTGCCCGATGTTCCGGACGAGTCCCTGGCGCCCGTCCTGGCCTGGGCCCAGGAGCGGCTGGACGCACCGCTCACGGTGTCCGACCTCGCGGCGTGCGCCGCGGTCAGCCCGGCGACGTTGCACCGGCGCTTCCGGGCACAGCTGGGCACGACGCCGCTGGCCTGGCTCACGGGGGAACGGCTCACCCTGGCGTGCCGGCTGATCGAGCGGGGCGAGTCGCGCTTCGAGGTGGTCGCACGGCACAGCGGGCTCGGCACCGCCGCCAATCTGCGCGCGCTCATGCGTCGCGAGATCGGTCTCACTCCGTCGGCGTACCGGCGCCGGTTCGGCCCGGAGGTGGCTTGCTGAGCGGCCCACCACGACCAAGGCCCCGCCACGAGGCGGAGGACTGGTTCGGGTAAGGCCGCCAGGGTCAGGCGGCGGGGAACTCGCCGCGTATGACGGCGGAGACGAACGACGACCAGCCCTCTGCCGAGAAGATCAGCGCCGGGCGGTGGGGGTTCTTGGAGTCACGGACCGGGACGGCGCCGTGGGTCTGGGTGAAGGTGCGGGAGAACTCGACACATTGGCCGCCACTGCCGTCGCTGTAAGAGGACCTGACCCATTCGGCGGCCGTGAGATCCAAGTCGGCACTCATCATGGGCGGTACTCCTTCGCCAGAGTCTTAATCAGGGTCAGTGAGCGGTCCGGAGACAGCGCGTGTGCCCTGAGCAGATCGTAATCATCCAGGGCGGAGGCGACCGTCCGAGCGGAGTCGTGCATCCTGCCTCCTACCCTGGTCTCGGTGTAAAGCACCGTGGCGGAGTCCGTGAAGCGCAACACAGTGAAGGGCTTCGCGTGTGCGGCCGGAGCGCCTGCCGAGAACGGCATGACCTGAAGCTTGACGTGCGGTGACGCGGCCGCTGTCAGCAGGTACTCAAGCTGCCCGGCCATGACATCAGCGCTGCCCACGACCGTACGCAGGCAGGCCTCATTCAGAATGACCCACAAGAGCGGCGGCGCCTCCAGCTCGAATACCTCACGCCGACGCAGACGCGCTGCGACCTTGCCCTCGATCACCTCGCCTTCTTCTCGTGGATGCGACGAGCGGAAGATGGCCCGTGCGTACTCCTCCGTCTGGAGAATGCCGCTCACGAGGCTCGTCGAATAGTCCAGTACGCGCGACGCCTTCCGCTCCAGGTTGAGGTACGGCACAAACCACGAAGGGTGGTCGCCCTCGTCGATCCTCCGCAGCATGTCCGAGAACAACTCACCCGTGCCGAAGGCGATGTCGCAGCCCTTCGCGAACTTGTCACTCGGCCTGGGCAGGAGCTTCCCGGCCTCGACCCTGCTGACGTACGCCTCCGAGTAGCCAGCGGCCCTGCCCAGGTTCTTCTGTGTGAGCTTGCGGGCGAGACGGACCTGCTTGACGTCGCGCCCGAAGCGTTGGAGGGGGTTCAAGTGCGCGGATGGGGTCGTCTCGTCCACTGCCGTGACCTCTCGCCATGTGATCGCAGCGCGCATCGCAGCAGGTCGCCGACTTGCAGGCTGCCCTTCAAGCCACCTCATTCTATTGGAAACCGCGTTGCCTCGGTGACCAATTGACTACATACGGTGCCTACACCTACCCGGGCGCCGGGATGAGGAAGAGGTGAAGCCATGAAGGGCCTGCGCCTGCTGCCGTGGTCCGACCCGGACGGCAAACCGTGCTATCTGGCAGCCGACAGCGGCGACAGCCCGTTGAGCCGGAGGGCGGACGAGATCGAAGCACTGCAACTCGACATGGGCACCCAACTGCTCAGCCACGCCACCGCACTGCTTGCCGACAACAAGGCGAGCAACCGCGAACTCCGCTTTCTGGCCGACCGGCTGACCGAGGCGCTGACGGACGTGTTGCGGGTCGCAGAGAGCAGGGGCGAGCGGCTGCTCGCGTACGACGACGGCGCCTGACGTGGCGCGTCAAGCCCGACGATCGTCAGGGGTCGGGGGTGTCCTTCGGGATGGGTGTCCGTGGACCGTTGTCCCTAGCGTCGGGTGCATGGAATCCAGATCTCTGTACGACATGCGCCGCCGGGCGCTCGGTTCACCGGCAGCGCTGGGCGCGGGAGCGGTGGCTCTCGCCCTGCTCTATCCGGGCGGGCTGGGGAAGGCCGGGCCGGTGGAGGTGACCGGCGGCGCCTCGGTGGCCGTGTACCGGGCAGTCAACGGTGTGATGGCCGATGCGCCCTCGTGGGCGGGGACGTCGATGGACCTCGTCGCTGACGGGCTCTTGGTCGTCCTCGGGGTGCTGCTGGCGTGGGTGGGGTGGGCGGCCGTGCGGCGCCGCAGTGCCCGGTGGGTCGCCGGGGTGGTGCTGGTCGGCGTCGGGACCGTCGTCGCGTACGCGGTCAGCGAGGCGCTGAAGCTGGTGGTGGACGAGGAGCGGCCGTGTCGCGCGGTGCGCGGGGTCGAGGTGGTGGCCGACTGCCCGGTGGCGGGTGACTGGTCCTTCCCGAGCAACCACGCCACCCTCGCGGCCGGGCTCGCCGTCGGCCTGGCCGTGGTGCTCCCCCGCCTGGCCGCCGTCGCGTTGCCGCTGGGGGCCGTGGTGGTGGTGGCGCGCGTGGCGGCGGGCGTCCACTACCCCCACGACGTGCTGGCCGGCGCGGCGCTCGGGGCCGCCGTGGTCACCGCGGCGGTGTGGTCGGCCACCCCGCCCGCCGCCCGGGTTGTGGAGGTACTACTCGACCGGCGGGGACGGTTCGGCGGCCGGGACGATTCCGGCCTCGTGGGCCACCACGGCCGCGGCCGCTCGGTTGTCGACGGCCAGGCGCGTGAGGATCGAGCTGACGTGCGCCTTGACCGTTCCCTCCACCACGTGCAGGCGCCGGGCGATCCGGCCGTTGGTCAGCCCGGCCCCGAGCAAGGCCAGCACTTGGCGTTCCCGGGGGGTGAGCGCCTCGACGCGGCGGCGGGCGGCGGCGCGTCGCTCGGCCCGCGCGCCCGCACCTCCGGCGGCCAGGTGTGCGACCACCCGGGCCGCGACCTTGGGTGACAAGTAGGCCGCGCCGTCCGCCACCGCGCGGACGCCCGCGATCAGTTCTTCGGGTTCGCCGGACTTGATCAGGAAGCCCGCGGCGCCGTCGCCGAGGGCCCGCAGGATGTACTCGTCCTCGCCGAACGTCGTCAGCATGACGACACCGGTCGTGGCCACCGTCCGGCGGATCTCCGCCGCGGCGCGCAGGCCGTCGACCCTCGGCATGCGAATGTCCAGGACCGCCACGTCGGGGCGGTGGAGCTGGGCCAGTTCCACCGCCTGGTGGCCGTCGACGGCCTCGGCGACGACGCCGATGTCGGGCGCGGTGGACAGCACGGCCCGTACGCCCTTGCGGACCATGGGCTCGTCGTCGGCGACCAGGACCCGGATCACTGGGTGATCACCTGCTTGGACACCAGCCGGTTCGCCTGGAAGCACAGGCGATAGGCGTCGCCTGAGTGGTCGTCGAAGAGGTTCGCCGTCATCGCGTAATACTCGCATCGGGTTCCGGGTGCGGGCGGGTCGTCGTCCACCGGGTGGTGGGGCATCTGCCGGTCCGGGAGGTCAGGGGCCAGTTCGGCGCGGTCCTGTCCGACGCGCATGCCTGCGTAGGCGTCGGGCGCCAGCACCGACGCGCGCGCCAGGAGCAGGTCCCACCCCCGCAGCCCCGCGCCGAGCAGGACGACGGCGGTCAGGGGCACCCAGACGGCGGCGAGCGCAGTGCGGCTCACGCGCCGCCGCGCGCGCTTGCGCTCCCGCTCCACCTCCTGCCCCTCGCACGTCGCGTCGGCCGGTGGCCGCGAGGTCCCGGAGGCGGCGTGGGGAATCCGGGCGGTGACCGCGAAACCGCCCGCGTGCGGGCCGTACTCGATCAAGCCCCCGGCGAGCCTGACCCGTTCATCCAGGCCGATCAGCCCACGCCCGCCGCCCGGTGCCGCATCGGTGGCAGCGGGCGCGGGGCCGTTCTCCACCCGGACCTCGGTCTCGGCGGCGGTGTGCCGGATCCGCACCGTCACCGCCGCGCCGGGCGCGTGCTTGGCGACGTTGGTCAGCGACTCCTGCACGACCCGGTGCACCGCGCGCTCGACCACCGGGGACAGCGCGCCGGGCTCGCCCTCGGTGTGCAGCGCGACCGAGAGCCCGGCCGCGGACGCCCCCTCGACCATGCCCTCGATGCCGGCCGGGCGCGTGGCCGCGTCGTCCTCCCGGAGGAGGCCGATCACTTCACCGAGGCGCTCCACCGCGGCGGCGGACCTGGCCCTGATCTCCCCGGCGGTCTCCCGATGCTCGGCGGGCAGACCGGGCGCGAGCTTCAGCGCGCCCGCCGACAGGGCGATGAGGCTGAGGTCGTGGCCGAGCAGGTCGTGCATGTCCTGGGCGATGCGGGACCGCTCCCGCAGCCGGGCCTGCTCGGCGATCAGCTGCCGCTCGCGCTCCAGGTGCTCGGCCCGCTCCCACCCGGCCCGCACCAGTGCGCGGTACTGACGCCAGAACCGGCCCGCGAACCACGGCAGTACCGCGGCACCCACCAGCACCACCACAAACCGATCGCCCAGCACGAGCCACGACGGGACCACGCCCGCCGCCACCACCGCCAACAGCACCAGAGCCGCCACGCGCGCCCGGCCCGGCCACCGCCCCGCCGCACACGACAAGAGCACCGTCGCCGGGATCCACCCCGGGCTCAACACGCTCACCCCCGCGGTGCCTGCCGCGGCCACCAGCAGCGGAACCCCTGATCCAAGGACACGCATGTTGATCAATTGCCTCACGAGCGCGACGATACGGAAGGCGGTAGCCGCCCAACACTGCCGAAAGTCCAACCACGTCAAGGCGTGTGGTACGTTTCGGCGGTTCGTGTCGATCAAGGTTGAGGATGACAAGGAGGGCGAGTTGATGGCCGCGCCGAAGGCCACTGCGCCGCGCAGCGCCCGGACCGTCCTCACGTCCCTGGCGACGGCCTGATCCAGTCACCCGCCTCGCTGGGAGCGTGAGCTCGCGGGGCAGTCCCACACGAACCTCACCATGAAACGGATCTTCATCCCGTCATGCGTACCCACAACCAGTGGATCACTCGCGCCGAGACCGAGGCCGACATCCCGGCCGTCCGCGGCATCGTTCTGGCCGCCTTCGACACCCCGTACGAGGCCGATCTCGTCGACGCCCTGCGCGCCGACGCGTCGTGGATCGAGGGCCTGTCCGTCGTCAGCGCCGACGCGGACGGCAAGCCCGTCGGCCACGCGCTGCTGACGCGCTGCCACATCGGCGACACCCCGGCCCTGTGCCTGGCCCCGGTCTCCGTGCTGCCCAAGCACCAGAAGACCGGCGCCGGCTCCGCGGCCATCCGGGCCGCGCTCAGCGCGGCCAAGGGCCTGGGCGAGTACTACGTCACCGTCCTCGGACACCCGGCGTACTACCCGCGGTTCGGCTTCACCCGCGCCTCGGCCCACGGCATCGACGTGACCCTCGACGTCCCGGACGAGGCCATGATGGCCCTCACCCTGGACGAGGCCACCCACCCGCTGCCGAGCGGCACCGTCCGCTACGCGGCACCCTTCGGGGTCTAGCGGCCCGGCCGGCCGTGGGGGGGGGGCGGGGGCCCCCCCGCCGGACGGCCGACCCCCCGACCCGCCCGCGGGTGGGGTGGGGTGGTGTCTGGGAGGCACCGCACCCAACCCCGGGGAGAG